>CAZPZW010000251.1:0-3323 GCA_964591165.1 uncultured Thermoanaerobaculia bacterium | reverse complement strand
CCGGCGCGGTCGCGCCGCCGCCGCGCGATCGGTCGGCGATCGAGAAGGCGTCGAGCGTCACCCGGCTCGCGGCCGCCACCGGCGGGCGGACGTTCTACCTCGACGAGGGGCTGGGGAATCGCCTGGCGGAGATCGCGGTGGACGAGTCGGCGGTCTATTCACTGGGCTTCACCACCAGCGCCGCGGCCGGCTCGGGGGACCATCGCATCGAAGTCCGCCTGGCGCGCGCCGATCTCGCGGTGCGGCACCGCGAGAGCTTCCGGCGCCTGAAGAGCGCCGAGCGCGGCGCGGCGGCGCTGGTCGCGGCGGCGACCCTGGGCGCGGCGCGCAATCCGTTCGGTCTGCGGCTCGAGCTCGGCGCCTCCTCGCCCGGCGAGTCACGGCGGGAGAACGCCAAGCTGCCCTTCGCGGTGCGCATTCCGCTCGCCGCGATCGCCCTGGTGCCGCGCGGCACGGCGCGCGAGGGCAAGCTCCTCCTCCAGGTGGCGGTCCAGGAAGCGTCGGGAAAGCTCTATTTCGACCCCGGCACGCCGATCCCGATCTCGATCCCGGCGAGCGACCTCGAGCGCGCGCTCGCCGGCGTCTGGGTGCATCGCGCCGAGCTCGCGCTCGAGCCCGGCCGGCATCGCGTCGCGGTGCTGGTCACCGACGAGCAGGGCGGCGACTTCTCGGCGGTCGCCGAGATGGTCGACGTCGGTGCACCCTGACGGCGGCGCGCGGTCGACAGGTCGCGGGCCGGGGCGTAGCATTCGAGCCGGCAAGCCACACACTCCAAGGAGATACCCATGGTTCGCTCTCGAAGCCAGCGATTCGCTGTTCTGGCGGTGGCGCTCGGTCTGCTCGCCGGAACGCCCTTGGTGGCGAGCGACGAGCACGAGGGTCGGGAGCCGGCGACCGAGGAGCCTGCGCTCCCGGGCCCGCACGCGCCCACCGCCATCGTCGCCGCACAGGTGATCCTCGCCGAGGGCGACACCGCCGACGGCAGCGTGGTCGACACGCTCAACGCTCCGTTCACCAACGGGCTCGGCGAGCCGGGCTTCGTCGGCTCGTTCGTCGGTGGCGAGCGCTTCGTCTGGTCGGGCGCCGGGGTGCTCTTCCGGGCGAGCGACGTGGTGGGCCCGGTGCTCACCGGCGGTGAGTCCACCATGGGCATCGGCGATGCCGGCCAGTTCATCTACAGCCCGTCGGTCGACGGCGACGACGCCGTCTGGACGCAGAACGGCCTGCTGCTCGCCGACGGCACCCAGGCACCCGGCTTCCCGGCCGGGGTGACCAATACCTTCAACAGCCGGCCGCAGCTGCTGCCGAGCGGGCGAGCGCTCTGGGTCTCCGGCTTCAACGAGACGGGCGGCACGACGACCCAGGGGCGCATGCTCTATTCGAGCTCGGACGGCACGCCGGGCAACACCGTAGTGGTGCTGCGCTCAGACGACCTGGTCGGCGGTTTCCCGATCGACCGGCCGAGCGGCATCGGCTTCGACTACCAACTCTCGGACAACGGCGCGCATCACATCCATCAACTGATCCTGGACACCGGCTCGACGGCCAACGACGACGTGATCTATGTCGACGGCGCAGTCGTGGCGCGCGAGTCGCAACCCACCGGCCAGGGGGACAACTGGGCCGGACTGGACGTGGTGACGATCGGCAACTTCGGCCACTACGCCTTCTCGGGCGACACCAGCGGCGCCACGGCGACCGACGAGTTCATCGCCTACGACGGCGCGATCGTGCTGCGCGAGGGCACCGCCCTCGACGGCGTCACGCTGGGAACCGCGGTGCAGGCGCTGTCGCTCAACAACGTCCCCTTGGCGGCGTTCATCTGGAACCTCGTGGGAGGAACCGAAGCGCTCTTCGTCGGCTGCGACCCGGCGAACCTCGCGGCTAGCTCGACCCGGCTGCTGACCACCGGCGACGAGCTCGACATCGACGGCGATGGCGGCGGCGACGGCCTCTTCGTCGACGATTTCAACGCCTCCACGGTGATCGGCCCTGGGCTCTGGCTGGCCGAGGACGGGCGGGTCTTCGTCGAGGTCGACCTGACCGACGGCGAGGTCACCTGGGAGGCGATCCTGGGGCTCGATCTGCCGGTCTGCGCGCTGCCCGACATCGACCCGACGCCGCTCGCGCTCGCCAGCCTGCAGCCGCCGGACACCGTCGTCGTCCTGCCGCTCGACCTCGCCAACCTGGGTGGCGCGACCCTCGAGTACCTGCTGGCGGAGGCGCCGGCCGACTGCGCGGCGCCGGGCGACGTGACCTGGCTCGCCCTCGACACCCTGGCCGGCGACGTGCCGCCGGCGGGGAGCGACCCGATCGGCGTGACGCTCGACTCGACCGGACTCGCTCCGGGGATCTACACGGCGGTGATCTGCGTCGCGAGCAACGATCCGGACGAGCCGCTGATCCCGATCCCGGTGACGCTCGAAGTGGCGGCGGCGGAGCCGGAGATCGACCTCTCGCCGCTCGCGCTGGCGAGCCAGCAACTGCCCGACACGGTGGTCGTGCTGGGTCTCGACATCGCGAATCTGGGCGACGGACAGCTCGACTACTCGCTCGCCGAGGCGCCGGCCGACTGCGCGGCGCCGGGCGACGTGACCTGGCTCGCCCTCGACACCCTGGCCGGCGACGTGCCGCCGGCGGGGAGCGACCCGATCGGCGTGACGCTCGACTCGACCGGACTCGCTCCGGGAATCTACACGGCGGTGATCTGCGTCGCGAGCAACGATGTCGACGAGCCGCTGCTCGCCGTGCCGGTCACCCTCGAGGTCCTGATGCCGACCGTCGCTCCGGAGATCCCGGCGGCCGGTCCGTGGGGCCTCGCCCTGCTCGGCGCCGGGCTGGCGCTCGCGGCGGCTCGGGCGCTCGGCCGCCGGCGGATCGGCTGAAGCGCGCGGCGCCTCAGCGTTCGGCCGCGCGGCTCATCCAGAGCCCGCCCGAGCCCAGGGCGACGAAGATCAGTGCCTGGACGGCGACCCGCGGCTGGATCGGCGAGGCGGTGAAGGCGAAGTAGAGGAAGAGGGTCCCGAGGGCGATCAGCAGGGCGTAGACCCCGCGCATGATCGCGCGCGCCCGCGCCCGGGTCCCGGCGTTGTCCTGGGTGAAGGCGCGGGCGAACAGGACGAGCCCGACCACCGCCACCAGGTCGAGCACCGCGAAGAGCAGCCAGAAGAGACGCGTCCGTTCCGGGGCCTCGGCCGCGGCGACCACCGGCTTCAGCATCCGCTCGTAGAGGTAGGCGCCGAGGCTCGAGCCCAGGAGCGAACCGAAGACGCCGTAGAGGAAGGCGTAGCCCATGTAGACCGCCTTGCGGTCGGCGGGCGCCA
>CAZPZW010000250.1:0-3348 GCA_964591165.1 uncultured Thermoanaerobaculia bacterium | reverse complement strand
GGAAAGTGGTACCCTCCTCGCCCAACAGCCCAGCGGATGTGCAACGGTCGACCCGACCGGGTGCGGAGGTGAGGATGCGCTACGAGCTTTCCGTCAATGGCCGGCGCCAGACCGTCGACGCCGCCCCGGACACGCCGTTGCTCTGGGTGCTGCGCGACGCGCTCGGATTGAACGGCGCGAAGTACGGCTGCGGCATCGCGCAGTGCGGCGCCTGCACGGTCTACCTTGCCGGACAACCGGTGCGCTCCTGCGTGGTGCCGGTCCGCGCGGTCGGGACGCGCGCCGTCACCACCATCGAGGCGCTCGACGGGCCGGTCGCCCAGGCGGTGATGGCGAGCTGGGACGCGCTCCAGGTCCCGCAATGCGGCTACTGTCAGTCGGGCCAGGTGATGAGCGCGGTCGCGCTGCTCCAGGCGATCCCGCGGCCGAGCGACGACGACATCGACGCGGCGCTCGCCGGCAACGTCTGCCGCTGCGCGACCTATCTGCGCATCCGCCGAGCGGTCCACGACGCCGCAGCGAGGCTCGCGCGATGAGCGCGCTCGCCCCGCTCCGCGTGCCGGCGCTCGATCGCCGCCAACTCCTCGCCTCGGGGCTCGCCGCCGGGACGGGCCTCGTTCTCGGGCTGCGTCTCCCCCGCGCCGCCGGCGCCGCGGCCGGAGCCGGCGCGGCCGAGCTCAACGCCTTCGTCCGCATCGGCACCGACGACACCGTCACGGTGATCGCCAAGCACCTCGAGTTCGGTCAAGGGAGCTACACCGGGCTCGCCACTCTCGTCGCCGAGGAGCTCGACGCCGACTGGGCGAGGGTGCGGGTGGTCTCCGCCCCGGCCGACGTCGAGCGCTACAAGAATCTCTTCTTCGGCATTCAGGGCACCGGCGGCTCGAGCGCCATGGCCAACTCCTGGGAGCAGATGCGGCAGGCCGGAGCCACCGCCCGCGCGCTCCTGGTCGCCGCCGCGGCCGAGCGCTGGTCGGTGCCGGCCTCCGAGATCAGCGTCGCGACGGGCGTCCTCGGCCACGCCGCCTCGGGGCGCTCGGCGCGCTTCGGCGAGCTCGCGGCGCGGGCCGCCGAGCTCCCACCGCCGACCGAGGTGACGCTCAAGGATCCGAGCGCCTTCGTGCTCGTCGGGCGCGCCGACCTGCCGCGCCTCGACGTGCCGGAGAAGACGCGCGGCACGGCGACCTTCGCGCTCGACGTCGCGCTCCCTGGCCTCCGCACCGCGCTGGTCGCCCGCCCGCCCCGCTTCGGCGGGCGCGTCCGGAGCTTCGACGCGAGCGAGGCCAAGCGCATCCCTGGCGTGGTCGACGTCGTCGCCGTCCCGCAGGGCGTCGCGGTCCTCGCCGAGGGCTTCTGGGCCGCCAAGCGCGGGCGCGACGCGCTGCGGGTGGACTGGGACGAGAGCGACGCCGAGCGCCGCGGCACGAGCGAGCTCCTCGCGGAGTACACCGCGCTGCTTGACCGCCCGGGCCTGGTCGCGCGGCGCGACGGCGACGTCGCGGCCGCGCTCGCTTCGGCCGCCCAGGTGATCTCGGCCGACTACGCCTTTCCCTACCTGGCGCACGCGCCGATGGAGCCGCTCGACTGCGTGATCCGGCTCGCCGGCGGCCGTTGTGAGCTCTGGACGGGCTCGCAGCTCCAGACCGTCGATCAGCAGGTCGCGGCCGAGGTCCTGGGGCTCGCCCCGGACCAGGTGGCGATCGAGACGCTCTACGCCGGCGGCAGCTTCGGCCGGCGCGCCACCCCGCAGGCCGATCTCGCGCGCGAGGCGGCCGAGATCGTCAAGGCGATCGGCGGGCGCTACCCGGTGAAGCTGGTGTGGACGCGCGAGGACGATCTCGCCGGCGGTCGCTACCGTCCGCTCTACCTCCACCGCTTCGTCGCCGGTCTCGACGCCGACGGGCGCATCGTCGCCTGGACGCATCGCATCGTCGGTCAGTCGCTGCTCACCGGCACGCCGTTCGAGGCGTTCTCGGTGAAGGACGGGATCGACGACTCCTCGGTCGAAGGGGCGAAGGATCTCCCCTACGCCATTCCCAATCTCCAGGTCGAGCTCCACACCACGCAGGTCGGCGTGCCGGTCCTCTGGTGGCGCTCGGTCGGTCATACCCAGAACGGCTACGCCACCGAGGCCTTCTTCGACGAGGTCGCGCGCGGGGCCGGTCGCGACCCGTTCGCACTCCGGCGCGAGCTCCTCGCCGCGCAGCCGCGTCACCTCGCGGTCCTCGAGCTCGCCGCCGAGCGCGCCGGCTGGGGCGCGCCGCTGCCCGCGGGCCGCGCGCGCGGCATCGCGGTGCACGCCTCCTTCTCGAGCTTCGTCGCCCAGGTGGCCGAGGTCTCGCTCGGCGAGGGGGGCCTGCCCAAGGTCCATCGTGTCGTCTGCGCGGTCGACTGTGGCGTGGCGATCAACCCGGACAACGTGCGCGCCCAGATGGAAGGGGGGATCGGCTACGGTCTCGGCGCCGTGCTCCACGACGAGATCACCCTCGACGGGGGGAAGGTCCTCCAGTCCAACTTCCACGACTACCCGATGCTGCGCATCCACGAGATGCCGGAGGTCGAAGTCCACATCTTGCCCTCGACCGCGGCGCCCACCGGCGTCGGCGAGCCCGGTGTCCCGCCGATCGGCCCGGCGGTCGCCAACGCCTACCTCGCGCTGACCGGGAAGCCGGTCCGTCGGCTCCCCTTCCGCCGTCACGCCGAAGGGAGCTGAACGATGCGTCCCCTCCGTCCGTCGCTCACCCTCACCCTCCTCCTCGCCGCTTCGCTCGCGCCCGAATTGCGCGGAGCGGAGCCGGGCTCCGCTCCCGTCGGCCTGCGCTCGCCGCGCTCCTTCGACGGCATCGCGGAACGCGCCGCGCGCTCGGCGGCCCTGTTCAGCGAAGCGAGCCGCGCGCTCCTGCACCCGCGCTGCGTCAACTGCCACCCGGCGGGAGACCACCCGCTCCAGGGGCGAGGCGAGCGGCTCCACGAGCCGCCCGTGATGCGCACCAAGAACGGCATGGGCGTGGTCGGAATGCGCTGCACGACCTGTCACGGCGACGAGAACTACGACCCCGCCAGCGTGCCCGGCGCGCCGCACTGGCGCCTGGCGCCGCAGAGCATGGCCTGGGAAGGGCTCACCCCGGCGGCGCTCTGCGCCCAGCTCAAGGACCCGGCGCGCAACGGCAACCGCACCCTGCGCGAGGTGGCGACCCACCTGCGAGAAGACGCGCTCGTCGCCTGGGGGTGGAATCCCGGGGCCGGTCGCGATCCGGCGCCAGGCAGCCAACGCGAGCTCGCCGCGCTGATCGACGCCTGGATCGCGAGCGGCGCCGTCTGCCCGGAGTGAGCCCGGCGCGCGCTCAG
>CAZPZW010000249.1:0-3377 GCA_964591165.1 uncultured Thermoanaerobaculia bacterium | reverse complement strand
CGGCGGCGCCTGGGACAACGCCAAGAAGGTGGTCGAGGTCGACCTCAAGGAGAAGGGGACCGACCTCCACGCCGCCACCGTCGTGGGCGACACGGTGGGCGACCCGTTCAAGGACACCAGCTCGGTCGCAATGAACCCGGTGATCAAGTTCACCACCCTGTTCGGCCTGCTCGCCGTCGAGCTCGCGATCGAGATGCCCAAGCAGACGACCACCATCATGGCGGCGATCTTCTTCGCCATCTCCATCGTCTTCGTCTGGCGCTCGTTCTACCGGATGCGCATCCCCAAGGAAATCTGACGTCCGGCTCGCGCCGCGCGCAGCGCCACGGCCCCGGAGCGATCCGGGGCCTTTCTTCTTTCCGGCGCCGAGCGCGCCGGGACGCGGCCTTCAGGCGCGGAGGGTGCGGATCTCGCGGCAGACGAGCAGCCGCTCGTCGGCGGTGACCAGGGTCAAGTCCAGCACTTTCGCGGTGGCTGCGAGGAAGCGGTCGGCGGGATCGTCGTGGGGCAGGGCGATCCTCCGGCTCGCGATGGCGATGTCGACGTCGATCGGCGTCACTCGGATCGCCATCGAGGCCAGCGACGCGCGGATCCACGCCGGCGCGTCAGGCCGGAGGTAGAGGCGACCCCGATCGGAGAGTTGCATCAGCTCCCAGGCGCTGATCGGCGAGAGGCAGAGCTCGTTGGCCGGATCCTCGATTCGCCGCCGCGCCCCGCCGTCCAATCGATGCGGCTCGAGCCGCGCCCACACCCAGACGTGGGTGTCGAGCAGGAGCCTCATCGCCGCTTGCGCCGCCGGCTCGGCTGGCGCCCGCCGATCGCCTCCCAAGCGGAGGCCGGAAGCGCGGGCGAGATGATGTCGCCCAGGATCTCCCCCGTGCCCGCCAGGTCGCCGAGCTTCCGCTTGCCGGGCTTCGCCGCCTTGGGCGGCGTCACCTCCGCCACCGGCTCGCCGAAGCGGGTCACCAGGATCGGCTGGCCGGTCACCCGCACCCGCTCGAGCACCGCCAGACAGGTCGCCTTGAACTTCGAGATCGCGATCGTCTCCATGCGGCGATCGTACCATGGTCACCGGACCATGGTCCGAGGCGCGAGTCCTGCCGCATCTAGCCTTCCCAGCCGGCTCCGCGGGAGCCCCCCTGCCGGCGCCCCGTTGAGGCTCCAAAGGCGCCCGCGTCGATCGAGTCCCTCCACCGGGCTCGGGTCCCAACCTCGCTGGCGCCCGAGACCTACCCCTCCTCCGACGTATGCTTCGCGAGCACGGTAGAGAATGCAACCGCCCGGAAGCGCCTCACCAAATCGCCGGCTCCCGGCCCCCGCGCGGGCCGGCAGTGCCATTGCCCTCTTGCTGCTCGTGCTTCTCGCCGGGATCAAGCTGCATCTTGCCGGCCGAGAGGACAGTATCTGGATGGACGAGGTCTACTCGCTCCAGCTCGCGGGCGCCGACCTTCCACGCCTCTTCGACTTGGCCGTACAGGATCTCCATCCTCCGCTCTACTATCTCGCGCTCCACTCCTGGCTGCGCTCGGCGGGGAGGCTTTCGATAGCTCCTTCGATCCGCGTGGCCCGGGCCCTGAACATCGTCGTATGGATCATCTTCGCCGCCGCAAGTTGGCGAATCCTCACGCGCGCCTTGGGTGAGCCGTGGGGTCCGTTCGGGAGTGTCATCTTGCTGTCCTCGGCCCATGTGGTTCAGTTCACTCAGGACGCGCGCGGCTATGGCTTTGCGGTCGCTGGGACCTCCATCTGTCTGCTTCTCGTTCTTCTGGACCTTCTCGACGACCTCGCAAGGAGGCGCGCACGGCGGATTCGCAGCATCGCGTACGTCACCGCCGGTGCCGTGGCGGCCTGGTCGCATCTCCTCTCCTGGCTTCTTCTCGCGCTCATCGGCACGACATGGCTGCTCCTCACCTGGGCGCTGAATCGAGGGCGGGATCGGCGTCGATTCTCGGCTCCCCTTCTCGCGAACGCGGTGCTCGTACTCACCGTGGTCCCATGGTTCGGCTTGGTACCCGATCAGATTTCCGCACTTCGCGCGGCCGCGCCGCAGTGGATGACGGCGCCTACCCTGGCGAATCTCGCGCGTGTCTTCTCCGAGTGGCTTCCCTTTGGGCGCGATGGCTACGGGCCAGCACCTGCCGCGTGGGCGCTCCTCGCGACGATTGGAGTTCTATCCGCCACGCCAATCGCTCTGCTCGGCTTCAACGAGGCCCGGCGATCGATCGCCATGCGGCGACTCTGCCGCGATCGAGAGTGCTGGTTGGGCATCGCTGCGGCGCTCGTCACGCTTCTATTCGTCGGCATCCTCTGGGTTTCGGCAAGGGCTGGTTGGTTCTCGGCGTTTCATGGCCCGCGCTACCCTTGCCTCGGCGTCGGAGCCTGGGCCTTGGCCCTGATCTTGGCCACGAAGCGGCTGTGGCGCGACTCCGGCTCGGTGATCGTCGCTGGTGTGCTTCTCCTGCCGTGGCTTTTCGGTTCTTGGTTTGGGGTTGCGACCCAAGTCCGAGCCGGACAGGGAGGGCTTGCCGCCGAGTTCCGAACCGCGATCTCCGGTCTCGGCGCCGGCGCCGGCGCACCGCTGTTCCACATGCCTGGAGAGCTGACCCCGTTCTTCGAGCGCACGCTTGCCGATCTCGGCTCCGAACCGGTCGCAAGGCTGCCGTGCGCCCTGCTTCATGGCGAGGCGACGCTGATCGTGCTCAACCGTTGGCGTGGGCTCGACACTCCCGAGTCGCTGATGCTCCACTCGGCAATGGCCGTGGGGATCCTGCGCGCCGAATCGAATCGCCCGGTACCCAGCGGCACCGGTGACTACACCGTCCTCGAGCTGGCTCCTGGCGAGTCGTCCGGCGAATACCTGGAACGATGGTGCGCCTCGGGAATCGCGCTCCCGCCGAGACCTACCGCGTCTTCCGCCCTCTCCATTGCCACGCCCGAGGCCCAGAGCTACCGAGACGGGTGGTCCTACCTGGAGTTCGACCGTCGGTTGCGTCCCTTTCGCTGGACGCGCACCGAGAAGGCAAGCCTGCGCTTCCCGGGCAAGCTGCTCAGCGGCAAGTACCTGGTCCGGCTCAGTGGTGCAACGCGGAGAACTGGCGAGCAACCGGAGCACCTGGTCGTCTCGACGCCGAGCGGGATGGTTCTTCTGGACGAATCGGTGGCGCCTGGTGAGTTCGAGGTGAGTTTTGACTTCGATGTCGGCCAGAACGGGCCTCGCCTGACCGCCCTGGTGGTCCAGCACAGCCTCTCGGAGGTTACGGTCGGAGGATCGGGACCAGACTCCTACCGTCGCTCGATCGGAGTGCTGCTCCGCCAGGCCACGCTCGAGCGAATGGGCGAGCCTCGCTAGCCGACGCCCAGCGGAGTGCCCGAGGCAC
>CAZPZW010000248.1:0-3385 GCA_964591165.1 uncultured Thermoanaerobaculia bacterium | reverse complement strand
GCGCTCGGCAGCCTCGTCCGGCGTATCGAAGTCGCGCTCGACGGCCTGGGCGTCACGCGCGAGCTCATCCTGGTGGTGAACACCTGGCCGGGGGCGAACGATCCGACCCCCGCGGTCGCGGAGGAACTCGTGGCGGTCGATCCGCGCCGCCGCGTGGTGGCGCTCGCGAAGCGCGGCGGCATGGGCTGGGACATGAAGAGCGGCTTCACGGCGGCCCGCGGGACCTTCGTCGCGGTGATCGACGGCGACGGTCAGATGCCGGGCGAGGACGTGGCGCGCGTCTTCGCCCTGGCGCGCGATGAGAGGGTGGACTTCGCCAAGACGTATCGCACCCGGCGCGAGGACGGTGTGAGTCGACGCCTCCTCTCGGCCGGCTTCAATCTGCTCTTCCGCGTTCTCTTCCCGGGACCCCGGGTTCGCGACGTCAACGGCAAGCCGAAGTTGATTCGTCGCGCGGCACTGGAACGGATGCGCCTGGAGAGCGACGACTGGTTCATCGACGCCGAACTGGTTCTCGAGGCGCGCCGGCTCGGGCTCAGGCTGGCGGAGGTCCCGACCGTCTTCCACAGTCTCGAGAACCGGGCGTCGTTCGTCCGCTGGACGACCATCGCGGAGTTCTTGCGCAACCTCTCACGGTTCCGATGGCGTAACTGGCGGAGGCGACGCTGAGCGCTCCGAGGGTCCTGGTGACCGGCGCCGCCGGCTGGCTTGGGCGCGAAGTCGTCGCCCGGCTCGCGGCGCGAGGAGCCGTGGTGCGCTGCCTGGTGCACCGCTCGCCGCCGCCCGCGGCGGCGAGCGAAAGCGTGGCCGGCGATCTCCTCGAACCGGCGACGCTGGCGGGCGCCTGCCGGGGGATCGAGGCGGTCGTCCACCTGGCAGGCCTCACGCGGGCGCGCGAGGCCACGAGCTACCGCCGGATCAACGTCGACGGTGCGCGCGCGCTGGCGCAGGCAGCCCGGGGAGCGGGCGTCGGTCGTTTCGTCCACATCGGCTCGCGCGCCGCGGTGATCGGCTCGGGGGCGTATGGCGAGAGCAAGCTGGCGGGGGAGTTGGCGGTTCGCGAGACGTCTCCCGCTGCCGTGGTGCTGCGCCCGGCCGAGATCTATGGCCGGGGCTCGCGCGACGCCGTGGCGTCGCTGCTCGCGTGGATGGAGCGCGCGCCGGTCGTGCCCTACCTGCGCGACGCGCGGGCCAGGATCGCGCCGGTCTACGTCGACGACGTGACCGCTGCCATCGTCTCGGCGGCGCTGGCGGTCGACCTGGCGCCCGCGGTGTTGACCCTCGCCGGTCCCGAGGAACTCGACCTCGGCCGATTCGTGCGCCGCGCCGCGGCGGCGCTCCGGCTCCGCCGTTGGCTCGTACCCGTCCCGACGATCGCCGTGCGGGTCGCCGTCCGGCTTGGTGTCGCGGGGCTGCCGCCCGACCGGTTGGCGGCCTTGCTGGCGCCCAAGGAGACCGATATCGCGCCGGCGCGCCGGGCGCTCGGCTTCACACCGCGCCCGCTCGAAGCGGGACTCGCCGCCTGGGCGGCGCGCCGGGACGGATAGAGTCGAAGGGTGCTGGAACCGGCCCCGGAGCCCGCCGCGAGGACCTCGCCTCCGCTCCCATCCCCGGTGGGGAACGGGCTTCCGTTGACCGAGCGAGTGGTCAACGTCGCCCTGCTGCTCGCGGTGGGAATGCTGCCGCTCGCGCCCCATCAGACGCATCTCGCGGTGCCTGCAGCGACCTCGATGCTGATCCTGCTCTACCTAGCGTCGCCGTCGCTCTGGCCCTGCTGGGCGGCGACCTTCGCCGCCACGCTGACGATCCGCATCGTGGGGGACACGGAGCCCTGGCTCGACCAGGTCTTCGTGCAGCAGGCGTCGCTCTCGGCGCTGCTCTCGGGCCACGGCATCTACTCGTTGGACAACCTGATGCAGGCCACCTGGAGCGTCTACCTGCCGATGGGCGACCTGATGATCGCGCTGCCGGTCGGCTTCCTCGGCGCGCACTACTTGCTCTTCTTCCAGGTCCTGGTGCCCGTCCTCTACTCGCTGCCCTTCCTGCTCGCGCCCGGCGTGACCACGTTCCGTCTCTTTCTGGCGCTCTCCCTCTTCTTCCCCCTGCTCGACTACACGGCGAAGGGGGGTACTCTGGAGATCGGTGCGGCGGCCTCGTTCGCGGCCGTCTGGCTGATCGCCGACGGGCGCCGCCCGGCGCTCGCCGGTGGCCTCGCCGCGTACGCGGGGCTGCTGCGGCAGCCGCTGCTCCTCGCCCTGCCCTTCTCCTTCCTCGCCCTCTGGCGGGAGCGCTCACGCCGCGGACTCCAGGCCTTCGCGGCGGTTCTCCTCTTTGGCGGCGCGGTACACGTGTTGCGCAATCCGCGCGGCTTTCTCACCGCGACGCTGGCCGTCTGGCCGGACTTCGCCGACCAGTGGTTCAACAAGCTCGGGAGCAGAGGGAACTACTCGCTCTCCACCCTGTTGGTCTACCTGGGGTTCCCCGGTGCTGCCGCGCGCGACTTGACCTGGGTCTACCTGCTGGCGTTGGCTCTGGCTCTGGCTGCCCTGGCGGCGTTCGCCTGGCGCGCCCGCGACACGCCGACGGTCCTCGCCTGCGGGGTCCTGGCGAGCCTGGCGGCACACCTGGTGAACCGGGGTTTCGTCCACTTCCACTATCTCGTCGCCACCCTGGCCCCGGCTCTCGCCCTGCTGTCGTCGAACGCCCCGGCGGAAGCGGGAAGGCGCCGGTGGCTCGGTGAGCGGGTCGCAGACGTCGCGCTCTTCACGTTGGCCGCGCTCGTGACGGCGCCGCTCGTCGCGGCCGCGATCGGGGAGCTCCGCGGCGCCGCGCCGCGCGGCGAGTCGATCGAGGTCGCGGCGATCGAGTTCACGTCGATGTCGGGAGCGGCCGGTCGCTTGCGGAACGAGCCGATCGTCTGGGCCCCCAAGGTCGATCGTCGTCGGCCGGTGGTCGTGGAGCTCGGTCGCATGGCGCGCGTGGTCGAGGTCCAGCTGGTGGGACAGATCCTCCGGCCGCGTGTCGTCGACGGGGTGACCATGGTCACGCCAGGGGAGGAGGTGGTCGCGGGGTTCCTCGTCGCGGGCCGGATCGAGGGGTCGGCCGACGGCGAGTCGTGGCGCGAGCTGATTCGCTTCCGCAACCTCGTCCAGCCGTCGGTCTACCCGGCGCGGATCCGTCTGGCCGAACCCAGCCCGACGATTCGCTGGCTGCGGGTGAGCGACGGCGAGACCTGGGGCGGCGGCGATCTCTGGCGCCTCAGCGGTGTGCGGGTCTTCGGCCAGCCGGCCGAAGTCGGGACCTCGTCGCCGATCGCGCCCTAAATCTCTCGCGAGCGGCAGCATCGGTGGTTTCTTGGTCGGTGTTTTTCGGTTAAGGTAAAAAG
>CAZPZW010000247.1:0-3416 GCA_964591165.1 uncultured Thermoanaerobaculia bacterium | reverse complement strand
ACGCTCATATGAGCTCTTTTTATGCTCATTGTCAAGCCTCGTCTCGCCCCTTCGGGTTCCGGATCTCCCCCCACTCCTGTCCGCGCCGACGGTTCGAACCCCTCTGCTCCACCATTTCACCCGCCTGGCGGGAAGTCCCCTCGATGTTCATCAGGACGAACAAGTCCGGTCTGCTCGAGGTTCTCCGCCGTCGGACCTGAGTCCGCCGGGGAAGAAGAGCCTCTGGCGGCGCTCCCGAACTTTGCTGGAGCGGGATCAGTTCTGGGCTACTGTATACTTTGAGAAACGCGACCAGGTCAGATCGGGGAGAAGGCCCGCGAGAGGAGGCCCGATTGTGAGAGCCGGATTCCTCAGGAGGGCCCTCCAGCAAGACCGGGTAAGCGCATGCCGGCGTCCGAGCGAGAGCGGCAGAGCCTTCTGCTGGCGACTGGTCGAGGTGGGCACACTTCTCGTCCTCTCCGCTGTCCCACAGACCCACGCCCAGTACGAGGTCCTGCACGAGTTCCGGAGTCACGGAGCGTACCCCTACGCCGGCCTCGCTTCGGACGGCTTGGGCCATCTCTACGGCACGACGTATTCGGGCGGGTCTCAGAACTTGGGGACGATCTACCGTGTCGGGATCGATGGATCGGACCCCACAGTTCTGTTTTCGTTCGGTGGCTATTTCACGGGAAGCCGGCCCTTGGCGGCGCCGACGTTCGACGGAGTCTCGACGCTCTACGGAACGACATTTGCCGGCGGAGACCACGACCTGGGTCTGGTTTACCGTATCAACATCGACGGAACGGGATTTCAGGTGCTCCACGAGTTCTCGGGTCCCGTCGACGGAGCGAACCCGGTCGCGCCGCTCACGCTGGACGGCGCGGGAATCCTCTACGGAACGACGCAAGCGGGGGGGGACACGGGTCACGGCGTGGTCTTCCGAATGGCGACCGACGGGACAGGCTTTGCGTATCTGTGGTTCTGGGGGCCGACCGATGGTGCCCAGCCCGACACGAAGCTGCTCCTCAACGGCACCACGCTTTACGGCACGACCTTCTCCGGCGGCACGTACGACCGCGGAGTCCTCTTCCGGGTCGACACGATCCTGACCGCCCTGGTCAAGATCCACGAGTTCGGCAACCCTGCGATCCCGGGCGACAGCTCGTATCCCCTGTCGAATCTCATCCTGGTGAACGGCCTCTTCGTCGAGCTCTACGGCACGACTTACTCGGGGGGAGCATTCGGAGGCGGGACGGTGTTCCGGGTGCGCACGAACGGCGCCGCGTTCACGACGCTCCACTCGTTCGACGGCAGCACCTCCGATGGCTACGTACCCATCGGTGGGCTGGTCCGCGACGGGAGCGGAAACCTCTACGGCACGACCGAGTTCGGCGGCGCTTCGAATCTTGGAACCGTGTTCAAGATGAATGCGACCGGTTCGAGCTTCGAGCTCCTGCACAGCTTCACGGGTGGCCCGACGGACGGCTACCACCCGGAGAATCAGCTCGTCCTCGAGAACGGGAACCTCTACGGCACGGCGGTCGAAGGCGGGGTCAACGCCCGGGGCGTCGTTTTCCGCCTTTCAACGAGCGGCGAGAGCTACGGGCTACTGCATGACTTCGACGTCGACGGCAACCGCCCGGAGCCTCTCGTTCGAGGCGAGCCCGGCGTGCTCTACGGCGCGACGACCTGGGGTGGCACCTCGGGATTCGGGACCGTCTACCGAATCCACGAGGACGGCAGTGGCTACGAGATTCTCCGCTCCTTCAACGGCGGAGTCTCTGACGGCAAGTACCCTCTTGGCGGGCTCACCTTCGTCCCACCAAACCACCTATTCGGGGTCACGGATTCGGGGGGATTCTTCGGGGAAGGGACGCTGTACTCGCTGAGCACCGACGGTTCGGCGTTCTCGATCGTTTACTCTTTCAGCAATGCCCCGGGGTTCGCCTACGATCCCAGAGGAGCGCCCGTGTTCGATGGAGTGGACACGCTCTACGGGACGACGCGCTTGGGCGGGCTGCACGGCGAGGGCACGATCTACGAAGTGAAGATCGGTTTCAGCCCCACGTTTCTGTTCTCGTTCGGCGAGCCGGGCATGGGCCGTCGCCCGGGGCCGTCGCTACTTTGGGATGGCTCTGGGAGCCTCTACGGAACTGCCGAGGAGGCGGGTCCCTCGGAGGGTGGGATCCTATTCAAGTTCACTCCGACCGGGCTCGACTACGAGGTTCTCCGTGACTTCAACTCGTATCTCGGCGACGGGCTCGCCGTCGACGCATCGGGGCGGTTGTACGGCGCTTCATTGCACGGAGGGAATTTCGACGCGGGAGCCCTCTTTGGAGTGGAGCCGGATGGGACAAACTTCGACATCGTCCATGCATTCGAAGGTGGAGAGCTGGACGGCCAGACACCCGAGTCGGGCCCGGCCCTCGATGGTCTTGGTCGTGCGTTCGGAACGACGGACGCAGGCGGTGCGAACGGCGGAGGTGCTCTCTATCGGGCGCACCTGGACGGAAGCGGGTTCGCACTTCTGCACTCGTTCCCAACCCCGGACTATTACAGCAGCGCGCTGAGGCCCGTGTATGACGGCGGCGTGCTCTACGGCACGGTTAGCTACGACTCCCTCTCCCACCATCTGCCGGAAGTTCTCTACCGCTTCGTTCTCGGCGACATCTTCGCCGATGGTTTCGAGAGCGGCGACTCCACGGCCTGGACATTGACGGTTCCGTAAGGCCGGCTCCCCGCCCTCGCCGGTCGACATCGTTCGACGAGATCGCGCCTCGGCTCTCCGGCGAGGCGTCGAAGGGCCCGTAGGTCATGGGGAAGTCGACGCAATGCCGGCGAGCCAGAGGGCCGGGCAGCGTGCGTTCTGCACGCACTAGTAGCGTCCGCCTGAGTGGTGTATGAGATCTCTTCTTCGTCGCGCAGCAGACCTTCCCGGATGAGCCGGTTTTCGTAGCGCTGCAGCCGATTGACTCGCTTCAGGAACGAGCGCTCACAGCGCTCCTCGGCGATCATCGGATCCATCCTAGGGCAGCTGTGCCCCGGAAACTGCCTCCGCGGACAGTGGCGGCGATGCCGAGTGGCTCAACCACGGCCCCCCAGATGTTCATTGCGTGGTCGGGGCGCGACAGCCGTCACACTTTCATCGGTGCTCGTGCCCGAGGGGCCACATGCGCTGGCGAGGGTCGGAGGGTCAGTCCACCTTGCGAGCCGGATGCCCTGACCCCCGGATAGTAGTCGATGACGCCACGCAAGTAGCCCAGGAACCGCTTCCTGAAGTGCCGGGGGTTTGCGTACCCCGACCCGAACTGGAGCGCCAACGACGGCCACGGGATCGTCACCGGCTCGCGGAGCCGAAAGAAGCGCCACGTCAGCCAGGCGTAGATGTCGATCTCGAAGGGCGACCGCAGGGCGCGGAGCACCCGAAGGTCGAG
>CAZPZW010000246.1:0-3418 GCA_964591165.1 uncultured Thermoanaerobaculia bacterium | reverse complement strand
GCCGGAACGCTCAGGCGAACGGAACCGGCGCTTCGACGACTGGAAGCGGCTGCGCCGCCACCGGCGGCGGAGTCGCACCCCACCCCTTGATCCGGGCGAGCTCGCTCGCCAGCTCCAGCTCGCCCGCCCAGAGACCGACGCGCAGCGTGGCGCGGCCGAGCATCACCAGCTGCTGGAGCACGAGCAGCCCGGCGATGGCGGCCCAGCTCCAGGCTGGCAGCAGGGCGCGCAAGGCGAAAAAGAGCGCCAGCAGCGCCGCGAACGCGAGCGTGTTGACCAGCCAGAGGCCGAGCACCCGCACCGGGTGACGCAGCGCCGTGCCGAGGGTGCGGAAGAAGAGGCGGATCGGCCGCCGCTGGTCCTCGCGCACCACCCGGATCCGGGCGAGGTCGAGCGCCATGGTCACCCAGGCGATGGCGACCACGGCGACGACCAGGCCGAGCACGCCGAGCAACAACCGGGTGGTCTCCGGACCGGTCTCGGTGAGGCGGCGGCGCACGGCGAAGAACGGACCCGCCAGGATCGCCGCGGCGAGCAGTGCGGTGGGGAGCGCCACCAGCCCCATGCGGAAGAAGCGCCAGAAGAACCGCCCGGCGCCCCGTCCGAAGCGGTGCAGGAAGGGGCGCGGATCGGTGGTGGTGAGCGACTCCAGGACGCCGCCCGCGACCAGCGCGTTGGCGAGCAACGCGAAGCCGACCGCGGCGAGCAGTCCGGCGCGGATCGCGGTCCCGAAGCCGCCGGCTTCGCGGCTGAGGATGGCGAGCATCTCGAGCGACCCGCCGGCGAGCAGGCGGTCCCCTTCGGGGAATCTGCCGAGCTGTCCGGTGAGGAACAGGCCGAGCGGCAAGGCCGCCAGGCCGGCGAGCAACAGGTTGATCAGCCAGAGCAGGGCGACCAGGCGCGGCGCGCCGGCGGCCCGGACGAGACCCTTGAAGGCGTGGACCAGGAACACGATCGCCCCTCCTACATGCCGAGCGCGGCCAGCCCCTGCTGGACCGCGAAGAAGAAGCGCGCCGTCCACAGGGCGGCGGCGCGGGTGTCGGATTCGAGCCGGCGCGAGTCGTTCAGCCGGTTGGCGTCGAGCGCGAGCTCGTGGTCGGGGTCGAGCCGCACCTCGACGAGCTTCTCGGGGCGGACCTCCTCCCAGCGCACCCAGCGCTCCGCGCCGTCCCAGGTGCGGCGCTCGGGTTCCGCTCCCTCGTAGCGCAGCTCGACCTCGACCGGCAGGCGGACTTCGCCGAGTTGCTTGAGGACGACGCGGTTGCGATAGAGCTCGCTGCCGCTCGACTCGGCCTCCGCGTCCTTCTCGTCGGCCTCCTCGCGCGTCACCGTGATTCGCTCGCCGTCGCGCCGGAAGGAGCCCCGCGGCTCCTCGACCCGCTTGGCCGAGAGCTCGGCGACCGTCGCGTCGAAGACCCCGGGACCTTCGACCACCTGATCGAAGAAGAAGGCGAGATCCCGTCCGGCCACTTCGCTCGCCACGGCATAGAAGTCGGGACTCCAGGGGTGCCGGAAGCGCCAGCGCTCGTGGTAGGTGCGCAGGATCCGGGCCATCGTCTCCTCGCCGAGCATCTTCTCGAGGGTGCGCAGGACGAGCGCGGTGCGGCCGTAGGAGTTGAAGCCGTAGGCCCCGGAGGAGGAGAACTTCCAGGCCGGGGTACGGATGCGGTCGAAGCGCCGGTTGAGGCTGTTGCCGGCGTAGTCGAGCGAGAAGGCGCCGACCTCCAGCCCGGGGAGCACGGCGATCGCGCGCTCTTCGCCGTAGGCCTCCGCGGTGACCACCGCGGTCGAGTACTCGGTAAACCCTTCGTCCAACCAGGACTCCTCGAACTCGTTCGAACCCACCAGGCCGTACCAGAAGTTGTGGCCGAACTCGTGCACGATGACGAGCTCCGGCATGCGAACGCCGGAGAGGGGCCAGTGCTGGATGAGCCAGCTGGTGCCAGCGGTGATGAAGGTCGGGTACTCCATGCCGGCGGCGCCCATCCCCTCGGCCGGCGGATCGACCACGGTGAGGGTCGGGAAGGGGTAGCGGCCGAAGCGCAGCCCGTAGCCCTTGATGGCGAGCTTGGCGGCGGCGAAGTGGCGCTCGGCCTGCGGCAGATGCTCGGGTTGCATCAGCAGGTGGATCTCGACGTCGGAGAGCCGCATCTCGTCGGGCGAGCGGCCGAGCTTGCGGCCCCAGGCGGCGTACTCTTCCGGCGTCACGTCGGCGGTCGCCGAGAAGGGGCGGACGAGCTCGACGTAGGACGGGTCGGCGGTCCAGGCGAAATCGTGCACGTCGGCTTGCTCGTGCACGTAGGTGACGGTGCCGTCCGGGTGGTCCTCGGTCGACAGGCGGCGCCCGGTGGCGCCGACCACGAAGCCCTTGGGCACGGTGATGTCCACCCGGAAGCGCCCGTAGTCGGCGTAGAACTCGGAGTGGGCGTGGAACTGGTGGCAGTTCCAGCCGCCGGCCGTCCGGCCGCGCGTGCCCGCCGGCTCGTAGACCCCGAGCTTCGGGAACCACTGGCCGACGAGGAAGAAGTCGCCGGCGTAGCCGGTGCGGGCGTAGACCTTGGGGAGCTTGGCCTGGAAGGCGATGTCGAGCGTGACTTCGCCCCCCGGCGCGACCGGCTCCGGGAGCAGCACCCGGCCCACGGTGCGGTCCTCGGCGTTGTCGTCGTCCGGGTGCTCGAAGGTCCAGGTGGGGAGCAGGTCGGTGCCGTCGGTGAGCTTCATCGCGGTCACGTCGATCCAGCCCCAGCCGTCCTTGCGCGAGCGGTCGCTGCGCAGCTGCCCGCCGGACTCGCGGTAGAAGGTGCTCTCGGTGTTGCTGAAGGCGTTGAGGTAGAGGTGGAACCAGAGATCGGCGACCGCGTCGGACGAGGGGTTCCGCCAAGTCAGGCGCTGGCTGCCGGTGAGCTCTCGAGTCTCCGGATCGAGTCGCACGGAAATGGTGTAGTCGACGACTTTCTCCGCCGCGGTGGGCAGCGGATCAGCGACTGCAGGACCGAGAGCGATCAGGCTCGCGGCGAGCAGCATCGGGGTGGGAAAGCGCATGGATCCTCCGGAAGGCGGTACGGCTGCAGAACCAGCACTACGACGATAGCAGGCGGCTGGGGCACTCTTCCGTCCCCGGCCGGCGCTCGTCGCGCACCAGCACCTCGTTCGCGGTAGGTCCAGTTGGCGTAGGCGGCGTTGGCGATGTCCCGGATCGCCCACAACCGCTCGTCGTCCGCCGTGTAGACGTAGCTCCAGCCCTCCGAGGCGTTCGTCCAGTGGCTCATCCGGTTCAAGGGGTCCCAGGCGTAGGTGTTGCCGTTTCAGCCGGTCGTATTGCCCGAGGCGTCGTAGCTCTCGGAGGTCAGGCGGTTGGTGGAGGTCGAGGTCGGGGTGTTGATCGTCGACCCGTCCGTCGTCGTCGAGCTGATGTTGC
>CAZPZW010000245.1:0-3423 GCA_964591165.1 uncultured Thermoanaerobaculia bacterium | reverse complement strand
ACTTTGGGGGAGAGGCCGGCCGGGGAAAGCGGAGGAGACGCGACGCGCCTCGCAAGGCGTTGCGAGCCGGAGCGCGACGGAGCTTTCACCGGACGGCCGGGGGCGGCGGAGTGATGGCTACCCGCGTGCGGGGAAACCTGAGCCGCCGAGAGGCCTGAGGGCTAGCCGCGGCGCGCGCGGCTCTCGGCCCAATAGCCGATGCACTTGTAGGCCAGCTTGGCCGCGACGAAATCGGAAGCCGGCTGGCCGCCGATCGGCGCCAGCTCGACGATGTCCATCGCCACCACCTCCTTGGCCGCGAAGAGCCGCCGCAGGAGGGCGAGCGTGGGATACCAGGCGCCGCCTCCGGGCTCGGGCGTGCCGGTCGCCGGCACCAGCGCGGGATCGAAGTAGTCGATGTCGAAGGTGAGGTAGACGCGCTCCGGGAGCTTGGCGAGCAGGGCGTCGAAGCGTTCGGCGAGCCCTTCCAGCTCGTGCCCCCAGACGATCGGGATCTTGGCCTTGCGCGCCAGACGCGCCTCCGGCGCCGAGAGCGAGCGGACGCCAATCGGCAGCGACGGGATCCCCTCGTTGAAGACCCGCCGCATGACGCTGGCGTGGCTGTACGGCGTCCCCTCGAACTCCTCGCGCAGGTCGGCGTGAGCGTCGAACTGCACGATGCCGAGGCCGCTCTTCTTGCCGAACACCCGCTTGGCGGCGCGCACCGGCGCGATGGTCAGGCTGTGCTCGCCCCCCAGGGTGAGCAGGAACTTTCCGGCGACCATGTGGCGCCGGCACTCCCGCTCGAGCTCGTCCATCGCCGTAGCCATGTCGTAAGCCTCGGGGAGGAAGGGAGCCACGGTGGCGATTCCGAGGTCGCAGGGCTCGCCGCCGAGCTCTTCGTCGTAGAGCTCCATCGACTGCGAGGCGCGGAGGATCGCCGCCGGGCCAGCGGAGGTCCCCTTGCCGTAGGAGGTGGTGCGCTCGAAGGGGACCGGCAGGACGACGACCGGACTCTTCTCGGGATCGGACAGCTCGGGCGGCAGGAGCCCGAAGTTGGTGGGCAGACTCGGCATGTCCGGCTTTCTAGCAGCCGGTGCGAGCGCCCGTCAATCGCGCCGCGCAGGCGCGCTACGGCTTCGCGGCGAGCTCGCCGACGACCTTGCGCAGCTCGGCCTGGAACTCGGCCGGGCGCTCGACCTGAGGATAGTGCCCGACGCCATCGAGGATGACGGCGGTGAAGCCGGGGGAGTGCTTGCGGTTGACGTCGGTCGCGGTCGGAAACTGCGAGCCGTTGATCGCGCGCACCGGCACGCCGGATGCGGCGAGCGCTTTGGCCTGGTCGTAGGTGCGCAGCGTCGGGAAGAGCGCGAGGAAGGCCTTGGGGTCGTTGTCGCAGGTCTCGCGCGCGATTCGATCCTTGACCTCCGCGCTTGCCGTAGGCGCCACGATCTGGAGCATGTGGGCGTCGCAGCTCTTGGTGAAGTCGGCCTGGTAGGCGGCGAGCATCTGGTTGAAGCTCTCCTCGGGCCAGACCATCTCGACGTTCTGTAGGGTGTCGACCGCGACCACCCCCATCACCTGCGCGGGGCCGAGGATCTTCGCGGCCTCGAGGGCGGTGGGTCCGCCGAGCGAATTGCCGATCAGCACCACCTTGCCGAGATTCAGCGTCTTCACCAGCTCGGCGACGTCCGCGCCCAGGCCCTCGAGAGACCAGCTCTCCCGGTTCGACGAGCTCTTGCCGTGACCCGCGAGGTCCATCGCCACCACCCGATGGGTCCGCCCGAAGGCGTCGAGGGTCTCCTTCCAGATTCCCATCTGACAGTTGCCGCAGTGGATGAAGACCAGCGCCGGCGCGCCGCCCCCGCGATCGACGTAGGCCATGTCGACTCCGGAGGAGAGCTTCAGATGTTTGAGGTCTTCGGCATGGAGAGTGGCGCTGACCGCGAGAACGACCAGGATGACCGCCGGCAGAGAGACGCGGCGGAGCCATCGCGAGGCGCTGAGCTGGGTCATGGGGGACCTCCAGGTGGAGATCCTACCGCTCCCGCCCGCCGGTCAGAACTTGAACGCCACGCCGAGCGTCAGGTCGACTTCGTGCTCGAAGTGGCCCGTGGCGTCCGACTCGTAGGCCGCCAGGCGGCCATCGAAGCGGATGGAGAACCAGGGCCGCGCCTGGTAGTCGAATCCGCCGCCGGCGAAGGCCCCGGTGACCTGATTCTCCTCTTCATGGTCCGGGCAGGGGGCCACCACGCATTCGACCGGGTAGCGCACCTGGTCTTCGCGATGGTGCAATCCGCCGACGACGTAAGGCAAGCCGCGCGCCTCCTCGCGGCCGAAGGCGTAGCGCAGGCCGAGCTGGTAGGTCACGTCCTCGGCGTACCTGGCGTCGTGGAAGAGGGCCCGGGCGTCCACCGTCCACGCCGGCGAGACGCGCAGGCCCAGGCCGACCCCCAGCCCATTGTCGAAGTCGAAGCCCTCGGACTCGGAGTAGGAGCCCCCCGGCTCGAAGAAGGCCGAGACCTCGAAGCGGGTCGACTGGCTCAGGGCGGGGAGCGGGAGGAGGAGGAACAGCAGACCGCAAGCGAAGCGGGAAACCTGACGCATGCGCGCTCTCCTTTCCCGCACTTCCTGTGCAAGTTCCGGACCCTGGGTCGCCGATCCAGTCGACTTACGGCGCCGGAAACACCGCGATGTCCCCGAAGCTCGCAAAGGTGCCGAGCGCCCGATGGTGCAGACTCCGGAGCTGCTCGAACCGACCAGCGTCCGACCAGCGAGAGGCACTCTCTCTCCCCTATCATCGGCTGAGAGGTTGGGAAATCGGGCGGTGCAGGATGCTGCCCGAGTGCGTCAGGCGGTAGCGCAAGAGGGAGGGGCGATGGCGGCGATGACGGGCGGTGCGGGTTGGGAGGAGCTGGGACGGCGGGTGGCGACGGCGGCGCGGGTGGTGGTGTTCACCGGCGCCGGGGTGTCGGCGGAGTCGGGGTTGGGGACCTTCCGCGGGCCCGGGGGGCTCTGGGAGGAGTTCCGGCCGGAGGACCTGGCGACGCCGGAGGCGTTCGCGCGCCGGCCGGAGACGGTCTGGCGCTGGTACGCGCAGCGCTTCCGCTGGATGGCCGAGGCCGAGCCCAACCCGGCGCACCGGGCGATCGCAAGTTGGCGCGCTCTTTTTCCGTCCTTGGTGGTCGTGACGCAGAACATCGACCGTCTGCACCAGCGCGCCGGGAGCGAGGGGGTCCTCGAGCTCCACGGCACGATCTGGATCGCGCGCTGCAACCGCTGCGGGCGGGAGCGCCCGATGCCCGAGGCGATCGCGGAGAGCCCCGACCGGCCGCCGTCGTGCGACTGCGGTGGGCCCTTCCGGCCGGCGGTCGTCTGGTTCGGCGAGATGCTCCCCGGCGATGTCTTCGAAGAAGCGACCGAAGCCGCGGCGACGGCCGATCT
>CAZPZW010000244.1:0-3453 GCA_964591165.1 uncultured Thermoanaerobaculia bacterium | reverse complement strand
GATCGCGGCCTGACCCCTTACCTCGCGATGCTCGCCCGGGTCGGGGCCCGCGCCGAATGGCTCACTCCCTCCTATCCGACGCTCACCTTTCCGAACCACTACAGCCTGGTGACCGGGCTGGTGCCGGACCGCCACGGCATCGTCGGCAACGGGATGATCGATCCCGCCCTCGGCCGCTTCACCATGGCGGATCGCGGCGCCGTCCAGGACGGCCGATGGTGGGGCGGGGAGCCGATCTGGGTGACCCTCGAGCGCGCCGGCCGCAAGACCGCGCCGGTCTTCTGGCCGGGCTCCGAGGCGGCCATCGGTGGCCTTCGCCCGGCGATCTGGAAGCCGTTCGACGAGACGCTGCCGGACGAGCAGCGGGTCGACGAACTGCTGGCCAGGCTCGACCTGCCCGCCGGCGAGCGACCCGCCCTCCTCACCCTCTACTTCGAGTTGCTCGACGACGCGGGCCACGACTTCGGACCGGACGCGCCCGAGACGAACGCCGCCATCGCCCAGGCCGACCGGATGATCGGCCGGCTCTGGGACGGCCTGCGCGCCCGCAAGCTCGATCGCAAGGTGAACCTCATCGTCGTGTCGGACCACGGCATGGCGGCGCTGCGCCCGGGCGGTGCGCTGGTGCTCGACGAGCTCGTCGATCCGGCGAAGCTCGACCGGATCTACGTCAGCTCGGTGGCCCATCTGGCGCCGCTGCCGGGCGAGGAGGAGGCGGTGCGGCGCGCTCTGTTGGGCGAGCATCCGCACTTCACCTGCTACCCGCCGGGCGGCTTCCCCCCAGCTTGGCGCTACGGCGAGAACCCGCGCGTCCCGCCGATCACCTGTCAAGCCGAGACCGGCTACCGCTTCGGCACCCGGGAGTGGCTCGCCGCCCACCCCGACGAGCCCAAGGGCGGCAACCACGGCTTCCCGCCCGAGGCGGTCGAGATGCGGGCCCTGTTCATCGCGACCGGGCCGGGGATCGAGCGCGGGATCACCGTGCCGGCTTTCGCCAACGTCCACGTGCAGGCCCTGATCGCCGCGCTCACCGGCGTCGAGCCGCCGCCGAGCGACGCCCGCCGGGCAGTGATCGCGCCGCTGCTGGTCAAGGCGCTGCGCTGAGGCCCGGCAGGGCTGCGCGCCACACCGCCGGCAACCGGCGGTCCTCCGCCCAGGCCGTCGGTCTCCGGCTCCATGTGCCCAGGCCGTCGGGGGAAGGCGGAGGAGACGCGAGGCGCCTCGCAAAGCGTTGCGAGCCCGAGCGCGACGGAGCCTTCACCCGACGGCCCCGCCCCCGGATTCATCTCCGCGATCTCCGCCCAGCCCGCCAGTGCGTCCACGCCGTTGCCTCCGCCCAGGAGACGAAGTTAAGGCGCAAATAAAGCGTAAGTCAGGCGCTGGAGAAGGCACTTCGTCCTCGGTCGAGCCTGCTGCCGGGCGGAGCAGGGAAAAGTGACCGAATCGAGGGAGTTGTTCGTTATTAGGGAGAAAGTTCTTTTTTTCACAAGGAGGAGACAGGAGGAATGAGTAGACGGTGCTTCGTTGCCATGCTCGCAGCCCTTCTTACTGGTTTCGCCTCGGCCGAGGAGACGCCGAGCATCGGACGGGGTCTGGCGCTCGACAAGCTCTATCAGGCGGGGGAGGTCGACTCGATCGACCTTCACTCGGGGGCGCTGTCGGTGGCGATCCCGCTCGGCAACCCCTATCCGCTCTCGGAGCGCTTCAGCTACCAGTTCACTCTCCACCACAGCTCGCGCGGCGTCTGGGACTACGATCCCGCGACCGAAGGCTACTGGGCCTATCCGAACCGGCGCTCGAACGCCGGCATCGGCTGGTCGCTCCATTTCGGGTTGCTGATCCACCCCGATGATCCGTTGAACCCCGGCACGCAGTGGATTTACGTCTCTCCGGAGGGGGGCGAACACCCCTTCTTCGCCGAACTGCACAACGGTGAGGACGACGGCGACCCAACGAATCTCGTCGAGTACGCGCACGACGCGACGTATCTGCGGCTGAAGCACCTCGCAGGAAACGTCCACGAGATCGAGTTCCCCGACGGGACGATCAAGAAGTTCGAGCCGGTAACCTCGACGACTTACCGCCTCACCGAGATCCGCGACCACTTCCCCCTGGTCAGCGGCCAGCCGCCCAACTGGGTCCGCTTCGCCTATCCCGACACGCTCACCTGGACGGTGACCGACAGCCGCAGCCGCACGCACACCGTGAAGTTCATCTCGGTGACCTATGACGGGGCCGCGAAGCCGACGGTCGACTACGTCGATCTCGCGGCGTTCGACGGCACACCGGCGCGCTGGAACTTCACCTACGTCAACGACGGTGGGGCGACGGTCGTCTACCGTGACTGCCAGCATCAGCCCGGGCAATCGAGCCAGCTCTCGGTACCCGTTCTCGCGTCGGTCGTGCGCCCGGCGAGCGGCGGGTCCTGGTCGTTCACTCACCACAACGACAACCCCGCGACCTTCTCGTGCAACCAGTCCGAGCTCGCGAGCCTGACGTATCCGACGGGGGGCTCGATCCAGTACACCTACCAGACGATCCAGATCCCGGCGAACGACCCCTGCCCGAGCCAGAATCCGGACGTGATGCTCCTCTCGGTGCAGGCGATCGACCAGCGGACTTTGCACGACGGTGTGGTCTCCAACCCGAGCGCCCCTGATGCCACCTGGACCTACGACTACACCTGGAACTCCCCAGGGGTCGGACAGTGGTGCGCCGGATGGGAGGACGACGGTCTCCCGCCGGAGGAGCAGAAGGTCACCGTTTGGAGCCCGCTCAACGACAAGACGGAGTACTTCTTCTCGGTCTGGCCGCTCTTCTGGGAGTCGCCAGGCGGTTTCCATCACGGCGAGTACGGGCTCCCATTCACGCTCCTCCAGCCGGCCCAAGGGGGGCGCTACCTCTCGTCGATCAGCTACGAATGCGACGCTAATGGCGCGAACTGCGCCGCGAAGCGGAAGAGCTACCTTCTCTACGAGCAGGACGTCACTGGGACCCGCGCCAATCGCCGGGTCCAGGCGAGCCGCACGGTCTATCTCGACGACGGCGGAACTTACGCCGACGAGGAGCTCTCGAGCTTCGATGGCGTCGGGCACTATCGCCAGTCGACGGCCACCGGGAACTTCGCCACGGGCAACTCCCAGACGGTCTTCACCAACTACAACCCCGCGCGTGGCACCTACCCGGGAAGCTATCTGCCGCTGCCGATCACCGACCCATGGGTCCTGGAGACGTACGATCGGATCGACGTGACCGGCGGCACGCCGCCGCAGGACACCGCGAGCAAGATCATCGACTTCGACGCGACCACGGGTTTCATGAAGTCGGTCCGCACCTACAAGACCAGCACCAACCCGAGCGACAACGACCTCTACGCGCTCTACTGCCCGGACAGCTCGGGCAACGTCGCCAACGAGCTCTTCTACGGCGGGGACGGAACCCGACTCCAACTGC
>CAZPZW010000243.1:0-3470 GCA_964591165.1 uncultured Thermoanaerobaculia bacterium | reverse complement strand
ACCAGCTTGATCCGCACGTCGGCCCAGAGCAGCGCCCAGGCCTCGGTCACCTCGACCCGCGAGTCCATCGGGGTGCGCGCGATCTGCAGGGCGTTCAGCACGGCGGTGAGGATCGGGCTGTTGGTGCCCGTGAAGGGCACCGTGTAGACCCGGTTCGCGGTCGGGCTGCCGAAGGGCGCCGACCAACTGTCGGTGTCGAGCAGCTGCTGAAAGCCGCGGTTGGCGGCGAGCTCGTTGAAGTTGGCGTCGGTGCGCGCCCTGACTCGCGAGCGCTCGTCGAGCTGAATGGCGCGCGCCAGGTGCTGGACGGCGAGCGCCGAGTAGCCGGCGAGGGCGAAATTCGAGGCCACGAGGTAGTAGGCATCGGCCGAGCCGGGGTTGGCGGCGAGGTGGCGCTCGAAGGAGGCCGAGGCCGCTTCGAGGCGGCCAGCCAGCAATTGCACCGCCCCCTGGTTAAGCGCGTTGTCGGGCGCCTGCGGATCGAGCCGCTCGGCCTCGGCGAGCGCGGCGAGCGCGGCGTCGTAGCGCTTTTCGGCGATCGCCAGCGCGGAGCGGTTGAGCCAACCCTGGCGCAGCGTCGGGTCGAGCTCGAGCGCTCGGTCGAGGTCTTGCCGGCAGGCCTCGACCTCGCCCTCCATGCAACGCGCCGTCGAGCGCAGGAGCAGCGCGCGGGCGTTCTTCGGCTCGCGCTTGAGGATCGGCGCGAGGGCCGCGAGCGCCTGGTCGGGCTGTTGACTGTCGATCGCCTGCTGGACGGCGGCGAGCGGGTCGGCCGCCTGGGCGGAGGCCGGTGGGGTGGAGGGGAGCAGGAGGAGGAACGACAGGAGGGCGAAACGTCGCGTCACGCCGCGAATCTATCAGGACAGTAGAATGCCGCCATGGCCCAGATCGCCCCCTCGCCGAGCGAGATCGCCGCGGCCATCTCTGCCCGGGTCATCGGCCAGACCGAAGCGGTGCGCGAGATGGCGATCGCCCTGTCGAAGAAGCTCGCCGGCCTCAAGGTCGGCAACATCCTGATGATCGGCTCGTCGGGCACCGGCAAGACGACGCTCATGCGCGCCGTCGAGTCCTACCTGGCCTCCGATCCGGCCCTCGCCGTGCGCTCGGCGGTGATCCGCATCCACGCCAACGTGCTCGGCGAGGAGGCGCGCGCCGGCCGGCCGGGCGAGGCGGTGTTGCGCCGCCTGGTCGAGCGGGCGCGCGAGCAGCTCGGCGCCGAGGCGAGCGTCGAGCGGGTGCTCGAGCGCGCCGGACAGGGGCTGGTCTTCGTCGACGAAGTCGACAAGATCCGCTCCCACGTCGGCGATCAACCGAACGTCTCGGGCATCCGCGCCCAGGAGGCGCTGCTCACCCTGATCGAGAACGAGGCGGTCCCCTTCGAGCTGCCCGCCTGGATGGGGGGCGGCGCCATCACCGTCGACTCCTCGGGGCTGCTCTTCGTCTGCGGTGGCGCCTTCGAAGGGCTCTACGACGCGGTCTTCGACCGGGTGACGATCGGCGAAGACAAGGGGGCGCTGCAGCCGGTCACGGTGGTCGAAGGGGGGCGGGTGCGCGAGGAGCTCGTGTTCCACCTGCGCGACTGGCTGCGCAGCGTCGATCTCTTCCGCTACGGGATGAGCCCGCAGTTCCTGTCGCGTTTCGACGCCATCGTGCTGCTCGCCGACCTGGGCGAGGACGAGCTGCTGCGCATCTTCCTCGAAATCCCCGAGTCGGGTTTCCAGCAGAGCCGCGCCTTCTTCGACAGCCGCGGCATCAAGCTCGCCATGTCGCCCAACGCGGCACGCGCCATCGCTCGCGCCGCCGCGCGGCAGCCGCGGCTGGGAGCGCGTGCCCTGAAGGAAGTGTTCCGGCGGGTGATCCGCGACCTCGAGTTCGAGCCGGAGAAGCACGCTCCGGGCGGCGTCCTGGTGCTCGACCTGCCGCAAGTCGAGAATGCCCTCGGCGAAGTCTGAGCCGGCCGAACGTCTGCCGGCCGCGCCGACCGCAGTCGTCGTCCGGCTGGCGCTCGCGGCGGCCGCTTTCCTCGCCGGTTGCTTCCCGATCCTCGAGAGCGATCTCTTCTGGCACCTGGCGAGCGGCCGGTGGATGGTCGAGCATGGCGCGATCCCGCGCTCCGACCCCTTCCGCTTCACCCCGCCGGAGCTCCCCTGGATCGATCACGAATGGCTCTTCCAGCTCCTGGCGTGGGGGATCGAGC
Source organism: uncultured Thermoanaerobaculia bacterium (assembly GCA_964591165.1). Lineage (GTDB taxonomy): Bacteria > Acidobacteriota > Thermoanaerobaculia > Multivoradales > JAGPDF01 > JAGPDF01. The sequence goes on along the minus strand of CAZPZW010000243.1, from coordinate 1,273 downwards.
GCTTGGCGGGGCTCGACGGGCTGATCGTCGCGCGCGCCACGGCGCTGGCGCTCTTCGCGCTCCTCCTCTTCGCACTGGCGCGGCGCGCCGGGCTCGGGCCGGCGCTGGCGGGCCTAGTCGCCCTCGGTGGTCTGCTCGGAGCGCGTCCTCGCTTCCTCGTCCGGCCCGAGATCGTCACCCTCTTCGCCCTGCTGCTGCTCCTCGCCGGCCTCGGCCGCTGGCTCGAGCGCCGCCGGCCGGCGATCCTCGGCGGGCTCGCCCTGCTGGTTGTCGGCTGGGTCAACTTCCACGGTCAAGCGCTGCTCGCGCCGGCGGTCGCCGGACTCTTCCTCGCCGGCGCGAAATGGGGCGGCGCGCCGCTCGCCGCGCGTCAGGTCGTCGGTCCGCCGCTGCTCTTCGCGGGCTGTCTGCTGGCGAACCCTTACGGCTGGCGGCTGATCGAGGTGCCGCTCGGTATCCTGGGGGCGCTGGGCGATCTGCCGGCGGCGAATCCCGAGTGGCTCTCCTCGTTCGCCGCGCCGCAGCCCTACCTCTACGGCGGCTTCGCGGTGGTGGCGACCCTGGCCTGGGCGGCGCGGCGGGCGAGCGGGCATTGGCCGGCGCCGGAGTGGGGACTGCCGGTGCTCGGGCTGGCCCTGCTGGCGCTAGCCGGCGTACGCCACCAGGCGCTCTTCTTCGCCGTCGCGACGCCGTTCGCCGCCCGCGCCCTGGCGGCGCTCCCCGAGGCGAGCCGCGGCACGCGGCCGCGCGAGCTTCGCCTCGCCGTGGCGACGGTCCTGCTCACCCTCGCGGCGGGCGCCTGGGCGGCCTTCGCACCGGCGAGCGGGCCGCTGCGTCCACGGCACGGCGGCCTCGGCTTCGGCTTCGGGATCGCCCGCGACCGCTTTCCGGTGGAGCTCGCCGAGACCCTCGCGCGACGGCCCGGGGTGGGGCCGCTCTACAACGACTTCGTGCACGGCGGCTATCTGATCTGGCGCCTCCACCCTCCGCGCCGCGTCTTCCTCGACGGCCGGATGGAACTCCACCCCGCGCTGCTGCACGAGATCGCCGCGGCGCGGGCGAGCAACACCGGCTGGGACGCGCTGCTCCGGCGCTACGGCGCGGTGGGCGCGCTGGTGGGCTACGACCCGCGCCTCCGGCCGCTGGTCGAGGCCGACGCCGCGGGCGTGCTGCGCGCGGTCGGCGAGCGCACCGCCTCGAGCCTGCTCTTTCCCCCGGAGCGCTACGACCTGATGGCCTGGGACGACGCCGGCATGCTCTTCCTGGCGCGCGG
>CAZPZW010000242.1:0-3481 GCA_964591165.1 uncultured Thermoanaerobaculia bacterium | reverse complement strand
CTGGCCACCGCCGGCGGCTGGCTCGCCCGGGGCCTCGAGCGATTTCCGGATTCCACCCTGTTGCTCTACAATGCGGCGCTCGTCGCAGCCATGGGAGGGGAGTGGGAGAAGGCGATCGCCGGATTCGGTCGCGTTCTCGACCTCGATCCGGGACATCGGCCGGCGCGCGAGAACCTGGCCGGCGCGCTGGCCAGCGTCGGGCAGTTCGACGAGGCCGTCACGCTCTACCGGCAAGCGCTCGAGGCGGCGCCCGACGACGTCGCCACCCGCGTGCTCCTGGCGCGGGCGCTGGCCGGCGCGGGCGAGGTCGAGGCGGCGCTGGCCGAGCTCGACGCGGTGCTCCGCCAAGCGCCCGGCCAACCGGCCGCCGTGGCCTTGCGCGGCGCGCTGCTAGCTGCAAAGTGACCCCCGGCCGCTCGCGGCCGTTGCGCCTAGGAGATGCCCCTGATGCCCCAGACGTGCCGCTCGCCGTTCGCGCTCCTCGCCCTCGTCGCACTCTCCGCTCTCGCCGCCTCGCCGGTCGCGGCCCAGAGCGAAGCTCCGCAGGCCGTCGGGCCCGACGTGACGGTGTTCAACCTCATGGACATGATCAACTACGGGGCCTCGGGCGGGATTCGCGGCTACTCCCTCGGAACGAGGTCGTGCAACCGTGGCGATGCGCCGCTCAATTGGTGCGACCAGGCTTCCGGCTGCGCTCCCGGGGCGACGACCCACGATCATCCGGTCATTGCCCAGAACATGTACCGCCTGAAGGAGGGCCGCTTCGAGCAGATCGGGATGAGCTGGCTGAAGCACGGCTTCACTTCGACCAACTCGACGACCACGGGGTGCGCCGGCGCGGGCGGACAGTCCTGCCAGTCGCCTCCGTTCGGTGGCAACCAGCTCGGCATCGGTTGCACGGACCCCTACGTGGCGAGTCTCAACGGAAGCCGGCCCTTGGGCCTGCGCTCCGAGGTCGATCCGACCGACGGCTCCTATCCTTTCCCCTACACCGCGATCACGCCCACCTTGGTCTACGAGCAGCGCATCAAGGTGCTCGAGAGCGACCTCGATCCGACGCTCAATCCCGGCGCCCTCTACTGGATGGAGGGGCAGTACATCGCCCCCGACGACGCGTTGAGCGAGAACGGGCTCAACAACGCCTCCTACCGCCCGATCACCGTGACCGCGGGCACCTTCAACCTGACGTTCAGCGGCGCGACGGTCGAGCTCTTGCCGGCGATCGACGCCTGGCCCACGATCGACCCCCAGGTCGAACGCACCGACGTCGACTTCAACACCGGACACGCGCCGACTGAACGTTTCCAGGTGGCGAGGAAGATCACCCAGCTCGGGCCCTCCTCCTGGCACTACGAGTACGCCGTCCGCAACCACAACTCCGACCGCGCCGCGCAAGCCCTCCTCGTCGACTTCCCCGACGGGACGACGATCACCAACGTCGGTTTCAAGGACATCGACCACCACTCCGGCGAGCCCTACGCCACCACCGACTGGACGATCGACGTCGACGTCCCGACCGCAGCGGTCAGCTGGGCCTCCGAGACCTACGCGACGAACCAGAACGCCAATGCGCTGCGCTGGGCGACGCTGTTCAACTTCTGGTTCGACGCCGACGCGCCCTCGGCTTACGCCAAGCACACCCTGACGCTGTTCAAACCGGGGTTGCCGGCGGCGGTCGCTTTCGGGGTGTCGCTCTTCTCCGACGGCTTCGAGTCGAACGGCACCGGCGCCTGGTCGGATACAGTTCCCTAGGGCGGCAGGCGCGTTGGTCGCGCATTCACCGCCGGCCACCTCCAGGAACGCCGACGGAGGCCATGACATGCGCTCGTCCAGCTTCGTAGTCGCGCTGCTGCTGCCGCTCACCGCCCTCGGCTGCGCCAGCGCCATCACCCCGCAGGCCGTCCGCAGCGAGCTCGTCCGGCAGACCGGGGTCCAGCCGGCGAGCGAGTTCGAGTTCGACCTTGGGCGCCTCACGACCGCCCTGCTCAAGACGACGATCGGGCCCAGTCCCGACGGCACTCTGCCCCTCGCCGGCTTGAGCGGCTTCGCATTGGCGGTCTACACCCGGGGCGAGGCAGCCAGCGCGGCGGCCGGGGCACCGCTCGACCTTTCGACCTTCGATCCCTGGGGCTGGGAAGACGTCCTCCGCTTCCGCGACGACCGGACCTCGGCGTTGATCACCCTGAGGGGAGGCACCACGGTCGTCCACGACCTCGTGCTGGTCGCGTCGGGCCCACGCCAGGTGGTCTTCGCCCGCCTACGGGGGGATCTCCCGACCACCCTGCCCGCCGTGCTCCGCAAGTCCGTCGAGTCCGGTGGAACCGAAGGGGTCAAGCAGCAGCTGCTCGACGCCTCCGGCCGACAGGAACGCTAGCGATTCCCCAGCCGCCTTCGCGCGCCTCCAGCACCCTCCTCGCCGGGCGACGCCTCGCGGCTCACGCCGGGGGGGGAACCGGGGCCCCGCCGAGGTACTCCGCCTCGGTTTTGCGCCAGAACTGGACCAGTCCCCAGAAGTGCTCGGTGAACTTCTCCACCTCGTGCGCGGGGAAGAGCGCGGCCACCTTCTTCCGCACCGCGTCCTTGGCGACCTCGGAGCCGAAGAACTCCCAGGCCACCTCGTCCAGGTGCGGCAGGTGCTCGGCGCAAAACTCGACGAAGCGGTCGCTCTCGAAGCGTTGGTGGGCGATCCGCGCGTACTGCGCCAGGCGCTCGCGGAAGGGCGCTCCGCTCGCCGCGACTTCGAAGAAGGGCTCCCAGTCGAGGTTCTTGCGCATCTTGCGCCGCGTCGCGGCGACGAAGAGCGACCACTTGAGCTTGGCCTTGACCAGCCAGGGGAAGTGGAAGTGGAGCGAAGTGACCTGTGAATCGGGACAGGCGTTGGCGAAGTCGATCGGGTAGAAGACCCCCTCGCGGCGCAGCGCCTCGCAGGAGTTGAAGTCCCAACCGAAGAAGGAGTTGATCGTCAGGCAGAGGTTCGCCATGTGCTGCCACTCCTCGGCGGTGACGAAATCGAAGGCCACCTTGTAGCGGTCGTGGAGCGGCGCCGCGGGGTCGTACTTCATCAGGTGCACCTGCGGCCCGACGCCGATCGCGCGGACGAAGAGGTCGAAGGGGTCGACCGCCTTCTGCAGGTGCATGATCCGCTTCCCGGCGCCGTCGTAGGCCTTCGCCAGTTCCTCGCCGCTCGCGACCTTCGAGACTCCCACCCAGGCGCCGCCGTCGAACGGCTTGATGAAGGCCGGATACCCGAGCTGATCTCCCACCTTGCGCAGGTCGAACAGCTTGGCGTAGCGGTCGAGCGTCACCTGCAGATCGGGCGCCGGCTCGTACTCCTTGGGCGGCAGCATCCAGGTGTCGGGCACCGGCAGGCCGAGGCGCATCATCGCGCAATAGGTGGTGTGCTTCTCGTTGGCCTGGATCGACCACGGGTTGTTGAGCACGTAGAGGTCGTTCATCACGACCGCTTTCTTGATCCACTCGC
>CAZPZW010000241.1:0-3506 GCA_964591165.1 uncultured Thermoanaerobaculia bacterium | reverse complement strand
GGGACGACTTCGTTGCGGAACAGCGCGCGCATGAAGTTGGTGAGCCGGTCGTAGCGCGGGCGCTCGCGGACGATGCGTTCCGGCTCGGCCAGCAGGTTGCGATACGAGCCGAGGCCCCGGCTCACCGCGTAGGCGGCGAGGAACTGGCCGACCGGCGGCGAGACGTAGGGCTCGGCGTCCCCCTGCCCGGTTTCGCGCAGCAGGTCGCGCAGCGCGACGAGCTTCTCCCGGTCGGCGCTGCAGAAGACCACCCGTGCGAAGCGCTTCTGCGCGAACTCGATCCCCCAGTACTTGATCTCGTTGGCGCTCACCGCTTCCACCACGCCCCCCTCGGTGAGCACGACGCCCATGCGGGCGACCAGCTCCGGGTGCTGGCGCAGGATCCAGCGGGTCCCCTGATCGCTCCCCGTCTCCTCGCTCGAGGTCGCCAGGAAGAGGAGCGACCGCCTGGGCTTCCGCCCGCTGGCCGCCACATCGATCGTCGCCAAGAGCTGGGCGACGGTCAGGCTCTTCATGTCGTACATGCCCCGGCCGTAGATCCAGGGCCCGTCGATCACCCCGCCGAACGGCGGGTAGCGCCACCCCTTCTGGTCGATCGCCGGCTCGACGTCGAGGTGCCCGGAGAGCACCAGCGCCCGGGGGTCCTCGCCCTCCACGAACGCCCAGAGGTTGGCGCCCCGCGCGCCGATCCGTTCGATGTGCGGCGCGAGGCCGGCGGCGCGGAGCTTGCCAGCGAGATACTCGGCCGCCGGCAGCTCGTTGGGATCGGGGTGGCTGGTGTCGATCGCCACCAACTCGCGCAGCATCCGGACCTCGGGATGGGCGAGGAAGTCGACGTCGTGCCAGAGCTCCTGCAGCGCGTCGATGCGCTCCATCTCCCGCGGCGTCGGAGGCTCGGCGAGGCGGAGGAGCAACGGGATCGCGACGGCGGTGCCGGCGAGGGCCAGGTAGAGCGCGGCGCGGGCGCTCCGGCGAACCCGGCGTTCGAGCGGCGAGCGCGCGGGGGTCGACATGCGCCGCGGACTCTAGCACTCGCTGCGAGGCGGGTCCGCTATCATCGCGCCGTCTTGTCCGCCCTCGCGAAGTCGACCGCGCCCGTTGCGGAGACCGGCCGCCCGGCGCCACGCTCCCAGTTGGCGACGCCGGGTCTCGGGCCGCTGGGATTCGCGCTCCTCGCCGCGCTCCCGCCGCTCGCCCTGCTCGCCGCGGAGCGCTTCGTCTTCGGCGCGGAGTGGGGCTTTCCACTCGATGACAGCTGGATCCATCTCGTCTTCGCCCGCTCGCTGGCCGCCGGCCAGGGGCTGACCTTCAACCCGGGCGGGCTCGTGGCGGCGACCACGGCGCCGCTCTGGACCGCGCTCCTCGGGCTCGCGGCGCTGCTGCCCGGCTCGACGCTCCTGTGGACGAAGCTCCTGGGCATCGCGTGTCAGGCGGCGAGCGCCGGGATCGCCCTCGGGTTGGCGCGTCGCCTCGGCTTCTCGCCCCGCCGGGCGCTCTTCGCGGCCGGGCTGGTCGCGCTTACCGACTGGTTGGTCTGGTCGGCGCTCTCCGGGATGGAGGTGAATCTCTGCGTCCTGCTCTCGCTCGCCGGGATGGCGCGCCACCTCGACGAGCGCCGGCAACCGGAGTCGGCGCCGTTCGCCTTCGTGCTGTTCGCGCTCGCCGCGCTGGCCCGCCCGGAAGCGCTGCTCCTGCCGCTCGCCGCGGCGCTCGACCGGCTGCTGCGGTTCGAGCGCCGGAGCGACCGCTTGGTGCTCGCACGGACGCGGCTGGCGCCCGTCCTGCTCGGCCTGCTCGCCGCGGCGCTGGTGATCGTTCCGGTGGGGCTCGCGTTTCACGAGATCTGGGGCTCGCCGCTGCCGACGACCTTCACCGCCAAGAGCTCGGGACCGCCGGTCTGGGTGCCGCAGGCGCGCTTCCTCAAGGGGGTCCTCGGACTGCTCTTCTCGGCCCAGCCCTGGTTCGTCCTGCTGGCGCTCGGCGGCGTCGTCGAGACGCTGCGCCGCCTGGGCGGTCCGCGCGACCGGGGCCTGCTCCTGCCGCTCTGGACGCTCGGCATGCCGCTCGCCTCGGCGGCGCTGTCGAGCGGTCAGGAGATCGCGGTCGGCAACTTCGGGCGCTACTTCTTCCCGCTGTTGCCGATGCTCGTGCTGCTCGGCCTGCTCGCCCTCGAGCCGCTCGCCTGGAACCGCTGGCGGTTCGTCGAGTGGCGCGGCCTGCGCCTGCCGGTCGGGGTCCTCGGGATCGCGCTGCTCGTCGCGCCGAGCCTCGCGGGACTGGCCGGCGCGGCCGGGCGCTACGTCCAGGCGCGCGCCAACGTCGAGGCGAGCGACGTCGCGGTGGCGCGTTGGCTGGGCTCGCGCTTGCCATCCGACGCGCTGCTCGCGGTCAACGACGTCGGCGCGATCAAGTACCTGCTGCCCAACCGGGTGCTCGACCTGGTGGGGATCGTGTCGCCGGAGGTAATTCCGCTGCGCCGTGCCGGAGCGGCCGCCGGTCGGAGCCATGTCGAGGTGCTGGCAGAGGTCTTGGAGCAGGCGCGCCCCGACTTCGTCGTCGTCTTCCCCGAGTGGTTCCCCCACCCGGCCCGTCAGCCGGAGCGCTTCCGGCCCCTGCGTGTCTTCGCGATCCCCGACAATGTCGCCATGGGCGGTGACATGATGGTGATCTACGACACGCCCTGGACCCGCCGGCCGCTCACGCCGGAGGAGCCGGCGCATCCCTGACGGAGAAACCCCGTGACCTCGATACCGATTCTCGATCTGACCCGCGCCCGCCGGCGCTTCGAGCCCGAGCTCGCCGAGCGTTGGCGCCGCACGCTGGAGCAGAACTCCTACATTCTGGGCCCCGAGGTGAAGGAGCTCGAGAAGAGCTTCGCGAGCTTCCTCGGCGCGAGCGCCGTGGTGGGGGTGGGCAACGGCACCGACGCGCTGGTGCTCGCGCTGCGCGCCCTCGGCCTCTCGCCCGGCGCCGAGGTGCTGGTGCCCGCGTTCAGCTTCTTCGCGACCGCCGAAGCGGTGGTGCTCGCCGGCGGCCGCCCGGTCTTCTGCGACGTCGACGCGGCGACCTACAACCTGGATCCGGAAGAGCTCGAACGGCGCGCCACGCCGCGCACCGCCGGGGTCGTCGGCGTGCACCTCTACGGGCGCCCCTTCGACGCCGAGGCGATCGCAGAGATCTGCCGGCGCCGCGGCTGGTTCCTGCTCGAAGACGCGGCGCAGGCGCATGGCGCGCGCCGCCGCGGCCGCCGGGTCGGCACCTTGGGCGATCTCGCCGCCTGGAGTTTCTACCCGACCAAGAACCTCGGCTGCTTCGGCGACGGTGGCGCGGTCTCGGGGATGGACGCCGCGCTGGTGGCGCGCGTCTTCAAGCTGGCGAATCATGGCCAGAGCGAGCGCTACCATCACCTCGAGATCGGCACCAACAGCCGGCTCGACAGCCTGCAGGCGGCGGTGCTCAACTGCCGCCTGCCGCACCTCGACGAGGACAACGCCCGCCGCCGCCGG
>CAZPZW010000240.1:0-3517 GCA_964591165.1 uncultured Thermoanaerobaculia bacterium | reverse complement strand
GTGCAGTCGCTGTTCACCCCCAACGTGCGTTACACCGAGGTGGTCGAGGACGGCATCGCCGCCGGCAACGTCATCCCGGACGACTTCGAGCCGACCGCCGAGGGTCTCGACGCGGTCCGGCGCAACATCCTCAAGGCCGGGATCGTCGGCCGCCTGGTGGCCAACGACTTCAGCGGCGCGCTGATCAGCGCCGAGCTGCTCGAGATCGACCCGACGACCGGCGAACGCCTCGACGTGCTGCGGGTCGCCGAGCTGCTCGAGAGCAAAGTGCGGCGTCCCTTCGACGCCGAGTTCGTGCCCGACTCGCCGGTCACCGTGCACATCCTCGGCTTCGCCAAGGTGGTGGGGGACATCGCCCAGGGCGCGCGCCGGGTCATCGGCTTCTTCGCCATCGCGTTCGTCCTCATCACCCTCCTGGTCGGGCTCTACTCGCAGTCGTGGCGCCTGGCGTTCGTGGTGGTCCTGGGCGCCTTGGTCGCGGTGATCTGGCAGGTCGGGCTCATCCCGATGCTCGGCTACGGCATCGACCCGATGTCGATCCTGGTGCCGTTCCTGATCTTCGCCATCGCGGTGAGCCACGGCGTGCAGATGGTGAGCGCGGCGCGCTCCGAGGTCTTCCTCGACGCCGACTCGCTGTCGGCCGCGCGCATCGCCTTCCGCCGGCTGCTCAAGCCGGGCGGCACGGCGCTCCTCACCGACACCTTCGGTTTCCTCACCCTGTTGGTGATCCAGATCCGGGTGATCCACGAGATCTCGATCGCGGCGAGCCTCGGCGTCGGCTTGATCCTGCTCTCGAACCTGGTCCTGCTGCCGATCGTCCTCTCCTACGTCCGCTACCCCGCGGACTACCACGATCGCATCCAGCGGCGCGCCCAACACATGAGCCCGGTCTGGCGACTGTTGGCGAGGGTGTCGGACCCCCGGCCGGCGGCGCTGATCCTCGCCGCCGCCGCGCTGCTCGGCCTCTATGGCTGGTGGAAGGGCAACCAGGTCGCGATCGGCGACCTGCACCGCGGCGTGCCCGAGCTGCGCGCCGACTCGCGCTACAACCGGGACACCGCTCTCGTGACCTCGCGGTTCTCGATCGGGGTCGACATCCTGACGGTGATCGCCGAGACCAAGCCCGAGGGCTGCGTCGATCATGCGGTGATGACCACGATCGACGAGTTCGCCTGGCAGATGGCCAACACCGAGGGGGTGCAGTCGAACATCGATCTGGCGGGCGTCGCCAAGCAGCTCAACGCCGGCTGGAACGAGGGCAGCCCGAAGTGGCGCGTGCTGGCGCGCAATCCCTCGGTGCTCACCCAGTCGGTGACCTACGTGCCGACCTCCACCGGCCTGCTCAACGCCGACTGTAGCGTCATGCCGGTGATGCTCTTCACCACCGACCACAAGGCCGCGACCATCGGCCGCATCGTCGACGAGGCCAAGCGGCTCGAGGCCGTGCACGGCAACCCGGAAGTCTCGTTCAAGCTGGCGACCGGCAACGTCGGCGTGATGGCGGCCACCAACGAGGCGGTCTCGGCGGCGCAGTTCCCGATGCTCGCCTGGGTGTTCGGCGCCGTGGCGCTGATCTGCCTGGCGACCTACCGTTCGCTGCGCGGCACACTCTGCGTGCTGATCCCCCTCGCGCTCGTCTCGCTCCTCGCCTACGCCCTGATGGCCCTGCTCGAGATCGGCCTCAAGGTCGGCACCCTGCCGGTCGTCGCGCTCGGAGTCGGCATCGGCGTCGACTACGGGATCTACATCTACAGCCGTTTCCTCTCCCTCTGGCATCCCGGCCGGACGGTGCACGAGACCTACCAGCAGGCGCTCGACATCACCGGCAACGGCGTGCTGTTCACCGGCCTCACGCTCGGTCTGGCGGTCTCGACCTGGATCTTCTCGCCGCTCAAGTTCCAGGCCGACATGGGGATCCTCCTCTGCTTCTGCTTCGTGATGAACATGGTCGGCGCCCTCGTCCTGCTGCCGGCGCTGATCCGCTGGCTGCCGGGGAAAGTGGCGAGTTGAGAGCGCCGCGACGCGCGCGCTCCGCGCCACCCGGCGCCGCCCCGTCGCTCGCGCACGCCGGATAGACTTGCCGCAGCAAGCCCCGGCGTTGCGCGGGGCAGTCCCCTCGATGCGCGTCCACTTCTTCCTCGATCGCGAGCCCTTGGCCGAGCTCGCCCGCCTCGATCCCGACCGCGACTGGCGCGCCCTGCAGCAGGGGGACGAGGCCTGGATTCTCCAGACCTTCCTCCGCTTGGCGCGGGCCGGTTGGCCGGTCGAACTGGTCTCACGGCTGCCGGAGACCGGAATCGTCGTCTTCCACGCCCGGGACCGCCACCGGATCGCCGCCGCCTGCCCCTCGGAGAGCCCCCTCGTGCTGGTCGGCGTGCGCGGCGACCGCCACCCGCTGCTCGGCTTGCCGGACCTCGAGATCGTGCAGAGCCCCGAACGCGCCGACGGGCCGACAAGGGTTCATATCTACTCCTGGGCGCAGCCGGGGCTCGTGGCGCGCGACCCGGGCCGCGGAGCGCGCCTCGAGCGCGTGGCCTTCAAGGGCTTCCTCGCCAATCTCCACCCCGCTCTGCGCGGCGAGCCCTGGCGCGGCGAGCTCGCCCGCCGGGGGATCGAATGGGTCTGCGACGCGGTGCCCTACGACCGCGGGGCCTACGACCGCGGCGGGCTCGCCTGGCCCGACTTCCGCGAGGTGGACGCCACCGTCGCGTTGCGACCGCAGCAGCGCGCCTCCGCCGACAAGCCGGCCACCAAGCTCTACAACGCCTGGCTCGCCGGCGTGCCGGCGATTCTCGGCCCCGAGCCCGGCTTCCGCGCCCTGCGCCGCTCGGAGCTCGACTACCTGGAGGTGGCGAGCGTCGAGGAGGCCCTCGCCGCGCTCGACCGGCTGCGCCGCGAACCGGAGCTCTTCCGCGCCATGGTGGAGAACGGGCGCGCGCGAGCCGCCGAGTTCCGCCCCGACGCGCTGCTCGAGACCTGGCGCCGGATGCTCTTCGAGGAGCTCCCGGCGCGCATCGCCGCCGAACGCGACGGCAACGGCGCGCGCCCGCCGCTCCGGCGCTGGCTCGCCCGCCGGGTGGCCGTTCTCCGCCTGCTGGCGATCCAGGATCCCTAGGGAACCGCCGCGAGGCGCTCGCGGCGCGCGTTCCACACGCCGTGGGCGGCGCAGAGCGGGCCGAGGAGACCGTAGATCCAGCCGGGCAGAGCCACCCGCACGCCCACGTCGGCCATCGCCAACGCCATCGAGACGAGACCGATGCCGACGAAGATCGCGTAGTGGCGGGCGAGGAAGTGCGCTTCGCGCCGTTCGCGCTCGCCCAGGCCGAGCGCTGGCGCGCACCGGGCGCCGTGGCGGTAGAGCGCGGCGACCATCAGGAAGAGGGCCGCGAAGCCGGCACCGTACCAGGAGAAGAGCTTGGCCAGCTCCTCGAAGGTCGAGATGCGGCCGCCGCCGACCGCGTTGCCGAAGAACATCGTCGCGATGCCGCGCGCCAGGAACTTCAGCGGGTAGACGTAG
>CAZPZW010000239.1:0-3524 GCA_964591165.1 uncultured Thermoanaerobaculia bacterium | reverse complement strand
TGCGGGGGCAGGATTTGAACCTGCGACCTTTGGGTTATGAGCCCAACGAGCTACCTGACTGCTCCACCCCGCGTCAATCGTGGGCGGTTTCCCGCCGCAAATCCCAGACTATCGCACACCCCGCTGGGGGAGTCAAAGCGCTCGCGTAACCCTTTCTCTCCACGCGACGTATCAACTGCCGATGCGCTCCGCTTCGCCGCGCCGGGGCCGCTGGCTCGCGCTGCTGGGAGTTGTCGTCCGCGCCACCGCCGCGGCGGCCGATCCGGGGCCGCCGATCGAGATCCGGCGGGTGACCTCGCCGATCGTCATCGACGGCGACCTCTCCGACGCGGCGTGGAAGGAGGCCGCGCCGATCGACGGCTGGCTGGAGACCAATCCCGGGGACAACATCCCGCCCAAGGTCGGGAACCGTGCCTACCTCGCCTACGACCAGCAGTTCTTCTACGCCGCCTTCGAGTTCGAAGACCCCGAGCCCGCGGCCATCCGCGCCCCGCTGGGTGATCGCGACAACGTGCCGTCGTACACCGACTACGGCGGGGTGATCGTCGACTCGACCAACGACGGCAAGAGCGCCCAGATGTTCCTCGCCAACCCGCGCGGCATCCAGTACGACGCGATGTCGAGCGACGCCGCGGGCGAGGACTCCTCCCCCGACTTCTTCTGGGAGAGCGCCGGCCGGATCGGCGCGCGGGGCTGGACGCTCGAGATGAGGATCCCCTTCTCGTCGTTGCGCTACACCGAGCCCAATCCCGAGCGCTGGGGGATCCTGCTCTACCGCAACCGGCCGCGCGAGTTCCGCTACCAGATGTTCACCTCGCCGCTGCCGCGCTCGAGCACCTGCTTCATCTGCAACGTGCGACCGCTGCTGGGGCTCCGCGACCTGCCGGCGGGAGCGCACTGGGTGGTGGCGCCCTACGTGACCGCCAACCAGAACGCCGCGCCGCGCGATGGCTTGGGCAGCTCGCTCGCGACCGACGACGCCGAGGGGGACGGTGGTATCGATGCGAAGTGGATCCCCAACCCGAACACGGTGATCGACGCCACGGTGAACCCCGACTTCTCGCAGATCGAGGCCGACGCCCCGCAGATCTCGGCCAACGAGCGCTTCGCCCTCTTCTACCCGGAGAAACGCCCCTTCTTCCTGGAGAGCGTCAACCTCCTCTCGACTCCGGTGGACGCGGTCTACACGCGCACGTTCACCTCGCCGAAGGTCGGCCTGCGCGCCACCGGTGGCAACGAGCGCACCCGCTATACCGTCTACGTCGGCGAGGACCGCGGCGGCGGAACGGTCATCCTGCCGGGACCGGAGGGCTCCGGCTTCGCCGCCCAGGACTTCACCTCCCGAGTCGCGGTCGGCCGCCTGCGGCACGACTTCGGCAAGTCCTTCGCGAGCTTCCTCTACACCGGGCGGGAGAACGAGGACGGCAGCTACAACCGGGTCGCCGGCCCCGACTTCCAGTGGCGCCCGACGGCGAGCGACACGCTGACCGGCCAGTTGCTCTACTCCTGGAGCGAGACGCCCGACCGCCCCGACCTCGCCGCGGAGTGGGACGGTCGCCGGCTCGGCGGGCACGACCTGCAGCTCTGGTGGAACCGCCAGACCGAGACCTGGGACTTCTACCTGCGCGGCGACGACGTCGCCGAGGGCTTCCGGGCCGACAACGGCTTCGTGCCCCAGGTCGGCTTCCGCGGCGCCGTGGGCGAGTTCGGCCGGACCTACCATCCGGTCGACCGGCCGGTGTCGCGCCTCCGGCTGTTCACCTACGGCAGCTATCAGGAGGACCGGGACGGCGGCCTGCTCTTCCAGGAGGTCGTCCCCGGCTTCGGGCTCGACACGCTGCTCAACTCGTTCGTCCGCTTCGAGGTCGGCTTCGACGAGGTCGGCACCGGCGGCGAGCGCTTCGAGCGCGTCCAGCTCCGCCCAACCCTACAGATTCGGCCCGGCGGCTGGATCTCCCAGATCCTACTCGACGGCAACTGGGGGGATCAGGTCGACTTCGCCAACCTGCGCGCGGGCACCGGTTGGACCGCCAACCTGCAGCTCGACCTGCGGCCGAGCGATCACCTGCAGCTCGAGCTTGCCGGCTCGCGCCGCGTCCTCGACGTCGCGGTGGGCGACGAGGACCGCCGGCTGCTCACCGCCGACGTCGCGCGCCTGCGCGGGGTCTACACCTTCAACGCCAAGAGCTGGTTCCGGTTGATCGGGCAGTGGGTCGAGACGCGGCGCGATCCGGCGCTCTACGCCGCGGAGGTCGAGGCGCGGAGCGGCGGTTTCGCGGGCTCCGCGGTCTTCGCCTACAAGCTCAACTGGCAGACGGTGCTCTTCCTGGGCTACGGCGACGAGCGCGAGCTCGACGCCACGTACGAGCTGCAGGAGGCGAGCCGTGAGCTCTTCCTCAAGGTCTCTTACGCCTTCCAGCGCTGATCCGGCGCGGGTCGCCCCGGCTGGCGCGGCCTCCCCAGCGAGCCTATAATCCCGGCGTTTTGCGCCTCTCAGGAACGCCCGCGGAGCCGCCGCGAGGCGAGATCGGAGTCCTCATGAGTTCCCGCGGGAGCAGGTTCATCGGGCCGATCCTCGGCGTGCTGGGCGTGGCGGTGGCTTTCTTCCCCGGCGCGGCCGTGGCGAGTGGCGGAGTTACGGCCCCCTCCACTGGCGGCCCCGAGCTCTTCGGCGCGCCGGTCGAGTTCTATCTCTTCGGCCTGACCCTGCTCGGCGTCGCCCTCTTCCACCACAAGACGCTGCAGGTCGCGGCCACCGGGCTCGCCGTGATCACCACGTACAAGCTCTTCTTCTCGAGCTTCCGGAGCGGTGCCGGTTTCGCCGGCCTCGTCGTCCATCTCGAGCACGAGTGGGTCATCGTGGTCAATCTCCTCTGTCTGCTGATGGGCTTCGGACTGCTCGCCAACCACTTCGAGCAGAGCGAGGTGCCCAAGGTGCTGCCCAGGTACCTGCCGGACGACTGGAAGGGCGCCTTCGTGCTGCTGGTCATGGTCTTCGTGCTCTCCTCGTTCCTCGACAACATCGCCGCGGCGCTGATCGGCGGGGCGATGGCGCATACCGTGTTCGACAAGAAAGTGCACATCGGCTATCTCGCCGCCATCGTCGCAGCCTCGAACGCCGGCGGATCGGGGAGCGTGGTCGGCGACACCACGACCACCATGATGTGGATCAACGGCATCGCCCCGACCGCGGTGCTGCACGCCTACGCGGCGGCCGTCGTCGCCCTCGTCGTCTGCGGCATTCCGGCCTCGTTCCAGCAGCACCGGCACTCGCCGATCCTGGGCGATCCGCCGCAAGGCACGCACATCGACTGGGGACGAGTCCTGGTCGTCGCGGTGACGCTCGCCGCCGCGATCTCGGTCAACGTCTTCGTCAACGTCGAGCACCCGGAGCTCGCCGACGCCTTTCCCTTCATAGGGGTCGCCGTGGTGGTCGCGCTGCTCGCGACGGCGCCGTTGCGCAACCCGGAGTGGAAACTGCTGCCCGAGTCGCTCAAGGGCACGACCTTCCTGCTCTGCCTGGT
>CAZPZW010000238.1:0-3558 GCA_964591165.1 uncultured Thermoanaerobaculia bacterium | reverse complement strand
ACGCCGGCGAGCGCCGAGACGAACAGCGGCACGTTGCCGAGCGGGTCCATGACCAGGAAGAGCAGGATCGCGGCCGAGGCGAAGGTCATCGCGCGGCCAGTCTAGCGGCATCCTGCGAGGTCGACCGCGGGACCGCGGCCGGATGCCTCATCCACCTCCCTTCTCGCCAGCGGGATGCGGCTTCCGCAGCGCGCCCAAGGTGCCAGCCCGGAGCCTGTCCGCAGGGCCGCTTCAAGCCTCGGGCTGCAGCGCCTGGGGCACGCGCACCTCGACTCGGGTGCCACTTCCTGGCCGGCTCTCGATCGTGTATTCCGCGCCGATCAGTCGGGACCGTTCGGCCATGCTGGCCAGGCCGATGCCGGTGTTCTGGGCGAGATCGGCGGACGAGAAGCCTTCGCCGTCGTCCTCGACGGTGAGCCGGAGGCCGCCCGCGGCCCCTTCGAGGCGCACCGTCACCCGCGTCGCCCGAGCGTGTGTCACCGCGTTGCGCAGCGCCTCCTGCGCGATCCGGAAGAGCGCCAGGCTCACCTCCGACGTCGGGTCCTCGGGCACGTCCCGGCCCTCGAATCCGATCGCCTGCCCCGAACGCTGCCCGAGCGTCTCGCACTCCGCACGGAGAGCCTCTTCCAGTCCGAGATTCTCGAGCAGCGACGGGTGGAGTTCGCGCGAAAGCGCCTGGGTATCGGCGGCCAGCCGTCCGAGCTCGGAGACGATCTCGCCCAGCTTCGCTTCGACGGTGTCGGGACTCGCCCTCCGGGCGGGAAGCGCCAAGCTCGCCGCGAGCAGGTTGAGGCCGACCAGGCGCTGCGTCAGGTCGTCGTGGATCTCGCGCCCTAGGCGCCGGCGCTCTTCCTCGCGCGCCCGGATGAGCTGACTGGCCAGCCGGCGCAGCTCCTCCCGGCTCGCTTCGAGCTCGGCCTCGCGGGCGCGCAGCCGCTCTTCCGCCAACTTGAAGGCAGTGACGTCGACCGCAGTGCCGAGCACCTGCCGGACTTCTCCGGAGACGTCGCGGAGGGGCCGCTCCACGACGCGGAACCAGCGCGTCTCGCCCGCGGCATCGACGATCCTGACCTCGGGCAGCACCCGCTCCTCGCCGCTCGCCAACACCTCGCGAGCGAGATCGGTCACCTTGCTCGCCCCTGCGAGACCCGCCGTGATTTCGGAGCTCCGGCGCCCGATCAGATCCCGCGGCGTGGTTCCATAGACCGCCGCTTCGGCCCAATTGGCCAGCGTGTAGTCGAGGTCCCGCCCCTGGGCGAAGATCGGATTCGGGCTCGTGTCGATCACCTCGCGGAGAAGCTGCCGCTCGTGCGCGATGGCGGCGACGTGGCCGCGCTCGATTCGCGCCCGCCACCCCAGGGCAATGAGGGCCGCGGCGAGCGACAGCGCTACGATCGCGAGCCGGAGGTCGGTCCTCTCGAGGAGCTTCGGCGCCACCGTGACGGCGATCGGACCGGCGAGCCCAACCCAATCCTGTCCGGGCAGCCGCGCTTCGAGCTCGAACGCATAGCTCCCCGGCTTCAGGTTGGAATAGACCGCCTCGGTGCGCCTTCCGGCGTTCAGCCAGTCCCGGTTCGCCCCGACCAGCCGGTAGCGGAAAGCGACCGACTCGGGTCGCAGGAACTCCAACGCGCCGAAGCGGAGCCGAAGGTCGCGCTCCTCCCGGCCCAGCTCGAGCAGTCCACTGGGATCGAAGTCTCGCAGCTCGGTCCGCACTCGGTCGACGTAGATCTCGTGCGGCGAGAGCTCGGAGCGCTCGAGCGCAGCCGGATCCAGCAACGCGAGGCCGACCACCGTGGGGTAGATCAGAGTGCCGTCGGGAAACGAGGAGACAGCAGGCCGCCCCCAGCCGTTGCACTCCCGGTCGCGCAGCCCGTCGCGCGCCGCGAGCACCTCGAACGGAACCGATTCGATCTCGCCGCGCGCCCAGCGGTCGAAGTCGGCGACGCGCAGCCGCACGAGTCCGTCGTCCCCCGACAGCCAGAGCCCGCCGGCGCGGTCGAAGGCCAAGCTGTAGATCCCGGCGAAGGGAAGTCCGTGGCGCTCCTCCAGCCGGGCGATCTGACCGTTCTGCACGCGCAGGAGTCCCGCGGATTCGCTGGCCACCCAGAGCGCTCCATCGTCTCCCTCGGCCCAGGCGCGCACGGTCTGCAGCGCCTCGCCGTCGATCAGCACGGCGGCCCAGCGCTCCCCGTCGAAACGGAAGAGCCCCTCTTCTCCCCCGGCGAGCAGCGTGCCGGCGCGCTCGCGCCCGAGCGCGCGAATCCGGCCCGCAGCGAGACCGTCGCCGGCGTCGTGAAAGGCGTGGATGCGGCCCGCCCGCAGCTCGTGGATGCCGCCGGAGAGAGCGCAGGCCCACAGCGTGCCGGGTGCGGCCGGATCCGGCAGGAGCAGACCGATCGCCTCGTGCTGCCGTCCCGGCACGAGCTCGAGCCGGCGCAACCTCCCGTCGTCCAGCTCTGCCAACCCCTGCGAGGTGCCGAACCAGATCCGACCCGGCCGCAGCGGGTCCTCGGCGATCGCCCAGACCTGATCGCTCGGCAAGCCCCGCGCCACGTCGAGATGGAGCTCGAGGCCGCGCTTCCGGTGCCAGAGGTAGGCCCCGCCGTCGACCGTCCCCACCCAGACGCTGCCGTCGGCGCGGCCGAGGACCGCGGTGGTGCCACCCCGGGAAAGCCGGTTCGGCGTGTCGATCGCCGCGACCGCACCGCGCCGCAGGCGCCAGAGACCGCTCGCGAAGGTCCCCACCCAGAGATCGCCGCTTTCGTCCTCGAAGAGCGCGCGGATCCGTGGGTCGCCCAGTCCGCGCGCCGGCGGCAGCAGCTCGACGCCACGTGCGGAACGACGCACCAGAGCCGTCCGGTCGCCGTACCAGAGGGCGCCGTCGCGCGTCACGAGCAGCGCCTCGGGGAGCCGGACCGCTGCGACCCGAGTCCACTCCGCCGCCCGGGGCGCCCGCTCCCAGATGCCTGCAATGCAGGTGGTCAAGAGGCGCCCGTCGGTCGAGACGACGAGATCGAGCCCCTCGCAAGCTGGCGCGTCGAGCTCGATCGTCATCTCGCCGCCGCGCACGCGCCAGATGCCGTGGCCGGCGGTGCGGATCCAGATCTCGCCGTCGGCCGTCGCGCGCAGCCGGCGCACGTCCGCGGCCGAAGTTGCGGGAGACGGAGCCAGTCGTTCGAGGCCGGTCGGGCTCCACCGCCAGAGGCCCATCTCGGTGCCGATCCAGAGCGCGCCGTCGGAACTTTCGAGTAACGCACGGATGGCCACCGGCGGCAAGCCGTCGAGCGCCGGCTCGCGTTGCACTCGTCCGTGATCGACCCGCCGCACGCCACCGTGCTCCAGGCCGATCCAGAGCCGGCCGTCGGCGCCCGCCGCCAGCGCCGCGACCGAGTTCGCGGGCATCTCGGGCTCGCTCACGGCGGTGAAGTTGACGAAGGTGCGTCCGTCGAATCGCGACAGCCCGCCCGCGGTCGCCACCCAGAGGAAGCCGTCGGAACCCTTCACGATGTCGCGCACCCAGTTGCCGGCCAGGCCGCCGTCGCGCGTCCAGTTCTC
>CAZPZW010000237.1:0-3575 GCA_964591165.1 uncultured Thermoanaerobaculia bacterium | reverse complement strand
CGCGAGGACGGCTAGACTAGTCGCGATGAGCGTCGACGAGCATCGGCAGCGCGCGCTCGCGGGGCCGTTCGGCTTTGCGGTGGTCACGGTCTCCGACAGCCGGACGCCGAAGACCGACCGCGGAGGCCCGAAGCTCCGCGAATTGGTCGAGGCGGCCGGGCACGCGGTGATCTGTGGATCGATCGTCGCCGACCAGATCCCGGAGATCCGCCGCACGGTCGAGGAGTGTCTGCGCCGGGCGGAGGTGGACGCCGTGCTGCTCACCGGGGGAACCGGCCTCTCGCCGCGCGACCTGACGCCGGAGGCCGTGCGACCGCTCTTCGAGCTCGAGATTCCAGGGTTCGGCGAGCTCTTCCGGCAGCTCTCCTTCGCCGAGATCGGCGCTGCCGCGATGCTCTCGCGCGCCACCGCCGGGCTCGCCGCCGGCCGGGCGATCTTCCTGCTGCCCGGCTCTCCGTCGGCCCTGGCGCTGGCGATGGAGCGGCTGGTCCTCCCCGAGCTCGGCCACCTGCTCGCGCAGGCGCGGCGGAATCGTTAAGAGCGCTTGCCGCCGCGCAGGGCGCGCAGCAGTAGCAGGAAGATCACCGCGCCCAGCGTGGCGACCAGCAGGCTGTAGATGTCGAAGCCCTGGAAGCCGCCGAAGCCGAGCCAGGTCGCGACGGAGCCGCCGACGATCGCGCCGACGATGCCGGTCGCCAGGGTCATGAAGCAGCCCATCGCGTCCTTGCCGGGCAACACGAAGCGGGCGAGCGCGCCGGCGAGCAGTCCCATCACGATCCACGAGAAGAGCCCCATCATCGCGAAGTCGGGCATGTCCGTCTCCTTTCGGGGGTTTTCGACAGTCTAGCTCCAGGACCGGAGGCGGTGGCGTGATGGGCTAGGCTTCGGCGGATGGAGAAGCGCCCCAAGCTGGTCCTGATCGACGGTTTTCACAACATATTCCGCGCGTTCTACGCCATCCGGAACCTCGCCAATTCGCAGGGGCTGCCGACCAACGCGGTCTTCGGGTTCGTGCAGATGCTGAAGAAGCTGCTGAGGGAGGTGGAGCCCGATCTCGTCGGCGTCGCTTGGGACGTCTCGGACAAGACGGTTCGTACCGAGCGCTTCGCCGACTACAAGGCGAACCGGGCGCCGATGCCCGAGGAGCTGCGGCCGCAGATCCCCTACATCCGGCGCGCCATCGAGGCCTTCCGCCTGCCGCTGCTCGAGCTCGACAACTACGAGGCCGACGACGTCATGGGAACGCTGGCGGCCAAGGGGGCTGCGGCGGGTTACGACGTCGTGCTGGTCTCGGCGGACAAGGACCTCATGCAGCTGGTCGGGCCGCACGTCGCGCTGCACCACACGGGGCGGGGCAAGACCTACGACGCCGCGGCGGTGCGCGAGGACTTCGGCGTGCCGCCGGAGCAGGTCGCCGACGTGCTGGCGCTGATGGGGGATGCGGTGGACAACGTGCCTGGCGTGCCAGGGATTGGCGAGAAGGGAGCCCGGCAGCTGATCGCCGAGTACGGCTCGCTCGAGGCTCTGCTCGAGCGAGCGTCGGAGGTGCCGCGCAAGGCCTACCGCGAAGGGCTCCAGGCGCACCGCGAGCAGGCGATCCTCTCCAAGGAGCTGACCACGATTCACACCGACCTGCCGCTCGAGCTCCATCCCGACGAGCTGCGTCACGACCCGCCGGACACGGCGGCGCTGCGCGAGCTCTACGCCGAGCTCGAGTTCCACTCGCTGCTCGCGGAGCTCCCGGGCCAGCCAGCGGCGCCGGCGGGCCTCTTCGCGGAGCTTCCGCAGGTGGTCGCCCGGGCGGACTGGGAGGCCCTCGCCGCGCGCGTCGGAGAGCGTCTCGACGTCGCTCTGCTGCTCGCCGACCGGCCGATCGCCCTGGCGCTCTCGGCGGGGCCGCAAGCGGCGGCCTGGCTCGATCTCCGGCGCGACGAGCTGCGCCCGGCCGTGATCCGTTCGTTCGGGAGCTGGCTCGGCTGCCCGGAGATCGAGCTCGTCGGCCACGACCTGAAGGAGGTGCTGCGCCTCGCTCGGGAGGGCCCCTTGTGCCGGGCGCGGCGCTTCGACCTGATGCTGGTCTCCTACCTCCTCAAGCCGGCGGCGCACGGTCACTCGCTCGAGGAGATCACGTTCGAGCGCGACGCAACGAAACTGCGCACCGCCAAGGAGACCGGCTTCGATCGCGGACAGGAGCCGCCGGTGGGCGATCCTCGGCTGGGTGAATGGGCCGCCGAGCGACTGGCATCGGTCGCCCGCCTGGAGCCCGGGATGCGGCAGGAGCTGGGCGACGGACCGCTCGCCACGCTCTACCGCGACATCGAGTCGCCGCTCTCGCCGGTGCTGGTCGGGATGGAGGAGCGCGGCATCGTGCTCGACGTCGAGTACCTCGCCCACATGTCGCAGGAGCTCGGGCTCGACCTCGAGCGGCTGGAGAGCGAGATCTACCGGCTCGCTGGAGAGCGCTTCAACATCCAGTCGCCACAGCAGCTGGCGACCGTCCTGTTCGACAAGTTGGGGCTCCCCGCCGGCCGGCGGACGAAGAAGACCAAGAGCTACTCGACCAGCGCCGAGACGCTCGAAGAGCTGGCGAGCCAGGGGCACGAGCTGCCCGAGCGCCTGCTGCGCTTCCGCGAGATCGCGAAGCTCAAGTCGACCTACGTCGACGCCCTGCCGCAGCTCGTGGCGGCCGACGGCCGGCTGCACACGCGCTTCCAGCAGGCGGTGGCGGCGACCGGCCGCCTCTCCTCGATCAACCCCAACCTGCAGAACATCCCGGTCCGCACCGAGCTCGGGCAGCGCATCCGGCGGGCGTTCCGCGCCGCCGAGGGGTCGCTGCTCGTGGCGGCCGACTACAGCCAGATCGAGCTCCGGATCCTCGCCCACATCGCCGACGAGAAAGCGATGATCGAGGCCTTCGCGCGCGGCGAGGACATCCACCGCTCGACCGCGGCGGCGGTGCTCGGGATCTCGCCGGATCTCGTCTCCCCCGACCAACGGCGGGCCGCCAAGACGATCAACTTCGGGCTGATCTACGGCATGAGCGCCTTCGGCCTCGGCCAGGCGCTGGGCATCCCGACCAAGCAGGCGGAGCAGTTCATCGCGGCCTACTTCGCGCGCTACGGCGGAGTGCAGGCCTACATGCAGGAGACTCTCGCGCGGGCGGAGCGCGAGGGCAAGGTGGAGACGCTGTACGGCCGGGTGCGCCACCTGCCGGAGCTCAAGAGCGCGAACTGGAACCTGCGCGAGAACGCGCGCCGGATGGCGATCAACGCCCGCATCCAAGGGACGGCGGCCGACCTGCTCAAGCTCGCCATGATCGCCGTCGATCGAAGGCTGCGAGCCGAGCATCCCGCCGCCGCCCTCTTGCTCACCGTCCACGACGAGCTGGTGCTCGAAGCGCCGGCTGCCGCAACCGAGGCGGTGGCGCGACTGGTCGAGGAAGAGATGACCGGCGTGGCGAAGCTCGCCGTTCCGCTGGTCGTCGATACCGGCTGGGGTGCGACCTGGTACGACGCCAAGGAGTGACCCTGGGTCCGACGTCGAGCCGCCGCGGATCGATCCGGCTCCGAGTGCTG
>CAZPZW010000236.1:1380-3606 GCA_964591165.1 uncultured Thermoanaerobaculia bacterium | reverse complement strand
GGCGGCCCGCTCTCCGAGAAGCAGGGCTACACCCACAAGCTGATCGTGCCGCACGCCGTAGCGCTCGAAGCGGCGCGCTCCTACATCGAGGAGACGGCCGAGCGGATCGACGCCGGCGAGGGGAGCCTCAATACCGAAGGGGCGATCGCCAAGTATCTGGCGAGCGAGGCCGGAAACCGCGCGGCCGACGCCGCGATTCAGGCACTGGGCGGCTACGGTTACACCCGGGAGTACCTGGTCGAGAAGATCAAGCGCGACGTACGCATCACCACGATCTACGAGGGAACCTCGGAAATCCTCGAGATGACCATCGCGCGCGATCGCTGGCAGGCCCATCTCAAGACGCGCGGCGAGCACTACCATGCCGAGGCGCGCAAGATGAGCGACCTCGCGGCGCGCCATCCGCAGGTCGGCGCGCAGGCGGCGGCGCTCGCGCTCGCCGCCCTGGCCGAGCTCGCCGAATGCTGCCGCACCGCCCGCCTGACCCGCCATCAGCACCTCCTGCTCCGCCTCGGCGACTGGATCGCCACGGCCGAAGGCGCTGCGGCCCTGGCGCGCCGCGCGGCGCGCGCCGCCGAGGGGCGCTGGCACGCCAAGGGCAGCCGGCGCTTCACCGCCGGCGCCCTGGCGACGCTCGCGCGGATCGCCGGGCGCGACGCCGCTCTGCGTACGGCGGCCGAGGGACTGCGCTGGGCGCTCGGCGCCGGTGGAATCGCGCCGGGAGGCGAGCGCGGCTTCGCCGAACAACTGGGGCTCACGGCGATTCTCGCCGCCCAGGAAGGCCTGATCGACGACATGAATGCCGCGGCCGACCTGCTCTATGGCCGCACCGAGCAGGCGGCAGCCGCCGGCTGAGCGCCCGAACGCCGCGCGCTGCGACCGTCTCCGCGGCGGAGTGGAGAGACCCATGCCCGAGTCCAAGCACACAACGATCGCGATCGTCGGCTTGGGCGCGATCCTGCCGGATGCGCCCGACGTGCCCACCTTCTGGGAGAACCTGCGGCGCGGCCGCTACTCGATCTGCGAGACGCCCGCCGAGCGTTGGGAGGCCGCGGCCTACTTCGATCCCGATCCCAAGGCGCCCGACAAGACCTACTCCAAGATCGGCGGTTGGGTGCGCGACTGGACCTGGGATCCGATCGCCTGGAAGCTGCCGATCCCGCCGCGCGTCGCCGACCAGATGGACCGCACCCAGAAGTGGTCGGTCGCCGCCGCGCGCCAGGCGCTCGTCGACTACGGCTACCCGAACCGTTCTCTCGACCCCGACCGCACCGCCGTGGTGCTCGGCAACGCCATGGGTGGCGACCGCCACTACATCACCGCCTGCCGGCTGCTCTTCCCCGAATACGCCCGGGAGCTCGCCGGCTCGCCCAGCCTGCGCAGCCTGCCGGCCGAGGTGCGCGAGGCGATCGAGCGCGAGTTCCGCGCCGGCGTCGCCGATCGCTTCCCCGACATCACCGAGGACAGCATGCCCGGCGAGCTCGCCAACATCATCGCGGGCCGGATCGCCAACCTGTTCAACTTCAAGGGTCCCAACTACGTCTGTGACGCGGCCTGCGCGTCGGCGATGGCGGCGATCGGCGCCGCCATCGAGGGTCTCGAGCAGGGCGACTACGACGCCGTGCTCACCGGCGGGATCGACGCCAACATGAGCCCGTCGACGTTCATCAAGTTCTGCAAGATCGGCGCGCTCTCCGCCACCGGCACCCGTCCGTACGCCGACGGCGCCGACGGCTTCGTGATGGGCGAGGGCGCGGCGATCTTCCTGCTCAAACGGCTCGCCGACGCCGAACGCGCCGGCGACCGGGTCTACGCCGTGCTGCGCGGCGTCGGCGGATCCTCCGACGGTCGCGGCAAGGGAATCACGGCGCCCAACCCGGTCGGCCAGCGCTTGGCGATCGAGCGCGCCTGGGCAGGCGCCGGCCTCTCGCCGGCCTCGGTGTCCCTGCTCGAGGGGCACGGCACGTCGACCAAGGTGGGCGACCTCGCCGAGGTCGAGAGCCTCGAGGCGGTCTTCGGCCGGCTCGGCCTGCCGGTCCACTCGGTGCCGCTCGGCTCGGTCAAGTCGAACATCGGTCATCTCAAGGGCGCTGCCGGCGCCGCCGGGATCCTCAAGGCGACCCTGGCGCTGCACCATCGCGAGATCCCGCCTTCGCTCCACGCGGAGCGCCCCAACCCGAGCATCGACTTCGCGCGCTCGGCGTTCTACGTCCAGCGCGAGCTCGC
>CAZPZW010000236.1:0-1280 GCA_964591165.1 uncultured Thermoanaerobaculia bacterium | reverse complement strand
CAGCCGCCGTCGGCCGAGGCGCTCGCCGCGCCCCTGCGCCTGGCGATCGACTACGGCAGCTCCGCCGAGCTCGCGGCGCGCCTCGGCAAGGCGCTGCACGCCTTCGAGAAGGGGCGCCCTGGGACCTGGCGGGTGCTGCAGGCACAGGGGATCTTCCGCGGCGCGGGAGCGCCCGCGAAGATCGCCTTTCTCTACACCGGACAGGGCTCGCAGTACGTCAACATGCTGGCCGATCTCCGGCGACGCGAGCCGATCGTGGCCGAGACCTTCGCCGAGGCCGACGCGGTGATGACCCCTCTCCTCGGCCGCCCGCTGAGCGAGATCGTCTTCGCCGCCGAAGCAGACGCCGCGGCCTTCGCGCGCGCCGAGGAGCAGCTCAAGCAGACCGCGATCACCCAGCCGGCGGTGCTCACCGTCGACATGGCGCTCACCCGGCTGCTCGCAGCCTACGGAGTGACGCCCGACTTCGTGATGGGGCACAGCCTCGGCGAGTACGGTGCTCTGGTCGCCGCCGGGTCTCTCTCCTTCGCCGAGGCGCTCGAAGCGGTCTCGGCGCGCGGCCAGGAGATGACCAAGCTCTCGGTCGCCGATCCCGGCAAGATGGTCGCCGTCTTCGGTCCCCTCGAGGAGATCGAAGCCGTCCTCGCGACGGTCGAGGGGTATGCGGTGGTCGCCAACCTCAACTCGCGCTCCCAGGCCGTGGTGGGCGGCGAGTCGGACGCGGTCGACCGCGCCGTCGCGCGCTTCACCGAGCACGGCTTCGACTGCCGCTACCTGCCGGTCTCGCATGCCTTCCACACCCGCATCGTGGCGCCCGCGAGCGAACCGCTGAAACACCTGCTGCGCCGGCTGCACCTCGCCCCACCACGCATCCCGATCGTCTCCAACGCGACCGGCGAGCTCTATCCGCGCGAGGGCGACGTCCATGCGGCGATGATCGACCTGCTGGCCCGTCAGATCGCCGAGCCGGTGCAGTTCGTGGGCGGCCTCGAGCGGCTCCACGCCTGCGGAGCGAGCGTCTTCGTCGAGATCGGCCCGAAGCGGGCGCTGCAGGGCTTCGTCGAGGACGTGCTGGGCGGGCGCGACGGGGTGCTCTCGCTGTCGACCAATCAACCCAAGGCGGGAGACGTCGCGTCGCTCAACCTCGCCCTCTGCGGGCTCTACGCCGCCGGGCGCGGCGCGGCGCGCGCTGCCGCGCTGGCGCCGCGCACGCCGCCGCCGGGCTCGCCCGCGCTCGCCGCCGCGAGCCCGGCCCCGGCGGTCGCGGCGTCCGGTTCGGC
>CAZPZW010000235.1:0-3637 GCA_964591165.1 uncultured Thermoanaerobaculia bacterium | reverse complement strand
GCGGCGCGCCTCAGCGCAGGGGGCAGACGAGCGCTTCCGGCAACGCGTCACGCAACACCACGAACGCGAGGACGACCAGCGCCGCCGCGAAGGCGCGGCGGAGGATCCGGTCGTCGAGGCGTCCGGCGAGACGGCGTCCGGCGAGGCTGCCCAGGGCGCCCACCGCCGCGATGGCTCCGAGCACCGGCCAGTCGAGCGCGCCCAGCAGCGTGGGCTGCTGCACGAGGTGAACGGCGAGACCGGTCGTCGCGTTGAGCGCGATGATCACCAGGCTGGTGCCGGTGGCGAGCACCATCGGCAGGCCGCCGAGGAGCGCCAGCGCCGGCACGATCAGGAAGCCGCCGCCGACCCCGACGTAGCCGGTCAGGGCGCCCACCAGCAGTCCGTCCAGCAGCAGCGACATCGCCGGCCGTTTCGGCCGTGCCGTCGCGACCCCTTCCTGCGCCCGCCGGAAGAGCATCCCCGAGGCGGCGACGAGCATCACGCCGCCGAAGAGAGCGAGCTGCACGGCGCCGGGCGAGCGCGCGCCCAGCAACGCTCCGGCCCCACTGCCGACGATGCCGGCCAGGCCGAAGAGGCCTACCGCGCGCCAGGCGACGACGCCACGCCGTGCCGCATCGATCCCGCCCGCGAG
Source organism: uncultured Thermoanaerobaculia bacterium (assembly GCA_964591165.1). Classification (GTDB taxonomy): domain Bacteria; phylum Acidobacteriota; class Thermoanaerobaculia; order Multivoradales; family JAGPDF01; genus JAGPDF01. The sequence continues at coordinate 3,003 of CAZPZW010000235.1, read as the reverse complement.
CGCCACCGCGCCGACCACGGCGAGCGAGCCGGCGATCGCCAGCTTGGGCTCCTGGCCGAGCAGGTAGACCAGGATCGGCACGGCGAGGATCGAGCCGCCGGAGCCGAGGAATCCGAGCGAGAGGCCGAGCGCGAGCGCCCCGGCTGCGCCAGCGATCACCCTTCGCCCTTCCGCGTCCTTCCCCAGCGCTCGATCCGGCGCCCGCTCGACTTCCAGGCTTGGATTCCGCCTGCGAGATGGCGCACCGGCTGTCCACTCACCGCGCTCAGCTGGACTGCGGCGGCGTGCGAGCGCGCCCCGGACCGGCAGTAGAGCACGGTGGAGTCCGCCTCCGCGGCCCACTGCGCCGGGTCGAACGCGCTGAGCGGCGCGAGCTCGGAGCCCGGGATCCGCTCGAGCCAGTGCTCGAACGACTGACGCACGTCCAGCAGCTTGACGCCACCCTCCGCGAGCAACCTGGCCACTTGCTCGGGTGAGAGCTCGACGACCCGGGGTCCACCCGCGCCTCTCCCCCTCCCGGCGTCCTGCGCCCCTCCTCTGCTCTCTCCCATGTCCGCCTCCGCACCGTGAACGCACCGCCGATCGATTCCGCGGCTGCGCTGTCGGTCGCCTGCGCATAGAGACCGGAGCACCCCACCCGGTTCCCGCTCCCCCGTGAGATCGCGCCCGGTCCGCGGCCGGGCGGCACCGCGGTTGCGGCATCGCCCTCTTTCTGGTGGAGTTGCGGCGCCGATGCGTCCCGAACTCGTCGAGACCCCACCCGCTTCAGCGCTCGAACAGGCGCGCGCCACGCGCAATCCGATCCGCAAGCTCTACTTCTGGACCCTGCACTGGGCCGCGACGCCCTACGCCATGCCGGCGCTCTTCGCGCTCTCGTTCGCCGAATCGTCGTTCTTCCCGGTGCCGCCCGACGTCCTGCTGATGGCGATGACCTTCTCGACGCCGCGGCGCTGGGTACGCTACGCCTTCTGGTGCTCCGTCGCCTCGGTCCTGGGCGGGATGCTGGGCTACTTCATCGGCTGGGCGCTCTGGGACACGGTGGGGAAGCCGATCGTCGAGTTCTACAACGGTGAGGCCGTGATGGCCCAGGTCCAGGGCTGGTACAGCGAGTACGGCTTCTGGGGTGTGCTGGTCGCCGCCATCACGCCGATTCCCTACAAGGTCTTCACCATCGCCTCCGGCTGGTTCCACTTCGATTTCTGGCTCTTCCTCCTGGCTTCGGCGCTCGGCCGGCCGTTCCGTTTCTTTCTCGTTGCCGGGCTGATCGGACGCTACGGCGCCCAAGTCCGCCCCTTCCTCGAAGAGAAGCTCGAGTGGGCCCTGCTCGCGCTCACCGCCGCCGGCGTGCTGGGCTTCGTCGCCATCAAATGGCTGAGTTGAGCCGCGCCGCCCGGCGCCAGCGAGCTCCCACCGCCGCGCCCCGACCGGAGGAGGCCCCGGCGGCCCTCGTCCGCCTGGTGGACGAGGAGGGCTCGCGCCTCCTCGCCTACCTGCGCCGCTCTTGCGGCGACGGCTCGGATGCCGAGGACGTCGCCCAGGAGGCTTTCGTCCAGGCGACCCGCGCCTGGCGCCAGCTCGAGCGGGTGGAGAACGCCCGTGCCTGGCTCTACACCATCGCCCGCCATGCCTGTCAGCGCATGCACCGCCGCCGCGCCGGCGAGCCGCGGCATCTCCAGTCCCTCGAATCGCTCGCCGAGCTCGCGCCACGTCCCGGGCCGAGCGTCCCCGAGCTGCCCGACGAGAGCGCGGACCCGCTCGCCACGAGCCTCCGAGAGGAAGCTCGCGAGCTCGTCGAGCGGGCCATCGGGGAGCTGCCGCAACATTTCCGGCAGACGCTGGTGCTCGCCGATCTCGCCGAGTTCTCGACCGCCGAGATCTCCTCGGTGCTCGGCCTCAAGGAAGCGACGGTCAAGACCCGGCTCCATCGCGCCCGGCTGAAACTCCGTCAGGTGCTGGCCGCGGGGCTGCCGCAGCGTCCGGCGCCGCCGGCGACGCACTCCCGCCGCGTCTGTCTCGACCTGCTGCACGCCAAGCTCGAGGCGATGGACCGGCGGGTCCCCTTCGCCTACTCGGACGCCGCGCTCTGCGCCCGCTGCCGGAGCCTGCTGGGCACCCTGGATCTCGCCGGCGCCGCCTGCCTCACGCTTTCCCGTGAGCAGCTGACGCCGGAGCTGCGCCGCCGGATCCTCGCTGCCGTGGCCGCCGGCTGAGCGGCCGCCTTCCGGGAACCCTCCGCACCCGTCCGGTCTCTTCCCCAACGAGCGCACCCCGTCGGGGCGCGGCCCCACGACCCACGAGGAGAACGACCGTGCAGCAGATCGAGAAGCTGGAGAGCGACCAGGCCTTTCAACAGAGCATCGCGGGATCGATCCCGGTGCTGGTGGACTTCTGGGCCCCCTGGTGCGGGCCCTGCCGGATGATCGCGCCGATCCTGGAAGAGCTGGCCGGCGAGCTCGCCGGCAAGGTGCGGATCGCCAAGGTAAACGTCGACGACAACCCGGAGATCGCCTCGCCGCTCTACATCCAGGGGATCCCGACGATGATCCTCTTCCGGGAGGGCAAGGAGGTCGACCGCCTCGTCGGCGCAGCGCCGAAGTCGACCCTCCGGCAGTGGCTGCTCGGCCGCGCCGCCTGAGTTTCTTCCGGCTCAGCCGGCCGGATGGTCGAGCAGTCGCCGGACCCAGCCGGCGATCTGCTCGACCGAGTCGTCGCTGCGCACCCGGCGGCGGCCGCTCAGCCGACCTTGGCGCCCTGGCGGTGCATCGGGCAGGCCGTGCCCTGCGCCGTCCAGCGCGGGGCGCCGGCGGCGTCGCGCAGCTCGTAGGTCGACTCGCCCTTCTTCACCGAGCGCGCCAGGAAGTCGGCCGGCGCTTCGTTCTTCGGCTTCGCTCCGGTGACCTGGAGCTCGTCGCCGACCGCGAACTGGGCACCCAGCTCGCCGAGGAACGCCGCGGGACCGAGCCCCACCTCGAGCTCGCCGCTCGCCGTCGCGAGCTTCAGGTG
>CAZPZW010000234.1:0-3668 GCA_964591165.1 uncultured Thermoanaerobaculia bacterium | reverse complement strand
GATGCTCTTCTCGGTCGGCATGTACCTGCCGCTCGAGACCACCTTCGCCATCTTCATCGGCGGCGTGATCCGCGGCTTCGTCGACAAGCTGCGTGCCAAGCGGGGTTACAACGACGCGCAGAAGGCGCGGGTGGAGAACGCGGGGGTGCTGGCGGCCTCCGGCCTGATCGCCGGCGAGGCGCTGATGGGCCTGTTCGTCGCCGCGGTGGTCTTCTTCCGCGAGCGCTTCTGGACGATCTCCGGCTTCGAATCGATCGGTGGTTGGCTGGCCCTGCCGGTGTTCGCCATCCTGGCGCTCTACCTGATCCGGGTCCCGCTGTCGAAGGCCGGCGCTCCCGACGAGCCGGCGCCGCCCACGGCGGTGATGTAGCGGAAAGAGGGGACGCCGCCGGCGCGGATCCGACCGGGCGGGCGCGGCCGCCCGCGGTGTTCTGACCGGGCGGGCGCGGCCGCCCGCCCGCTGGGGCGGGCGGCGGCCCTCTTCCCGCTTGTTAACATCCCCTTGCGAGCTTCCGGCGCCCGACGCCGCGACTCGTCCCGGCGGCCCCTGTTCCGATGCAATCCGCGCGGCCGCCGTCGAACCGAAGGGAGATTCCGATGGCAGATCGCTACGTTTCGGCCGAGGAGGCCGTTGCCCTCGTCCGCTCCGGCGACCGCGTTTTCGTACACACCGCCGCCGCCGCGCCGGTAGCCCTGCTGCGCGCCCTCGCGGAGCGCGGTGACGAGATCCACGACGTCGAGCTCATCCACCTGCACACCGAGGGACCCGCGCCCTGGCTGGAGAACGGCCGCGAGAAGAGCTTCCGCTCGACCGCGATGTTCGTCGCCCCCAACATGCGCGCACCGATCGCCGACGGGAGGGCCGACTACCTGCCGGTCTTCCTCTCCGAGACGCCCACCCTCTTCCGGCGCGGCGTGCTACCGCTCGACGTGGCCCTCGTGCAGGTCTCGCCGCCCGACCGCCACGGCTTCACCACCCTCGGGGTTTCGGTCGACGTCTCGCGCGCCGCGGTCGAAACGGCCAAGAACGTGGTCGCCCTGGTGAACCCCAACATGCCGCGCACCCACGGCGACGGCTTCATCCACGTCTCGCGCTTCGCCGCCATGGTCCAGAGCGACGAGCCGCTGCCGGTGCACGCCCCACCCGAGATCGGCAAGATCGAGCACGCCATCGGCCAGCACGTCGCCGGCCTGATCGAGGATGGCGCGACCCTGCAGATGGGCATCGGCGCGGTGCCGGACGCGGTGCTCGCCGCGCTGGTGCACCACAAGCGCCTGGGCATCCACACCGAGATGTTCTCCGACGGCGTGATCGACCTGGTCGAGCGCGGCGTCGTCACCGGCAGCGAGAAGCGGGTGCACCCGACCAAGATCGTCGCCACCTTCCTCATGGGGACGCGGCGGCTCTACGACTTCGTCAACGACAACCCGCTGGTGGTCATGCTCGACGTCGCCTACGTCAACGACACCGCGGTCATCCGCCGCAACCCGCGCGTCACGGCGATCAACAGCGCCATCGAGGTCGACCTGACCGGCCAGATCTGCGCCGACTCGATCGGCACCCGGCAGTATTCGGGAGTCGGCGGCCAGATGGACTTCATCCGCGGTGCCTCGCTCTCGACGGGGGGCAAGCCGATCCTCGCGCTCCCCTCGACCACCAGCCGCGGCGAGACGCGCATCGTGCCGATGCTCAAGCCGGGCGCCGGCGTGGTGACGACCCGCGCCCACGTGCACTACGTGGTGACCGAGTACGGCGTCGCCGACCTGTTCGGCCGCACCTTCCGCGAGCGTGCCAAGGCACTGATCACGATCGCCCACCCGGACCATCGCGAGGCACTGGAGCGCGCCGCTTTCGAGCGTTTCCACGGGGCGTAGACTGGGCGCCTCGCTCCGGGAGGCTCCGATGCGCTCGACTCCCCGCCGTCCGCCGCTCGCCGGCCTCGCCCTCCTCGCCCTCGTCGCTGGGCTGCTGGCGGCGACCAGCGAGACAGCGGGCGAGACGTCCCCGGGCGGCGGCGTTTCTCCGGTCGTCGCTCCGGCTCAGCTCGTCGTCGCACCGGGCGCCGAACGATCGCTGCGCGCCCCGGTCAGCGGCACGATCGACACTTTTCTGGTCGCGGCCGGCCGCCCCGCCGCTCGAGATACTGAGCTCGTCTCCTACGATCTGCGCGAGCTCGAGGCGGAGCTCGAGCGCGCCCAACGGCGCTATGCCGAGCTCGCCGGGAGGCGGCGCAGCGAGGGGGGCGGGGGAGGCGCCGTCAGCTCGTCGTCGGGCGCCAACCGGGGCGCGGCTTCGAGCGGCTCGGCCATTCCGCGCTCGCCCGAGCACGACGCGATGGCCGAGGTGCTGGACGTACAGGAGCGCATCGCCCGCTCCCGTCTGCTCGCCCCCGAGGACGGCTGGGTCCTCCGCCCGCTCGTTTCGACCGGCCTCAAGATCAAGCGCAAGGCCCCGCTGATCGTCTTCGTGCCCGCCGACCGGGTGCGGCTCGAGGCGGAGGTCCCTTCGGACTTCGCCTTCGCCTTCCCCCCTGGCACCGCGGTCGCGGTCACCCGGGAGGAGGGTGGAGCCGAGGTCGTCCAGGGGATCGTGGCGCCGGGCAAGCCGACGCCGGCTCCGGGGGGTGCCGTCCGAATCGAGATCCAGCTCGCGGCGTTTCCCCCCTTCGCCCTCGGCGAGCCCCTGCGCGTCGCGCTCCGGCCCGCACCCTAGCCGCGCCGCCGCTCCGCGGAGCGTTTAGACTAGGCTCCTCTCGGACAGGAGACCCGCCATGATCCGACTCGCTCGCTCGCCCCTCCTCGCGCTCGCGCTTCTCGCCTCGTCCAACTTCGTCGCACTCCCCCTGGCGGCCCAGGAAGAAACCTCCGCGGGCACCCAGGTCACCCTCGCGGGCCGCCTGATCGCCGCTCCGGGCAGCGAAGTCGAGCTCAAGGCCGAGATCACCGGGGTGATCGCCGACTTCCCGGTCGCTCCGGGCCGCCGGGTTGCCAAGGAGACGCAGATCGTCACCTACGACACGCGCAAGCTCGAAGAGGACCTGGAGGATGCCCGCAAGTCGCTCGCCTCGGCGCAGTCCGAGAAGCGCCGCCTCTCGACCGAGGGGCGCCCGACGAGCTCGCAGCCGACCGCCCAGACCGCCGAGGCGCTGCGCGCGGCGCAGCGCGCCCTGCAGTTCGAGAACGAGGAGCAGATGGCGATGCAGGACCTCCTCGACACACAGACCAAGATCGCCAAGTCGCGCATCCTCGCCCCGGTGGACGGCTACGTGGTGCGCCCCCTGGTGACCACCGGCGGCAAGATCAAGCGCAAGACTCCGCTGGTGGTCTTCGTGCCCGCCGACAAGGTGCGGCTGGAGGCCGAAGCCTCGCCCGCCGTCGCGGCGAGCCTCGCGCCCGGCGCCGTGGTCGCGGTCACCGACGAGGCCGGCGGCGCGCCGGTCGCCGGGAGCATCGAGTCGATCGGAACGCAGCCGACCGTGGCGGGCACCATCCCGCTGGTCGTCCGGCTCGCCGCTCCGGCCCCCTTCGCTCTGGGCGAGGCGCTGCGCGTCGCGATCGTCCCCGCCGGCTGAGCGCCCGACCGGAACGCTGCCTGGCCTGCCGCGCACGATGAGCCCCCGGGTCGCTCTGCTGGTCACCGGCGCCTCCGGGATGCTGCTGCCGCGCCG
>CAZPZW010000233.1:0-3671 GCA_964591165.1 uncultured Thermoanaerobaculia bacterium | reverse complement strand
CGAGGGCGAAGAGCTTCTCGCGGATCGAGCGCTGGAGCGCCGGCCAGTCGCCCCCCGGCAGGTCGGTCCGCCCGACGCCGCGCTGGAAGAGGGTGTCGCCGACCAGGATCTCGCGACTCGCCGCTTCGAGCAGGCAGACGCCTCCGGGGGTGTGGCCCGGCGTGTGGAGAACGCGCAACGAGAGGCCGGCCACCGCGAGCGGGCTCCCCTCCTCCAGCCAACCCGACGGCGGCGGACAGGGGCGGGCGCCGAGGAACGCCTCGAGCTCCGGCCATTGCGGCCGCTCGAGGTAGGGCAGATCGGCGCGATGGACCAACAGCCCGACGCCGTAGCGCTCGCACAGGTGCGGCACGTGGGCGATGTGGTCGACGTGACCGTGGGTCAGGACGACCATCTCCGGCACCAGACCCCGCGCCTCGATCGCATCGATGATGCGTTGGCTCTCCGCCCCCGGATCGACCACCGCGCAGCGCGGCGGGCGGCCGATCAGGTAGCAGTTCTCGGCCAGCGGGCCGACGGTCAGGGACTCGATCACCATCGCCGGGGATTCTAGGACAGCGCCCTCTGCCATGGAGCCGTGTCGCTGGAGCGCAGAATCACCCGCCGGTCACGGAGAGGTCACCCCGCGGTCAGGCGCGCCGCCGCCCTTCCGGCTAGAAGACGGGGACCCAGGAGGTTTCCCTCATGCGCGTGACCCGATCCACCGTCGCCGGCTCGCTCCTCGCACTGTTCTGCCTGGCCCGCGCCGCCGCGACCGCCCTGCCCCTCGGATCCCTCTTCACCTACCAGGGGACGCTGCTCGACGACGGCGTGATCCCCACCGGGGCCTACGACTTCGAGGTGGCGCTCTACGATGTCGCAAGCGGAGGCTTCCCGCTCACGACGGTCCTCCACTACGAGGATGTGCCGGTCGCGGAGGGGCTCTTCCAGCTTCCCCTCGACTTCGGAGGACAGTTCTGGGGGGACCGGCGCTGGATCGAGCTCAGGGTCCGCGACGGGGGCGCGACCGGGGCGTACGAAGCGCTCCTCCCCCGCCAGGAGCTCACCGCCACTCCCTACGCCTGGTTCGCCCCCTTCTCGAGCTGGGACGGGCTCTTCGGAGTACCCGCCGGTTTCGAGGACGACGTCGACGACGACCTGCTGAACGCGCTGCCCTGCGCGGTCGGCGAGGTACCGATCCTGACCGGAACGGGCTGGGACTGCGCCACCTACGCCGCCGGCGGCGGCGCCGGATGGCAGCTCACCGGCAACGCCGGCACGATTGCCGGCACCCACTTCCTCGGCACCACCGACACGAGCCCCCTTGAGTTGCGGGTCGACGGACTGGCCGCGCTCAGGATCGAGCAGGTGGCTCCCGCCCCGAACCGCGTGCTCAACCTCGTCAGCGGTCAGGTGTCGGTGACCGGAGGTCTCGAGGGCGTGACCGCTTTCGGCGGTTACGGCACCGGAGCGACCGCGAACCGGGTCTTCTCGAATTGGAGCACCATCGGCGGTGGCTTCGCCAATCAGGCGGGATCCAGCGGCGAGCCGGTCTCGAGCGCGGTCGCTACCGTCGCTGGCGGCGACTACAACCTTGCGACCGCCGCCTACTCGACGATCGGCGGCGGCGACGCCAACGAGGCAACGGCTCCGGCAGCCACGATCGGCGGCGGCGCCGCGAACTTCGCTTCTGGCAACGGCGCGACCATCGGCGGCGGATCGGAGAACGAGGCCGTCGGCTCGAACGCCACGATCGGCGGCGGCGGTAAGGCGGGCTGGTCGCGCGGCAATGCCGTCTGGAACGACTTCGGCACGGTCGCCGGCGGCGGCTCGAACGAGGCGGGCCTCGAGGGCTCGCCACCCGGCGTCGAGCCCTATGCCACCGTCGGCGGCGGCCGCAGGAACGTCGCCAATCGTCAGGGCGCGACCATCGGCGGCGGCGAGCTCAATCGGGCTCTGGCGGCCTACGGGTTCATTGGTGGCGGCGGGCCCAATGTTCTCCTCGGCGTTCCTACGGGAAACTTCGTGTACGGATCCTTCGGCACCGTCGGCGGCGGGTCGGGAAACACCGCGGGAAACGAGCTCAACGAACAGCCCTACGCAACGATCGGCGGCGGCCTATCCAACCATGCGGCAGGAGAGTACGCGTTCATCGGAGGCGGCGCCAACAACGCCGCCAACCTCTCGGCTACAGTGGCTGGCGGGGAGGAGAATCTCGCGATCGGAGACTCCTCGACGATCGGCGGCGGCAACGGCAATTCGGTCCTGGAGCCGTCCGGAGCCGTCCTCGGCGGCACGCAGAATCTGGTGAGCGGGGAGCTCGGTTCGATTGGCGGAGGCACCGGCAATACCGCCGCAGGCCTCGGCGCCACGATCGGAGGAGGCGCGCAGAACTACGCGAGCGGTTCGGCCAGCACGATCGCGGGCGGCAACGCCAACGAGGCGAGCGCGACCGCGGCGACGGTCGCGGGTGGCAACTCGAACTTCGCGCGCGCCGACCACTCCGCCATCGCCGGAGGCCTCGACAACGAGGCCACCGGCTCGAGAGCCGCGATCGGCGGTGGCGAGGACAACCTGGCGAGCGGGCAGGCCTCGGCGATCCCGGGCGGCAGCTCGAACATCGCCGGCTGCCTGAACTGCTTGGCGGCGGGATCGTACGCTCACGCGATCCACCAGGGGTCGTTCGTCTGGTCCGAGCACACCGCGACGGCGCACGTCGCCTCGCCCGCCGAGTACACCTTCTCGGTGCAGGCCGCCGGCGGCATCTGGCTGGGTACCGACCGGTCGCCGTCGATCCCGGCGGGGGTCTTCCTCAATACCTCGACCGGCGGCTATCTCACCTCGACGGGCGCCTGGACCAACTCCTCGGATCGCAACCGCAAGGAGGGGTTCGCGCCGGTCGACGGCGAGGACGTGCTCGCCAAGGTGCGGGCGCTGCCGTTGACCTCCTGGAGCTACATCGGCGATCCGACCGGCGCGCGCCACCTGGGGCCGATGGCGCAGGACTTCCGGGCGGCGTTCGGGCTCGGCCAGGACGACGTCTCGATCACTACGGTCGACGCCTCCGGGGTGGCGCTCGCGGCGATCCAAGAGCTGGCGCGGCGAACCGAGCAGCTCGAGCTCGCGCTCTCGACGGTCGAAGCGCTCCAACGCCGCCTGGACGCGCTCGAGGCCGGGCGATGAAGGCCGCGATGGCCGCCGCGCTCCTCGCCGGCGCGCTCGAGGGCGGGCGCTTCACCCTCTTCTGGTCCACCGTCGATGGCGGGGGAACGACTCTCGCCCGCTCCCCGCGCTTCATGATCGCTGGCTCCCTTGGTCAACCCGACGCGGGTGTCGCCGGCGACGGCGGGACCGGCTTCGCGCTCGAGGGTGGCTTCTTCTCGCGGGGCTTTCCGCTGCCGGCCTACGCGATCTTCATCGACGGTTTCGAGAGCGGCGACGACAACCGCTGGAGCTCGAGCGTCTCGGCCGAGTGACCGGTCTTCAGCCGACCGCGACGCCGGTCGCGACGGCGCGGGCGATGCGGTCGCCGGCTTCGGAAGTGGTGAGCGTGCCGCCGAGGTCGCGCGTCGCTTCGCGCGCCCGGATCGACTCGGCGACGACGCGCTCGATCTCTTCCGCGGCTTGGGCGTGGCCCAGCGTCTCGAGCATCAGCGCCGTCGAGAGGATCGCGCCGAAGGGATTGGCCTGCC
>CAZPZW010000232.1:0-3679 GCA_964591165.1 uncultured Thermoanaerobaculia bacterium | reverse complement strand
GAGGGCGGCCGCACCATCGGCGCCGGCACCGTCACCGAGGTGATCGCGTAAACGGGAAGGCTTCTAGGCCAGTAGCTCGAACTGGTAGAGCGCCGGTCTCCAAAACCGGATGTTGGGGGTTCGAATCCCTCCTGGCCTGCCATCGATACTCGGGAGCGACATGAACTGGTGGGCTAAGGTACGGAACTTCTTCGTCTCGATTCCGCAGTTCCTTTCGGAGGTGAAGTCCGAGATGAAGAAGGTTTCCTTCCCGTCGCGAGACGAGGTGGTCGGAACGACGATCGTCGTGCTGGTGACGAGCGTCGTGTTCGCGGTCTATCTCTGGCTCGCGGACATGGTGATCGTGCAGTTGTTCAAGGTCATGGGCTCGTGAGCGCCTCGGAAACCGCAGCGACGCGGGCCGGTGGCCGCCACTGGTACATCGTGCACACGTACTCGGGCTTCGAAGACCGGGTCAAGCAGCACCTGCGCCAACGTGCCGACGCGCTGGGCTTCGGGGACGCCATCGGCGAGATCCGCATCCCGATGGAGACCATCGTCGAGCTCAAGGGCGGCAAGAAGCGGGAGACGCAGCGCAAGTTCTTCCCCGGCTACATCCTCGTCGAGATGGAGATGAACGAGGAGACCTGGCACGTGGTGAAGAACACGCCGAAGGTCACCGGCTTCGTGGGCACCGGCAAGGTGCCGACGCCGCTCTCCGAGGAGGAGGTCAATCAGATCCTCGAGCAGGTGGTGACGGCGAAGGAGAAGCCGAAGCCGAAGCACGTCTTCGAGAAGGGCGAGCCGGTCAAGATCGTCGACGGCCCGTTCTCGAACTTCACCGGGGTCGTCGAGGACATCAACCTCGATCGCAGCACGCTCAAGGTCATGGTCACCATCTTCGGCCGGCACACCCCGGTCGAGCTCGATTTTCTGCAGGTGCAGAAGCTGTAGCCGGGAAAGGTTGGATTCGTCATGGCGAAGAAAGTCGTCGGATACGTCAAGCTCCAGATCCCGGCCGGGCAGGCGACCCCTGCTCCTCCGGTCGGGCCGGCCCTCGGCCAAGCGGGAGTCAACATCATGGACTTCTGCAAGGCGTTCAACGCGCGCACCCAGGCGCAACAGGGTCTGATCATCCCGGTCGTCGTCACCGTCTATTCCGACCGCAGCTATACGTTCATCACCAAGACCCCGCCGGCCGCGGTCCTGCTCATGAAGGCGGCCGGGATCCCCAAGGGTTCGGGCGTGCCCAACCGCAACAAAGTGGGCAAGGTGACCAAGCAGCAGGTGGAAGAGATCGCGAAGAGCAAGTTGCCGGACCTCAACGCCGGGAGTCTCGAGGCGGCGGTCCGCATCATCGAGGGCACGGCGCGCTCGATGGGCATCGAAGTTCAGGGTTGAGTCGGTCGCCCCGTCGGGGGGCGCCGAGGCTCAGTTCTGGGAGGCCGCTCAGGCGGCCGTTCGAACCAGAGGAGTAGAGCATGGCCAAGCACGGCAAGAACTACCGCAACTCCGCGGCGAAAGTGGAGGCCAGGGCCTATCCACTCGCCGACGCCGTCCGTCTCGCGACGGAAACGGCCTACGCCAAGTTCGACGAGACGGTCGAGATCGTCCTTCGCCTGGGCGTCGATCCCAAGCACGCCGACCAGATGGTGCGCGGCACGGTCGTGCTGCCGCACGGCCTGGGCCGCTCCGCGCGAGTCCTGGTCTTCGCGCAGGGCGAGAAGATCAAGGAAGCCGAGGACGCCGGCGCGGATTTCGTCGGCGGCGACGAGTTGGCGAAGAAGATCGAGGGCGGCTGGCTCGACTTCGAGTCCGTCGTGGCGACGCCCGACATGATGCGCGTGGTCGGCCGTCTCGGCAAGGTCCTCGGGCCGCGCGGCCTGATGCCGAACCCCAAGACCGGCACGGTGACCGTCGACGTCGCCCGGGCCATCCAGGAGATCAAGGCCGGCAAGGTGGAGTTCCGGGTCGACAAGACCGGGATCATCCACGCGCCCTTCGGCAAGCGCTCGTTCGGCGCCGAGAAGCTCACGGAGAACGCGCACGCGCTGGTCAACGCGGTGATGCGCGCCAAGCCCGCCGCGGCCAAGGGCAAGTACGTCAGATCGGTGAGCGTCTCCTCGACCATGGGTCCGGGGATCAAGGTGGACGACGCGACGTTGGTCGTCGCGGAGGCGTAAGGAGCTCGTCATGGCACTCAGTCGCGCCGACAAACAAGAGATTCTGGACGGCTACGAGGAGGCGATGGCCTCCGCCGAGCACGCCTTCGTCCTGGGCTTCAAGGGAATCACGGTCAATCAAGTGACCGAGCTGCGCAGCCGGGTACGCAAGTCCGGCGGGCGCTACGTGGTGATCAAGAACACCTTGGCGCGCCGGGCGGTGGCCGGCAAGCCGCTGGAGCAGGTCCAGGAGCACTTCACCGGTCCGACGGCGGTGGTCTTCAGCCCGACGGATCCGGTGGCGCTCGCCAAGGTGCTGACCGAGTTCGCCAAGGAGACCCCGACGATCGAGTTCAAGGCGGGGTTGGTCGAAGGCAAGCCGATCGCGGCGAACCAGGTCAGCGTGATCGCGTCGCTGCCGAGTCGCGAGCAGCTGATCGCGAAGCTGCTCTTCCTGCTGCAGTCGCCGATCACCCGCTTCGTGCGGGTGCTGGCGGCGGCGGGGCCGCAGCGCCTCGCGACGGTGCTGGATCAGGTAGCGAAACAAAAGGGATAAGCCGGGCCGAGGGAGGTCCTCGCTCGCGAACAATATCGGGACGTCGGGCTCCGAGGTCCGAGTCGAAGGAGGAAGAAAATGGCGATCGCAGTCGAAGAGTTCATCAAGCAGATCGACGGGATGTCGGTGCTCGACCTGAACAACCTGGTCAAGGCGCTCGAGGACCACTATGGCGTGTCGGCAGCCGCGGCGGCGATGCCCGTCGCGGTGGCCGGCGCCGCCGCAGCGGCCGCTCCGGTCGAGGAGCAGACCGAGTTCGAGGTCATCCTGACCGCCGCGGGCGACAAGAAGATCAACGTCATCAAGGTCGTTCGCGAAGTCACCAGCCTCGGCCTGAAGGAGGCCAAGGACCTCGTCGAGGGCGCCCCTCAGAAGATCAAGGAGGGGGTCTCGAAGGCCGAGGCGGAGTCGATCAAGAAGAAGTTCGAAGAGCAGGGAGCTCAGGTTCAGATCAAGTAGGAGGGTTGCCGCCCTGCGCACCCTCGAACGCGCGGCCGGCCGGAGCCGACTCGGCTCCGGACCGGTCTGCGCGCACCATGCCCCGATGGCCGCCCTTTCGCGCGGCAAGGGCATGGTGTCGGCTTGATCGGGCCCCAGGGCCCAGAAGCGGAACCGGATGCCGCTTACGAACTCAGACGACGGCCCATCGGATGACGGGGTGGAAAGACTAAACCCATGGAAAAGAACCTAAAGATCGACGCGGGCAACCGACGCAACTTCTCGCGCATCCAGAGCACGCTTGCGATCCCGAATCTGATCGACGTCCAGAAGCGCTCCTACGATCGCTTCCTGCAGATGAACCTGCTGCCGGAGGAGCGGGCCAATCAGGGGCTGCAGTCGGTCTTCACCAGCATCTTCCCGTTTTCCGATTTCCGCGAGACCTGTTCGCTCGATTTCGTCAAGTACTCGATCGGCGAGTGGCAGTGTAAGTGCGGCGAGCTCAAGGGGCTCGAGTACCTGCGCACCACGTGCACCAACTGCG
>CAZPZW010000231.1:0-3715 GCA_964591165.1 uncultured Thermoanaerobaculia bacterium | reverse complement strand
CGCTAGCTGCCCTGTTCGGACTCGCCGAGCAGGCCGAGCTGCTCGAGCAGCGGCCGGTCGTAGTTGACCTTGAGCTCGCGTTTCTTCTGCTCGACGATCGCGCCCAGCAGGCGATTGACCTCGTTGCGCTCGAGGGTCTCGCGGGTCGCCGCCTTCTCGTTGGCGAAGGCTGCGGGGTCGAAGCCCTGGCGCGCGGTGACCACGAAGAGCGCCGGACCCTGCGGGGTCGCGACCGGTCCGCCGACGTCGCCCGGACGGGCGGCGAGCGCAGCTTCGACCAGGGCCGGGACCTGGCCGAGGCCGGGAATCGCGCCGTCGCGCCCGAACTCGCCGCTCTCCTTGACTTCCACCGCGAGCTCCTTGGCGAGGTCGTCGAGCGACTTGCCGGCGGCGAGCTCGCCCTTGGCCGCCATCAGCCGCTGGGTCGCGCGCTCGTCGAGCCTGACGCGCAGCAGCGCCTGCCGCACCTTCCCCTCGACCTCGGAGAGCTCGGGCAGCCGCTCGGGCTTCTCCTCCTTGAGCGACAGGATCGCGAAACCGCGGTTGATCTTCACCGGCGTCGAAGTCTTGCCCGGCTCGAGGGCGAAAGCGGCGGAGGAGAAGGGCGTGCCGCGGCCGATCCCGGGAACCACCTCTTCGCGCCCGAACGGCGGGGTCGAGATGAAGACCACCGTGTCGTTGTCGGCGAGCGCCTTCAACTGCTCCTCGGTGGTGAGCGTCTCGGCGGCGATGCGCCGGGCGAGCTCCTCCGCCTTGGCCTCGGCCGCGGCGTCGGCGCGCTCGGTCGAGAGTTTGGCGCGCACCTGCGCCTCGACCTCGGCGAAGGGCCGCTGGCCGCCCGCCCGGTGGTCGAGCACCTGGATCAGGTGGAAGCCGAACGAGGTGCGGACCGGTCCGACCAGGCTGTTCGGCGCTGCGGCGAAGGCGGCATCCTCGAACTCCTTGATCATCCGGCCGCGGCCGAAGTAGCCGAGGTCGCCACCGCGCGGCTTGGAGGCGGGATCCTCGGAGAGCTCGCTGGCGAGCTTCGCCAGGTCTTCGCCCTTCTCCACGCGCTGCTTGAGCGCCGCGATCTGGGACTCCGCCTGGCTCGCGCTGCGCTGATCGTCGACCTTGAGCAGGAGGTGCCGGGCGCGCACCTGCTCTTCCTGGGTGAAATCGGCGAGGTGATCGTCGTAGTACTTCTGGAGCTCGGAGGCGTCGAAGTCGAGCTTGGCGCGCAGGCGCACGGTGTCGACCAGGAGGTAGTTGATCGCCCGCTGCACGGGGAGCCGGAACTCCTCCTTGTGGCTCTCGAAATAGGCTGCGATCTCGGCCGGCTGAAGCTGCACCTCGGACTGGAAATTGCGCGCCGGCAGGACCAGGTAACGGACGGCCGCGCGCTCCGCCTGGTCGCGGTAGCTCTTCTCGACTTCGGCGTCCGAGATGGCGACGCTCGCCGAGAAGATCGCCGAGAGCTTGGTGAGCAGGATCTGACTGCGCACCGCGTCCTCGAAGTCGCGCACGGCGTAGCCGTTGGCGCGCACGAAACGCTCGTAGGCGGTCTGGCCGACGAAAGCGCCCTGGGCGTCCTTCATGCCGGGAATCTCGAGGATGGAATCGCGCACCTCGGTATCACTCGCGGTGAGGCCCAGGCGGTCGGCCTCGCGGAGCAGCACCTTCTGGTCGACCAGGCGGTCGAGCGCCTGCAGGGGCAGGCGCATCTGCTCGGCGAGCTGAGGGGTGAAGCTCTCGCCGAAGGCCTGACGGTACTGCGCCTCGAGACGCTGATACTCGCGCTGAAAATCGGCGTAGGAGATCTCTTCACCGCCGACCGTCGCTGCGGCCGTGCGGGCGCCGCCGCCGCCGCCCCCGAGCGCTCCCCCGAAGTCGACGAAGACGAAGGCGATGAACACCAGGACCACCAGCCAGAGGATCCAGCTCAAGTACTTGAGGTTGTCGCGGAGAATCTTCAGCATAGGGAACTCCAGGGCCGCGGGAGGCGCGGATGAGAACGCTGCAAGATACCAAGCGGGCGGCACCCGGCACAAGAAGGCGTCCCGGGAGGCTTCCGCCAGATTGTCGTAACTTCCTGTAGAATCAATTCCTTCGCCTGTCGGCGAGGCTCGGGACAGGGGACCCATAGTTGCCGACCAACCCATTCGACAAGCGGACGCGCGGCTGGTACACGGTGTCGGTCGACACGGTGCGCAGCGCGGCGATCCTCGCCGCGTTCGCGATCTTCGCGCTCGCCGGGTTCGCGATCTTCCGGCAATGGGAGGAGCGGGCCCTCGAGCGCGAGGCGACCCTGCTGCTCGACGAGGTCGAAGGGCTGCTGGTGCGGGCGAGCGCCGAGCCGCCGGCCGGGGCGTTCGTGGAGGAGCTCGAGTCGGCGCGCCGCGGTCAGGCGGCGGCCCGTGCCGCTTTCGGTGCCCGCGCCTTCCGCGAGGCGGTGAGCGAGGGCAAGCGGAGCCGCGCCCTGCTGTTCGCCATTCTCGACGCGGTGGCGAGTCGCGCGACCACCGGCGAGGCCCAGTTCATCGCGGTCCAGGGGAGCGTGGAGTACCGGCGCGGGGAACGCGGCGAGTGGGAGGAGGCGCGCAGCCGCGTCGTCCTGCAGTCGGGCGACTACGTGAAGACGGCGCTCAACGGCTCGGCGGAGATCGTCTTCTTGGACGGCACGCTCTACACGGTACGCCCCAACACTCTCTTCCTGGTCACCCGTGGCCAGGGCTCCGGCGGCAACGACGGTGGCCAGACCATCGCCATGGAGTACGGCTGGGTCAACCTCAACACCGCGCAGCGCGGCAGTCGGGTCACCACCCCGCGCTCGGAGGCCCAGGTCGGCCGTGAATCGGATGTCGTCGTCTCCTACGACCGGGACACCTCGACCGGGCGTTTCGCCGCCTATCGCGGCTCGCTCGCCGTCGCGACACTCGGTGGACAGCGGCGCGAGGTCGGAGAGCTCGAGCAGGTGACCCAGACCGGCGACCTGCTCTCCCCGGCCAACCGCCTCCTCCAGGCGCCCTTGCAGGACCGGCCGGCCGACAACTTCGAGGTGACGCTTGACGCCGCGAAGAGCGTCGTGCTCTCTTGGGAGGCCGTTCCCGGCGCCGCGCGCTACGCGTTGCAGGTCTCGCGCAACCGTCTCTTCGTCGACAACGTGATCGACGTCGCATCCCGCGCCAAGACCCTCGCCACCCTGGGGCTGAAGGGCGAGGGCACCTTCGAGTGGCGGGTCGCGGCGGTCGGCCGCGACGGCCTGCAGGGACCCTGGAGCGAGCCTCGCACGTTCCGCGTGCTGGCCGGTGAGCGACCGGGGGAACAGGGGGACATGACGCCCCCCGACCTGGTGATCGACGAGGTGCAGGCCTATGGCAACATCTTCATCGTCGCCGGGCGGACCGAGGCCGGAGCGACGCTCCGGCTCAACGGCGAGCCGGTCGCGGTGGCGGCCAACGGCACTTTCACCAAGACGGTCCTGTTGACGACCGAAGGTTGGAGCATCCTGGAGGTGAAGTCCATGGACAGCTCCGGCAACGAATCCGCGCTTCGCCAGCGCGTCTTCGTCGAGACCTTGTAGGCGCGGCCGCGGCGACCGGTCGCAGGAACTTTGGACAAAGGGAAGCTATGGCCTTCGGCTCGATCCTCCGCTACTTCTCGAACGATCTCGCGATCGATCTCGGCACCGCCAACACGCTGGTCTACGCGCGCAATCGCGGAATCGTGGTGCGCG
>CAZPZW010000230.1:1411-3715 GCA_964591165.1 uncultured Thermoanaerobaculia bacterium | reverse complement strand
TGTGAGTGCGACTGAAGCCTTCTTCTCATGGCTCTCGAGGGTTTCTGGTCTCCTCTTCGGTTCACCTCGCCCACGTCCCTACGAACGGGCGTGCCTCAGAGCTTGGAGCGAGACCTTGTCAGACTCGCAGCGCAAGAAGCTTCAGTCGCAACTCGAGCTCTTCGACATCATTCAACGACAGGCTCGACGCACCAAGTCCGTCTTCTACAGTCTCAGGGACCCTTCCTACCGCTCTTGGCCCGAGGCTGTCTTCTTCGATGATCGTTCAGAGGATCTCCGGGTGTTCAACGGGTATCTCAGGGGGAACATCGGCGACATTACCGAGTCGGTGGTCTTCACCATCTACACTCATAGGGGCCGGCTCTTTTCGATCGAGTTCGACTCTGAACCTGGCGCCCTAGCGAGTCTCCGGAGCGACACCGCGCTGGTCGCCGCTCAGCGATAGCACATCCTCCGGCGTGACTGAGCTGCCTCTTCGCCTTCGCTGTCGCACACCTTGACCACTGATGCCAAGACTCGGCGGCAACCATCTGGCGAACCACCCTTGGCTCGTGGAGGACGAATGAGCAAGGACGTCCTTGTCGCAGAAGAACGAGAGCCGGGCGGATTGGCGGGGGTCTTTGAGTACGACGGCGAGACGCCGTACTTCTATCTCTACAATCGTGCTCGCCCTTCCGGAAAGCAGATCGTCGCGGCTTCTCACATCAAGAGCGGGACGTGGGACCTGCGAGAGGAAGATGTGGAGATCCGCTGGAGCGACCATGGGTACGAGGTTCAGCTATTCGTTCGAGCTCAAATTCGTGCCGCGTTCGACATCAGGACTGGGCGAGCAGTCGCCGTCGGACAAGGCCAGGACAAGCACAAACCCAGCTAGGAACAGGCTCCCCAGCTCCAGTGTAAATGGAGCCTGACATGGCCAATGCTGAGGTCACGGTGCATCTAGATAAGGTGCTGCGTCCATTAGGATTCCGCAGCAGCAGGACGAGTTGGAACCGACATACCGGACCCTTCGTTCAGGTCATAGATCTTCAGCCGAGCAAGTCAGGTGACTTGCTCACCCTCAACGCTGGAGTGCTCGACGTACCCTCCCACGAACTCGTGTTCGGAGAGCCCGTTCCGAAAGTCGTCATCGAGCCCCGGTGCACGGTACGAGTTCGAATCGGTCATCTCCTGAATGGGCGCGATCTATGGTGGCGCGTGGACGACGCCGCCACGCCCAACGCGGTTGTTGAGGTGGTGCAGTCTCATGTTCTTCCCTTCCTTCAGAGAATGCGATCACCCGAGGACATGGCAGAGTTCCTCACCATGATGGGGGTGCTTCGGAAGCGGCATACCCTGCCCATCATCCAACTCGCCGTACTCAAGAGCAGGCTGGGCGAGAGGGCCGAAGCATGCAGACTCTTGGCACAGGTTTGCAGCACTGCAGTTGGAGCTTGGAGTGCGCGCGCAGCCGAGGTGGCAGAAAGGCTCAAGTGCTAAGGGGCCAAATCATTGGCCCGCGAGACCAAGCCAATCCCACTCGCACTGAGTCTCCAGAGATGAAGCAGCGCCTTGGGCCTCGGACTCTCATCAGTCTCCTCGACGCGGAACGCGCCGAGCGCTCCCATCTCAGATGAGCACCGCTTCTGATTCGGCGCTTCGCGGACACCCGGTACTCGCGAGACTGCCGCAGCCAGAATCCGGAGAGCTCCTTGAGCTCCTCGACGAGGCCGAGGTGTTCCTCAAGAGCCTTCCCTGGTGCCGGAGCGTGACCAACATCCGGCTCGGCCTGGCCCATCCGGGGATCTTCGGCGTCTGCCTTGCGGAGATAGAGAACAGCGCGAGCCCGAGGGACTCCAAAGTCTGGGTCATTGTCGGTGATCTCCCTCCTGCCTACCTGGTCATAGACGATGCCGAGGACTCTCGGCAGGCGCTCGAGAGATACGTCGAAGAAATGTCGATGTGGGTCGAGCGAGTTCAATCCGGCGGTAACCTGGGCGACGTGATCCCCGTTAACGTCCCGCCCACGCGAGAGGCCGCCGCGGCGCTCTCGAGCCGGCTCGACTTTCTTCGACGCCGATTCCTCGCGCCTTCGAAACCGAGGCGCCGACGGGTCGTCAAGGGCTGAGCGCCCGCCTTGATCCCCGCCGACCAACGCTGACCGAGCGGCGCAAGTTTCACACTCCTCTAACCTCGCCGATCCCAGATCAGCCTTCAGACTGAGACCTATGCCTCCGCGTTCGGCCGGGACAGGTGATTCGGCACTCGGAGGAGACTGCGATCCGGCGACGCCGTGCCCAAACGGTGCTCGCCTACTCGACGCTC
>CAZPZW010000230.1:0-1311 GCA_964591165.1 uncultured Thermoanaerobaculia bacterium | reverse complement strand
GCGTAGGCGGCGATCACCCCGCGGCCCACCGGCGTCAGGCGGCGCGGGCGCAGGCGGCGCAGCACGCGGGCGTCGAAGTCGGGCGAGAGGCGCGGCGGCTCGGCGGCCAGCGCTTCGCTCAGCAGGCGGTCCATCGGGTCGTCATCGTGCATCGAAACCTCGCTCGGTGAGCATGGCGTGCAACAACTTCCTGGCACGGTGGAGGTAGGACTTCACGGTGTTCTCCGGCGCGTCGAGCAGCGTCGCGATCTCGGCGACGCTCGCGCCCAGCCAATAGTGCAGGCGGAGCGCCGACTGGTAGACCTCGGGCAGCTCGCCGATGCAGGCCAGGACGGCCCGCTTGCGTCGCTCGTCCTGCAGCCGGGCGTCCGGGCCACGATCCGGCGCGGGCGTCGCCACGAGCACCTGGTCGCTGACGTGCGGCGCCTTGAAGCGGGCGCGCGCCTTGACGTTGACCGCCTGGTTGAACGCGATGCGGTAGATCCAGGTCGAGAACCTGGCGTCGCCCCGGAACGTCGCCAGCGAACGGTGCGCGCGCAGCATCACCTCCTGCGCGACGTCCTCGGCCTCCGGCGCGAACTCCTGGCCGAGGATCGACACAGCCAGGCGGAAGACCGGTTCGCGGTAGCGCCGTACGAGCTCCGGGAAGGCGGACTCGTCGGCCGACTCGCGACACCGCTCGACGAGCCATTCGTCCGTCCTGTCGGCCGGCGGGGCGGGCTCAGCGGGGGCGATCGGAGGCAAGGGCGTAGTAGAGGATCAACCCGATGCCGAGGAGGGCCAGCGGCATCGGCAGCGGCCAGACCGCCGGGGCGTTCACTTTCGTCCCGAACAGGTAGAGGCCCAGCATGCCACCGCCGCCCAGAGCCGTCCAGACGATGCCGTGCAGCAGGAACTCCCGCGGATTCTCTGGCTTGGGCACCTTGACCGGATCGAGCGGCAGCTCCGGCAGCGGGATGCCCTTCTCCATCGCGGCCAAGCGCTCCTGGTGGACGATCTCGAAGCGGCGCTGCCGCCCGACGTGCTTGAGGTAGAGCCAGGCGACGAAGGCCCCGGCGAGCACGGCAACGATGAGGGCGTCTGCAAAGGTGTGTCCCATGTCCGTCTCCTTGCCCTTGAGACAGGGTGGGGCACTCCGAGGTTGCACGCCCCGGGGCGCCAGGCCGAAAAAGCTCCGCGGATCGGCTCCGGGAAGCGAGTAGAATCCGCACCTCGCGGGGGAGAGCATGCACACCATCTACGATGCCAGGACCGACGTGCTCACGTTGCGGCTCAACAGGAGGCCGGCGGTGGATCGCCGCCCGGGGGGGC
>CAZPZW010000229.1:0-3767 GCA_964591165.1 uncultured Thermoanaerobaculia bacterium | reverse complement strand
TCCGGCGACGCCGCAGTGCTCCGGCAGGCCGGCCCGCGGGGCCGGACGCCGAAGCCAGCCGTTTCGCCGAGCTAGAGAAACGGGGACAGGCACGAATTCCGGGGGCGCGAGGCTCGCCGACGGCGCTCGAAGTGTTGCGGCCAGCGCGGCGAGACGAGGGCTCCTTGCGGGCGGTTGGGAGCTGGTCGCCCGCGGCGGGGGCTGCCGCCTGCACCCGGGCCAGGAGGCGGTCGAAGGCCGCGAGATCGGCGCGCTGCGCGCGTTCATCGAGGTGGTCGAGGGTCAGGATCGCCGCTACCTTCTCGGCGGCCGCGAGGGTCACCAGCTGATTGAACGAGAGATCCGGAGCCGGAGCGAGGAGCGTCAGGGTGAGGCGATGTTGGGGGCGCTCTGGGCGGTCACCAGCGCGAGCTCGACCCGGCGCCCGTGGACGGGGTCGATGCCCTCGATCCGCGCCAGGACGATCCGGTCGCCCACTTCGGCCCGCGGCACGACGACGATGCCACCCGGGTGCTCCGCGAGCCAGGGCTCGACCTCCTCCGCGGCGAGCCGGCGGACCGGCCGGCGCGTGAGCAGAGGCAGGCTCGACTCCCCCCAGGCGGCGTCGGCGAGCGGTCGCTCGGCCTGCGGGTCGGCCGCCACCACCGCGTCCGCCAAGCGCTCCGCCGTCCAGGGCGCGGACCAGCGCGGCAACGCGAAGCCGACCGTGATGGCGACCAGCGCGAGGGCGCCGAGCGCCCAGGCGAGCGCGGTGATCGGCGCCCGGTCGGTCTGCCGGGCGGCCTGCACCAACGGCGCGAGCACGGCGAGGGCGGTGACGAGCGCCCAGGTCGACGAGCCCGACGCGAGCTGGACGAGCAGCCCCGCAACCGCAGGCAGGAGGATCGCCGGCAGCCACTTCCAGAGCTCCAGGGGCCAGCGCAACCAGACCGGCCAGACCACCGGCCGGCGCGCCGCGAGGCGCAGCAGCCAGCGCGAGCAGACGAGCAGCAGCGGCACGTGGAGCGGCAGCGTGTAGTGCGGCAGTTTGGTCGCGGCGAGCTCGAGACCCAGCCAGGCCGGAAGCGCCCAGGCGAGCAGGAAGCGGCCGGCCGGCCAGCTCCGGCCCGCCCCCGAGGAGCGACTCCGGCGCCAGCACCAGACGAGCCCGCCGAGCAGCCCGAGCGAGCCCGGCCAGAGGAGGGCCGGCGCGAGCAGCGCGTGCAGCCCGGGCGGCGCGAAGTGGCCGTCCACGCCCGCGAGCACGCGGCCGATCGTCTCGCGATAGGCGGTGGCCGCCAGCGCGGCACCACCCACAGCGCGGCTCTGCACCCCGGCGAGCAGCGCGATCGCCGCCGCGAGCGCAGCGATGCCGAGCACCGGCCGGAGCCGGCGCAGCCAGCGCGTGCGCTGGCCTGGCGGCTCGCCGGCCGCGATCCCCGCGATCGCCGCCGCGGCGATCCAGGGCGTGATCGGCCCCTTGGCCAGCACGCCGATCAGGAGCGCCACCCAGAACTGGACGACGGCTCCCGCCGGTGCCGGTCGGCCCCGCCGCGCCGCGCCCCAGACCCGGCCGAGCGCGAGGAGACAGATCGTCGAGGGCAGCAGCAACACCAGGTCCGCGCGCGCCTGGTGCGTCTCCCAGACGACCGTCGGGGAGAGCCCGAGCAGCAGCGCGGCCAACCACGCCGCGCGGGGATCGACCCGTCGCGCGCCGCCGCGCCAGACCACCAGGACCGTGGCGAAGGCACAGAGCAGGGAGGGCAGCCGCCCCATCCAGGGAGCATCGCGTCTCGGGTCGCCGCCGGTCGTCAGCGCGACCGTCGCGGCCTGCAGCCAGGTGGCGAGCGGCGGCTTCTCGAGCCGGGGCCGGTCGCCGAGCCGTGGCACCCAGGCGTCGCCGCTCTCGACCATCGTGCGCGCGGCGAGCAGGAAGCGGCTCTCGTCGCGATCGACCACCGGCAGCGTCGCGAAGCCCGGCAGCCAGACCGCGAGGCAGATCGCCGCGAGCAGGAGCCCCGCCCCCGGATGCCGCGCCTGCGCGGCCGTCACCGGCAACGCGTGGACGACGTCGCCGAGCGCCGAGCGCCGGACGCGCAGCGCGCGAACGGCCGGATCGGGTTCGGCGCCTCGCGTCGGGTTCAAGCAGCGGCCCTCAGTCCGGAGCGGAGGATCGGTTCCCGCCGCCGAAGAGCGCAGGGCAGGCGAGGCCCGCCAGTCCCAGCGCCGGGGCGAGAGCGGTCAGCGCGATCGGTGCGGCGAGGGGCAGCGTCGGCTCCCCCACCAGCAGCGCGCTCCCGGCCAACGCGAGCGCCGGACTGGCGAGCACGGCGGCGAGCCCGAGCCAGGTGTCGCGCGCGGCGCCGTCCCGCGCGGCGGCGGCGAGCGCGGCGAGCGTCAGCCAGCCGCCGGCCACCGCGTCGAGCCAGGTCGGCCGTGCCCCGGCGAGCGGGAGCGTGGCCGGTGCGGTGAGCGCGGCGGCGAACAGCACGAGGCGCGCGGCGCGGGCTCGCGAGCTCCCGGATGCCGCTCCGCTCGCTCGGGCGACGTGGCGAGCGGCGCCGAGCACGGTGAGCGCGGCGCGGGCCGAAAGGTAGCTCGCCACCCACGACCAGACCGGCAACGCCCGCGACCCATCGGCGGCCGAGCCGAACCAGAGCAGCACCAGCCCGACCAGCTCGACGAGGCTCCAGACGGCGAGCGCCGGCCGCTCTCGCACGAGGCGGATGAGCGCCACCAGCACTCCCTCCGCGCGCCGCCGCAACCACCACCAGAGGAGCGCCTGGCAGACGACGACCACGGCGATCACCGCCCAGCGGTTCCCGTCGAGCCGCGCCGGCGTGGCCAGCACCGCGCTCGCCAACGCCAGGCCGGCGATCGCCGAGAGCGCGGCGATCGCCACCGTCGCACCGAGCCCCGGGGCCGCTCGGAGCCGCGCCGTCACAGCACCAGGGAGAGGCCGCCGTCGGCGACCAGAACGTGGCCGCAGAGACCCTGCGCCCAGGGCGTCAGCAGCAACAGGGCCAGGTCCGCGACCTCTTCGAGCGTCAGGAGTCGGCCGAGCGGCGTGCGCTCGGCGGCGCGCGCGAGCAACTCGCTCGCGCCGGGATGGCGCTCGATCGAGGTGGCGGCGATCGGACCCGCGGCGAGGCCGTTGACCCGGATGCCGCGCGGCGCGAGCTCGACCGCCAGCGATCGGACGGTCGCCTCGAGCGCCGCCTTGGCGATGCCGAGCGCACCGTAGGCCGGCACCACCCGCCGGGAGCCGAGGCTCGACAGCGCCACGACGCTTGAACCCTCGGCCATCGCCGGAGCGAGCTGCTGGACGCAGAGCAGGAAGGCGCGCGCACCGACGTCCATCGACAGATCCCACTGCGCGGAGCGCACCTGCAGCAGCGGCTTGAAGGAGCCGAGCGCCGCGCAGTGGACGAGACCGTCGACTCGCGGCTTGCGCTCCAGGATCGCCGCGCAGACCCGGCGGACCTCCCCCGGATCGACCAGGTTCCCTGCGTGCAGGAAGAGCTCGCCGCCGGCGGCGGCGAGCTCGGCGGCCAGCGCCTCGGCGCTCGCGTGGTCGGCGCGGAACCAGGCATCGACCTGCGCGCCGGCGCGGGTCAGGGCGCGGCTGATCGCCGCACCGAGTCCGCGGGTGCCCCCGGTGACCACGACGCGGCGCCCGGCGAGAGCGCTCTCGAGCGCGCTCATGCTGCCGCCCCGCGCCGCCAGAGCTCGGCACCCGCGGCCGCCGCGGCGGCGGCGGCGACGACCGCCAGCAGCGCCGGCGCGAC
>CAZPZW010000228.1:1548-3804 GCA_964591165.1 uncultured Thermoanaerobaculia bacterium | reverse complement strand
CCGGCGACGGCGACTGCTGCTCGATCGGCGCCGGCCACTGGCTGCACGCCGCGCGCTACAACATGGACATCACGGTCATGATCTTCGACAACAGCGTCTACGGGTTGACGAAGAAGCAGACCTCGCCCACCTCGCCGCTCGGCCTCGCGACCAACACCCATCCGGACGGCGCGTTCCTGCCGCCGCTCGACGTCGCTGCCACCACGCTCGGCTTCCCCAACGTCTCCTTCGTGGCGCGCACCGTCGACTGGAATCCGGCGCACCTCTCGGCGACCCTGGCCACCGCCTCGCGCCATCCGGGAACCAGCTTCGTGCACATCCTGCAGCGCTGCCCCACCTACACCGGCAATCTGTTCGAGGCGCTGCGCCGGGATCCCGACCGCATCCTCCTGCTCACCCATCCCAACGGCGTGCCGGTGGATCCGGTGGTCGAGCGGATGTACAAGAACCGGCAGGAGCACGACCCGCGCGATCTCGCCACGGCGCGCGCACTCGCCTCGCACGGCGAGCGGCTGACGATCGGGCTGCTCTACTGCAATCCGGACGCTCCGCGCTACGACCAGCACAGCGTGCTCGGCATGGGGATGAGCCGCGAGCAGAAAGCGGCCGCGCTCGAGCGCGAGCTCGACCGCTTCGCGATCTGAAGGAGGACGACGTGGAGGAGCTCAGGCGCTTTCATTTCGGCGATCCGACGGCGGCGACGGATCCGCCTTCGCCCGGAACTCTCCCGGCGGCGCTGCAGCCGCTGCGCGGCCGACCGGTCGAGGGCCCTTGGCCGCTGTGGATCGAACCGAGCTCGACCGGGGAGAGCTGGGTCCGCTCGCTCTCCGCCGACGAGCGCGCCAGGGCAGCCGCGGGCACCCTCGCGCCGCCCACCGGAGGAGCGCTCGTGCCCTGCACGCGGCGCGCTGCGCTCCGGCTGGCGAGTTTCGCAGCCGGCCGGAGGCTCCACCTCGCCCGTACCGCGTTCGCCGCCCAGGCGCGCGAGCTCGCGCTCTCGGCCGAGGCTCTGTTGATCGCCGATCGCGCGCGTCGGCCGGATGCGGCGGCCGCGACGCCGAGCGGCACGCTCGGCGGGATCGGCGAGCGTTTCGTCGATCCTTCGGCGCTGTCGCGCGTGGTCGCGCACCGGCGCGCCGGAACGCCCATTCCGGACGACCGCCGGCAGCGTCTCGAGGACGCCCGCGACCGCCTGGCGAGTTACCTCACGAGCGGCGACGAGCCACTCTGGATCGTGCCGCCGGGGGAGGCGACCGCCGATCTCGGCGC
Source organism: uncultured Thermoanaerobaculia bacterium (assembly GCA_964591165.1). Classification (GTDB taxonomy): domain Bacteria; phylum Acidobacteriota; class Thermoanaerobaculia; order Multivoradales; family JAGPDF01; genus JAGPDF01. The sequence continues at coordinate 2,535 of CAZPZW010000228.1, read as the reverse complement.
GCCCGCGAGGGTCGCGACGGAGGGCTGCGCCGCCGCGATGCGCGCCTTCGACGAGGCGACGCACGAAGTCGTCGATCTGGCGCGCGCGGTGCGCATCGTGCGCCTCGAGACCGCGCAGGCGTTCGACGCCGAGCGGCACGGTCCCTGGCTCGAGCGTTTCGACTGGCGCGGCCTCGCGACCGAGGAGCTCCTGCTGGTCCCACCGGTGCTCGTCCTGCTCGCCTCGGGCGAAGCGCTCGCCAGCGAGCTCTCCGCGCTCTCCCAGCTGCTGCTCTCCGGGCGACCGATCCAGGTGCTGCTCCTCACTGGCGACGACGCCCCCGAGAATCCGGCTGCCGACCAGCTCGACGCCGCTCTCTTGGGTCTCGCCCACCGCGAGGCCTTCGTCCAGCAGGGCTCGCTCGCCCGACCGCTCGAGCTCGCCTTCGGTCTCGACCGGGCGCTCGCCAGTCGGCGGAGCGCTCTGCACGTCGTCGACGCTCCGTCGGCCGTCGGCCAGGAGCTCGACTCCTGGCTGGTCGCCGCGGCGCGCGTCGCGGGACGCGCCGTGCCCCTGCTGCGCTTCGATCCGGAGTCGGGCTCGACCTGGGCGCGCCGCCTGCACGTCGGCGACAATCCGGCGGCCGCGGCCGACTGGGCGGCGGCCCCGCTCGCCGCCGAGGCCGCCTCGCCCGAGGACCCGGCCGCCGGGGCGCCGTTCACCTTCGCCGACGCGGCGCTCCTCGAGCCCGCCTGGCAGCGCCAGTTCGCGCGCGCCAGCGACTCGCCCGAGCTCGTGCCGCTGGTCGAGTGGCTCGAGCTCGCCGAGCCGGAGAACGTCCGCCGGCTCCCCTTCGTCTGGGGCACCGCGGCCTCGGGCCAACGCGAGAAGCTGGTCGTCACCCGCGCTCTGGCGCTCGCCACGCGCGATCGGCTGGCCGCCTGGCGCACCTTCGCGGAGCTCGCCGGGGTACGCAGCGAGGTCTTGACCGCCGCCGCCGAGAGCGC
>CAZPZW010000228.1:0-1448 GCA_964591165.1 uncultured Thermoanaerobaculia bacterium | reverse complement strand
GCCGCCGCCGAGAGCGCGCGCCGCGCGCTCGTCGCCGAGCAGGAGGCCGCGCTCGCCAGCGTGCGGGCCGAAGCCGACTCCCGGGTGGTCAACCGGCTGGTCTCGGTGCTGTTCGATCTCGGGTCCGGCCAGTCCACTGCACCGGCCGCGGCGACCGCGGTGGCCACCCTGCCGGTGGCCGCTCCGGCGACGCCGACCCCTCCTGCTGGAGTCGCGGCTCCGGCCGCCCCGGCCGCGGCGCCCCGGCCCGCCGCGCCGGCCTCCGAGGCGGCCTGGATCGACAGCGCGCTCTGCACCTCGTGCGACGAGTGCGTGCGCAAGTTCCCGTCGATCTTCGTCTACAACGGCAACAAGCAGGCGGTGTTCAAGAACCCGCGCGGCGGCTCCTTCCGCGACCTGGTGGTCGCCGCCGAGAGCTGCACCGCCAAGATCATCCACCCCGGCACTCCCTGGGACGCGAACGAGCCCGATCTCGCCCGTTCGCTGGAGCGCGCGCGCCCGTTCGCCTAGGGTGGTGCGCACCTGGAGGTGCCGGTGAGATCGATGCTCTTTGCAAGTTCGCCTGTGATCGCACCTGGGGGGCGGTAGAGGCCCGTGAGTTCCCCCTCGGCTGCCGTTCTGCGGCAGTCCCCTCCGCCCTCACCGCCCCCCAGGTCGGTCCTTTGGTCCCGCTGGGCGCTGGCGCTGCTGCTCGCGCTCCTCGCCCTCGCGGTCGTCCAAGTGGTGCGTGCCCTGCGCGCGCCTCGCTTCGCCAGCTTCACCGGCGAGGCCATGGCGACCACTTGGCAAGTGACTCTGCCGGAGCGCGCCGAGGCCGCCGCTGCTGCCGAGGCCTGCTTCGCCCTCTTCCGCCGCCTCGACCTCGAGCTCTCGGAGTGGAAGGAGGGCTCGCCGCTCTCGGCGGTCAATCGCGCCGCCGGAGCAGACCCGGTCGAAGTTCCGCCGGAGCTCTTCTCGCTGGTCGCCCGCGGCCTGGAGATCGCCCGCGCGACGGACGGCGCCTTCGATCCCTCTTGGGCAGCCCTCTGGGGCCTCTGGGACTTCCGCAGTCCGGCAGCGCGCGTTCCCGCCCCAGCGGCGATCGCCGAGCGGCTCGCCCTGGTCGACTACCGGCGGGTGCGGCTCGATCCCGAAACGCAGAGCATCCTCCTGCCGCGCGCCGGCATGAAGCTGGGGTTGGGCGGCATCGCCAAGGGCTATGCGCTCGGTCTTGCCGGCGAGCTCCTGGCCGATCGCGGCTTCGCCGACTTTCTGCTCGTCTCCGGCGGCCAGGTCTACGCCCGCGGCACCCGCGATGGCCGTCCCTGGCGGGTCGGGGTGCGCGATCCGCGCGGCGGGCGTGAGGAGATCTTCGCCACCCTGCCGCTCGCCGGCGGCTCGCTCTCGACCTCGGCCGACAACGAGAGCTTCTTCGTCCAGGATGGCGTGCGCTACCACCACATCCTCGA
>CAZPZW010000227.1:0-3837 GCA_964591165.1 uncultured Thermoanaerobaculia bacterium | reverse complement strand
GCAGGTACTTGAAGCGCCGGTTGGTGTCCTCGGCCGAGCCGAAGCCGGCGAACTGACGCATCGTCCAGAGCTTGCCGCGGTAGCCGGTGGGATGGATGCCCCGGGTGTAGGGGAACTCGCCGGGAACGCCGATGTCGTTCTCGAGGTCGGCGCGCGCCTCGTCGGGTGTCGAGAGCTGCGGCACCTCCATGCCCGAGACCGTGGTGTAGTCGTTCTTCCACGCCGGGCGCTCGGCCTCGGCCCGCGCGCGGGCGCTCTCCCAGCGCTGGCGCGCGGCGCGCAGGCGCTGCTCGAGCTCGGCTCGCAACGGAGTCGGCTGCCGGGTTGCGCTGCTGCTGCGGGGCGGATCGGAAACGGCCATGGGGTTCGATCTCCTCGGGTGGACGGGCGCTACCGTTTCGGGGTCCGGAGTGTAGCACCCCGCCTCCGCGTGGGCGGTCAGCGGGGAGATCGCGCCGCGGGCGGGAGCACGACGCCGGCGTCGTGCGCCGCCGCGGCGAGCGCGCGGTCGAGCTCGGCGCGCGCGACGGCATCGAGCGGGGTCGCGGCCGGCAGCGCCGAGCGCCGTGCCAGCTCGTCGCGCGCCCGATCCCGGGCGGACTTGCCCCCAGCCGCCAGCCAATCCCCGTAGGTCGCCCGATCCACCAGACACGACGCGATCGAGAGCTCTTCACGATAGTGCCGGCGCGTGTGCGGATGACCCAGCAGCTGACCCTGGGTCACCGCCGCGCCGATCAGCTCGAGCGCGTTGCCAGCGCGCGTCTCGATGCCGCGCACCAGCCGGAGCGCCTGCCCGCACGCCTCGTGGTCGAGCAGCAGCTTCTCGAACGACTGGGTGAGCAGGTAGTCGAGCAGGCCCGCTCCGGAGAGCAGATCGAGCCCGGCGAGCGCGCCGAGAGCCGCTCCCACCGCGCTCTCCATGCCGGCCTGGTAGTCGGGGGTCTTGGCGTCGGACAGTCCGAGATAACCGTGGGTCGGCAGCCCGAGGGTCCGCACCACCTGCGCGAAACCGGCTTGCAGCATGAAGCTCTCGATCGCTCCCATGACGGCGGTTCCCTGCCGCATGTCGAACGCGGCCGGCGCACCCCCCAGAACCACCGGCGCGCCGGGCGCGGCGAGCTGATGGATCAGCAGCCCCGAGAGTCCTTCGGCGAGGTGCTGGACGATGGTGTCGCGCAAAGTGACCGGCGCCGTCGCGCCGGCGAGCGGAACCGGGACGATCTCGGCCGGGATTGCGGCGCGCGCCGCGTCCACCAGCGCCTGCGCGGTGAGATCGCTCCAGGCGAGCGGCGAGGTCGGGCAACAATCGAAGATGGCGAGCGGCCGGTCGCGCAGCGCCTGCTCGCTGCCGCGCACGGCGAGCAGCATGGCGTGCATCGCCGCGAAGCTCTGCTTGCGAAAGGTCCCGGTCACCACCGGCTTGCTGCCGTGGACCAGCGCCACCCAGAGCCGGAAGCTGTCGGACAGCGGCTCGGGGACGTCGGCTGCAACCAGCGCGGTCGACTGCGCCGCGAAGTTCGGCAAGCCGTCGACCAGCCGGGCGAGCTCCACGAGATCGGCCACGGTCGCCGCGCGGCGCTCGCCGCTCGCGCCGTCGAGGCGGTGGATCGCCGCCGACCCCGGATCGAAGTGGGTCCGCTCCTCGCCAAAACGGACCGTGGCCTCGCCCGCCCGGTCGCACAGCGCGAAGCGCCGCGGAGCGCTCGCCACCGCCGCGCGGAGCATGGCCTCGTCGGGCAGGAAGCGGTCACCACGCCGGCGCGTTCCGGAATCGGCGAGCAGCTCGCGGGCGGCCGCACTCTCGACCGCGATGCCGATCTCGCCGAGCACCGCGATCGCATCGTCGACGATCGCCTCGATCTCGGCCGGGGCGAGCAGCTCGAGGCGCGGCCGCAGCGTCATGCCCGCGCCTCTCGCCGGTAGCGACAAGTGACGAGGGCACAGCGCGCGCATCCGGCGAGGCCGGCGAGTGGCCTGGCGTCCGAGCCGATCCACATCGCGAAGGAGATCGACTTGCGTGGGGTCATCAGCAGCGACTCCTCGAGGCGGATGTCGAGCTCCGCGGCCGGGAGCCGCTGAAAGAGAGCCCGCTGCGCGGCGAGAGGCCAAGCGCCGTAACCCGGGCTGATTCGGCAGGAGACCTCCCCGGCGCTCGCGGCGACGCCGGCGAGCTCGGCCGGCCGCGTCGCCGCGCTCTCGTCACCCGCCAGCTCTGCCACCACCTTCGCGCTCAGCCGGTTCGCCGCCTCCTCCGCCGCCGCGCTTCCCGCGGCGTCGAACAACAGCGCACCGGTGGCGTCGCCTGCGGCCAGCCGCTCGGCGGCCCGCGCCTCGAGCGCAGCACCCGCGGTGACCAGCCCGATCACCAGCCCCGCGGCCGGCAGAGGCTCGAGACCGACCTCGCCGGCCGCGACCAGCGGCAGGCGCCGCCAGGCGCCGCGCGCTGCGACCAAGCGGCGCGCTTCGGCGAGCGCCGCGGTGAGCTGCCGTGCCAACGCGTCGGCCGGTCGACGACCGGAAGGGTAGCCCAGGAAATGCAAGACATCGCTCTCCGCGAGCTCCACGCGCAGGCGCAGCGATGGGCTCACGCCGCACCCTGGAGGGCGCGCCGCAGAGCAGCGATGAAGCGCGGGTCGGTACCGCAACATCCGCCGAGCGCCGCCGCGCCGGCCGCGGCGAGGGGCGCGAGGTCGGCGGCAAAGGTGGCGGGCGACTGGGCGTAGGTCACGCCCGAGTCGCCCCGCGTCGGCTGCCCGGCGTTCGGTTGGAAGATCGTCGGCGCCAGCGCGGCGGCGAGCAGCTCTCGGGCGAGCTCGACCATCTCACCGCTGGCGAGCGAGCAGTTCGCTCCCACCGCCGCCGCGCCGAGCTCCGCCAGCTCGCCCAACGCGGGCACCAGCGGATTGCCCATCAGGGTGAAGTACCCGCGCGGGCGGTGGTCGAAGGTGAGGGAAACCAGGACCGGCAGGCCGGGAGCCGCGTCCCGCGCCGCAGCGAGCGCCAGGCGGGCCTCGGCGAGGTCGCTCTGCGTCTCGATGTGCAGGCCGTCGCACCCCGCCGCGGCGAGCTCCGCGGCGAGCTCCAGGTAGCCCTCTCGGAAGGCTCCTGGATCGCCGCTGCCGACCGGTGGCAGATACTCGCCGGTCGGACCCAGATCGCCAACCACGAACTGTGCCCCGGCGGCCCGCGCCGCCGCCGTCGCAGCGTGACAGACCTCGCGGCAGCGTCCGGCGAGACCGGCGCGCGCCAGCCGCAGGGGATGCGCTCCGAACGTGTTGGTCTGCACCGTTTCGCTGCCCGCCGCGACGTAAGCGCGATGGACCGCCGACACCTCGTCGCGCCGCTCGAGGTTCCAGCGCTCCGGCGCCTCGCCGGCGGCGAGCCCGCGGGACATCAGCATCGTCCCCAGGCCGCCGTCGAACAGCAGGCAGGGACCGCGTCGTAGCCGATCGGCGAGGCGGTTCACGCGAGCAGACGCTCCGCCACGGCGACGGCGCGCAGGGCGTTCTCGGCGTACGCCGCGCCGATCTCGCTCGCCCACTCGGGCGAGGTCGGCGCGCCGCCGATCAGCAGACGGGGGCTCCCCGGCAGATCCGCCGCGGCAAGGGCACGTGCCAGATCGCGCTGCCCCAGCATGGTGGTGGTGAGCAGCGCGGAGGCGGCGACGATCTCCGCCCGCACTTCGCGTGCCTTGGCGACGAACGACTCCGGCGCCACGTCCACCCCGAGATCGTGGACCTCGAACCCGTGCGCCGAGAGCAGGACTCCGACCAGGCTCTTGCCGATGTCGTGCAGATCGCCACGCACGCTGCCCAGCACGACGCGCCCCTTCGGCTC
>CAZPZW010000226.1:0-3841 GCA_964591165.1 uncultured Thermoanaerobaculia bacterium | reverse complement strand
GGCGCGAGCGAACCGGCGGTGCCGGGGCCGCTTCGGGCTCGAACTCGGCGCCGCCTGGGGACGCCGTCTCGACGGGTGTGGCGAGCTCGACCCCGCCGCCGGCGATCGGCACCGGTGGCGGGCCGCCCGAGAAGATGTTGTTGATCATGTAGAAGATGTCGGTGACCGAGACGTTGTTGTCGCCGTTGGCGTCGGCGTTGCCGAGCGGCGGCGGGCCGTCGGCGAAGAAGAAGTTGATCAGGTAGAAGATGTCGGCGGCGTCGTAGGTGCCGTTGCCGTTGGCGTCGCCGGCGGTGGTCGAGAACGAGACCGTCGGGCAGACGTCCGATTCGTTCCAGGCTCCGTTCAGGGCCCGCACCTGATAGCCGTGGGTCGTGCCAATCCCGAAGCCGCCGTCGTCGAACAGCGTGGTCGAGGCCCAGGTCTTGCCGAGCGGCAGGCCGTCCCGGTAGACGTGATAGCGGAAGACCCCCGACTCCGGATCGGTGACCGGATCCCAGTCGAGGCGCACCAGGTTGTCGAAGGAGGTGACGGCAAGCGTGGGACAGGGGGGCGCAGTCGCGTCGGCCGTCACGCACTCGCCGGTCTGGAAGAAGAGGTTGCCGTCGACGCCGAAGACGTAACCGAGCGTCGAACCGTTCCAGGCGATTCCGCCGAGACTGCGGTGGGTCCACCAGCGCTCGCCCGGCAGTGGCGTGCCGTCGCTCTGCAGCTCGATCTCTCGCTCGCCGGCGAGTCCGCCGGGTTGGTAGAGCAGGTGCAGCCGGGCATCGCCGTGCGTCCAGTAGAGCCAGGGTAGGAGATCCCGGAACGTCGTGGAAGCCGCGGTCACCGGTGGATAGGCCGGCGAGCCGTCGAGGTTCAGACGTACGAGGTAGATCTCGTCGAGCGGTGGATCGTAGACCTCGAGCGTCGACCAGACCAGATAGAGATCTATGCCGTTCCAGAACAGCTGGAACTGCATCGCGATGTCGACCTGAGAAGTGATCGCCACAGAAGCCTCCGGAACGATGGGGGTGCCGTCGTGGGCGAGGAGGGCGTACTGCAGGAAGTTGCCCGGCTCGAGCCAGGCGAGCGCCCAACCGTGTCCGGTCCACTGGATCTGCGGCAGCGTACCTCCGGGGCTGCCGATCGGCAGCACGACCTCGCTCCCCTGCGGCGTGCCGTCCGGCGCGACGCGCAAGAAAGCGAGCCCATTGCCGCCGTTGCGCGGCCAGAGGAGGCCGTAGCTCTCGCCCGAGAAAGCCATGGCGACGCCGCCGCGGAAACCTCCGAACGTCGAGACGGAGGTGCGGCTGACCAACGGTGAGCCGCTGGCGTCGTAGCGCGCGAACCAGAGGTCGGCGCTCGAGGTGTCCCGCCAGGCGACGGCGAAGCTGTCGCCGACGGCGACCACGCCGGGCCGACCGAGCGCCGGGGTGGGATCGAGCGGCGAGAGCGTGGCGAGGGTGGCGCCGTTGCCGTCCCAGGTGCGGGCCTGGAGGAGGTTGGCGCCGCTCGTCGCGTCGAGCCAGACGGCGGCGAACCCGGCGCCGAGCGGGACGACCGTGCTGTTGCCGGCGCCGCCGGTGACGATGCCGTGGCCCGAAGTGAGCGGTTCGACCGGCCCCGGAGTCGAGAAGTCGGCGACGGGAACCAGCGCACCGGCGAGCTCGTACGTCCCCGTGCCGCGCTCGCCGAAGGCGACCAGGAAATCGCTGCCGTTAGCCGCTTCGTCGGACAGAATCGAGTGCGCACCGTCGTAATCGGAAACCTCGGTGAGCCCGCCGATGCGGTTTCCGCTGGCGTCGGTCTCGAGGCGACAGACCTCCCAGTTGCCGACGAAGCAGGTGAGGAACGCCGCGAAGCCGCCACCGGGCTTACGCACGAGGTGCGGCGAGCCACCGTCGGTGACGGGGTCGTCGGAGAGCCGCGTCGCCGGCCCGAGCGGAGTGCCGGTGGCGTCGAATCGCCGCATCCAGGAGACGCCGTAGTCGCCCAGGTCGGGATCGGAGACCAGGTCCGTCCAGGCGACCGCCCAGCCGGTGCCGTCGGAGACGATGGTGAAGCCGTAGGTGCCGACGACGGAGACGTAGTCGTCGAGATGGGTCGCGCTCCCCTCGAGGGCGCCGGTCGATTCCTCCATCACCTGGAAATAGACGTCGATGTCGGTGTCCCGGATCTCGGTCCAGGCGAGCCCGTACTTGCTGGTCGCCGGGTTCCAGGCGGCCGCGATGTCGGCCACGTGCGAGTCGGCGGGAGCGTGCACGGTCACCGGCCCGAGAACGACGTCGCCGTCCGCGTCGAGCCGGCGGTAGACGAGGTCGAGCATCGGAGGCGAGACGTAGGCGAGCTCGAAGACGCCCCAGTTGGAGCCGTCCCAGAGGAGCGGGGCGGGCAGACCGTCCTCCCAGGGGTGGTCGTTGGTCTGGGTGGAGATCCGCACGCCGCTTCGCTCGATGCTGCCGTCGGGGGCGAGCCGGGCGAAGAACGTCGTGTTGTCCAGCGGGGTACCGGGCTCGCCGGTCAGCCCTTCGGTCCAGATGACGCCCCAATGCGGCGACTCGGGAGGCAAGGCGTCGCTCCAGGCGAGGACCGGGCGATCGGTGCGCACTCGATCGGCCCCCGAGGCGCTGGCACTCACCAGAGTGGGTGGACCGAGTGGAGCGAGCGTCGTGGCATGGAAGCGCTGGAAGTAGATCTCGTCCTGGATCGCCCCTTCACGGCCGTACCAGGCGACCCCCCACTCGCTGCCGTTCCATGCGACCGAAGGCGTGAAGGCGTAGCTGCGAGCCGGCGTGACGAGCGGCTGGGGGCAGACCTTCGCGGCGCTCGCCGGGAAGGTCGAGGCCGCGGTGACGTTGGAGACGTGGGCGTCGGCCGGAGTGAGGGTCACCAGCCGGTAGTAGTAGAGCGTCGCCGGGGAGAGACCGCTGCCGTCGAAGTAGGTGGTGTCGTTGGCGCCGAGCGTCGCGACCGGCGCCCAGCTCGCGCTGTCGGTCGAGCGCTCGAGGCGGAAACCGGTCTCGTTGGCGTTCGGATCGTTCCAATCGAGCTGGATCGCCGCGCTGGACAGGGCATAGGAGCGCAGCGCCTGGGCGGCGTTGGAGAGCACGGTGATCTGGCCGTCGACGAGCCCGAGCCAGCCGTTCGCCGAGCTCTCGTCGATGGTGCCGGCCTGGTTGCCGAACACGGTGGTCAGCGGATCGAGAGTGAGGGTGATCGGCCCGGGAGGAGCGTCGGCGGCGAGCGTCACCACCAGCTTCAGCACCTGGTCGCCCGGGGGTGCGGCGTCGAGGGTGAAGGGGATCGGATCGGAGATCTCGTCGAACTGTCCCAGGTAGCTCGCCGTCGTCGCAGTGGTCGGGAAGACCTCGAAGATCTGGTTGAGGCCGAGGAGGATGCCGGCGCGTGCGAAGGTCTTGCTGGCGATCGAGGAGGCGGGCGCGAAGGTCACCTTGTAGGTGAGGCTCTGGATCCTGTTGCCGGCCGGCCGGTCGACGCCGAGCGGAGTGAGGCTCACGTCGCGCGCGTAGACCGGGATCTCGATCGTCGCGCCGGGAAGCCCGGCGATCGTGGCGTCCACCGTGGCGGCGTCCTGCCCGGAGGAAACCGCGAAGTTCGGCCCGAACTCCGAGGTGTTGCCGGCGGAGTCGGTCGCGGTGGCGGTGACCAGCGTCTCGCCCGGATCGAGGGGTAGTCCGACGGAGAAATTGCCCGCCGGGTCGGCGAGCGTCGTGCCGAGCATCTCCCGCCCTTCGCCGAAGCCGGAGGGATCGCCATCGGAGACGAAGACCTCGACGGTCGCGTCGGGCGGCGCCGAGCCGGTCGCAGAGTAGAGCCCGCCGCCGATCGGCACCAC
>CAZPZW010000225.1:0-3888 GCA_964591165.1 uncultured Thermoanaerobaculia bacterium | reverse complement strand
GCGAGCACCAGCCAGCCGGGTCCGAGGCGCCAACGCACCAGCGCGGCGAGCGCGGCCGCGGCAACGAGGATCGCGAGCGCATCCGGCGCCCCGTCCCGCACGAGGGCGGCGCGGCCGAACACCACGCCCAGGTTCAGGATCACCCCGACCACCGCCGCCGTCACGCCGGCGAGCGCCGCGGCGAGCCAACGCACGCCGCGCAGGCGCTCGACGAACGGCGCGCCGAGCAGGATGAAGAGCATCGACGGCAGGAAAGTCACCCAGGTGGTCAACAGAGCGCCGGCCGTCGCGGCGCCGAGCTGCGGCCAGCTCCCGGGGTGATTCCAGCCCGCCTGGAAACCGACGAACTGGAGCACCATGATGAGCGGTCCGGGCGTCGTCTCGGCGAGTCCGAGGCCGGCGATCATCGCCTCCTGCCCCAGCCACCGGTACGCGTCGACGGCGACTTCGGCGACGTAGGCGAGCACCGCGTAGGCGCCGCCGAAGGTGACGAACGCCGCCTGGGTGAAGAAGCGATAGAGCTCGCCGAGCACCGGCGCCGATCGCCCGGCCGGGGTGAACGCGATGGTCGCCAAGGGCAGGGCCCAGAGCGCGAGCCCGCAGGCGACGACGCCGAGCATGCGGCCGGGCCGGCGGGCGGCGCGGACGTGTGGTGCCTCGGTCGCCGAATCGGTGCCGCCTTCCGGCTCCGGCGCGAAGCGGGGGATGGCGCGGCCGGCGAGCGCTCCGAGCAGGGCGGCCGCTGCGACGACGGCGGGAAACGGCACGCCGCCGAGCGCGATCGCCGCGAACGCCAGGATGGCGAAGGCGACGTGCAACGGGTGCACGAAGGCGCGCCGGCCGAGCCGGACGACGGCTTCGACGACCAGCGCGACGACCACCGGTTGCACGCCGGCGAACGCTCCGGCGACCAGCGGCAGAGCGCCCCAGAGCGCGTAGGCGGCGGCGAGCGCCCAGAGGATCACGACCGAGGGGAGCACGAACAGGATACCGGCGGCGAGCGCCCCCCGCAGCCCGTGCAGGAGCCAACCGACGTAGGTCGCGAGCTGCTGCGCCTCGGGCCCCGGCAGCAGCATGCAGAAGCTCAAGGCATGGAGGAAGCGCGGCTCCGAGATCCAGCCGCGCCGCTCGACGACGTCGCGGTGGAGGAGCGCGATCTGTCCCGCCGGTCCGCCGAAGTTGATCCAGCCGAGCTTCGCCCAGTAGGCGAGCGCTCGGCGAAAAGTCGGCGGCTGCTCCGGGGTCACGCGGCGAGCTCGGGCTGGGCGTTTCCGGTAGCAGCGGGCGGCGCCCCGCGGCGCTACATCCGCTCCGGTTCGGGGATCCCCAGCAGGTCGCAGAGCGCCCGTTCGGCCTGGGCGAAGGCGGCGAAGGCGGCGCGGCGCGCCGCACGCAAGACCGGGTCGGGCTCGTGCAGCACCGGATGGTGGTGGTAGAGGCCGTTGAAGCGCTGCGCGAGCTCGAGCGCCTGGCGGGCGATCAGCGAGAGCTCGAGCGTGCCGGTCGCCTTCTCGACCGTCTCGCCGATCGCGGCGGCGGCATGCACCAGGTCCCAGAGCTCGTCGGCGAGCGACTCGGCGGGGAGAGCGGCGACGCTCTCCCGGGTGAGCGGGGCGCCGAGCCCGGCCGCTGCCACCTTGCGTTCGATGTTGCGTGCCCGGACGAGCGAGTACTGGAGGTAGGGCCCGGAGTCCCCTTCGAAGTTGAGCGCCTCGTCGAGGTCGAAGGCGATCACCCGGGTCGTACCGGTCTTCACCATGAAGAAGCGCACCGCGGCGCGCCCGATCTCGCGCGCCAGGCGGTGGAGCTCCTCCTGGGTGAGCTCGCGGTTGCGCGCCGCGATCTCCTCGCGGGCCTTCTCCTCGAGGCGGTCGAGCAGGTCGTCGGCCTTGACGCCGATCCCCTTGCGCCCCGACATCTCCATCGTCTTGCCCTCTTCGACCGCCAGGCCCAGGGCACGGGCGGTCGCCTCCGAGAGCGAGACCATCTCGTAGGCGAAGTGGATCGATCGCTCGGCCGCCGCGTCGTGGCCCAGGGCGCGGAGTCCCGCGCGCACGATCTTCTGCAGGTAGCTCTGGCGGGCGTCGATGACGTTGACGACCCGCTCGGCGCCGCCGAAGCTCGGGTGATCCTCCGCCCCTTGCCGATCGGTCACCCAGAGCTGCTCGTCCATCCAGTAACGGTAGGCGAAGTCCCTGCCCAGCAGGCCGAACTTCCAGAGCTGGTAAGCGATGTCCTTGCCGACGTAGGTCACGGTGCCGTCGGAGCGCACGATGACCTTGTCCGGATCCTCGAGGCCGGCGAACTCGGCGGTTCCCTCGAGTGGCATCACCCAGCAGCCGGCGTTCTTGCCCTCGGCCTCGAGCTGAATGGCGCCGCGCGCCTTGAGCTCGGCGAAGGCGGCGTCGAAGAAGTGCAGGCCGAGGACGTCGCTCTCGTGAGTGAGCAGGTCGTAGCCGATCCCCAGCCGGCGCATCGTCTTCAGGTGCCGGCTGACGATCCGGCGGGCGACCAGCCGCCCCATGGCGGCGCGCTCGCCCTCCCCCGATTCGAGGGCGTGCAGGGTCTCGCGGCGCAGCGCCTGGCGCGCCGGGTCCCCCTCGTACCACGGACCGACCCGGGCGTAGAGATCCCAGCAGTGGTAGTCGAAGGGCTCGCCGATCGCCGCCACCTCGGCGACCGACTTGTGCTCGAGGTCGACGAAGCCGACCACGACGTCGGCCACCTGCACGCCGGTGTCGTCGATGTAGTTCTGCACCTCGACCGGCACTCCGAGGACGCGCAACGAGCGCACCAGCAGGTCGCCGAGCACGGCGTTGCGCAGATGGCCGATGTGCGCCGCCTTGTTGGGGTTGATGTTGGTGTGCTCGACGATCACCTTGCCCCGTTCGACGGCGTCTGCGGCGAAGGCGGCGAAAGGGGGGCGCGCGAGCAGGGCGGCGACGAACCGGGGGCGGTCGAAGAAGACGTTGAGATAGCCCGCGCCCTCGACCCGGAGCTCGCGCACCTCGGCGGGCAGCTGCCAGCCCGAGGCGAGCTCCTCGGCGATCTCGCGGGGCTTCCGGCGCAGGGCCCGGGCGAGGTGCAGCGGGGCCGGGAAGGCGAGGTCGCCGAGCGCCCGGCGAGGCGGAATCTCGGCGACGGGAGCGTGCTCGACGCCGAAGCGGCGGGAGATCTCCCCGCCGAGGGAGGCCGACAGGTTACGTTTCCACTCGCGCAACATGGGCGGGCAGTCTATCGGATGGGGCTCCCCGGCTGGCGGGCAGGATTGGCCATTCCTGATAAGATTCCGGGCTCGATGCGCCGGGGCGCGACCCCGGCATGGAACCGATCAGCCCGAGCTGGAGTTATGCCCGAGACCCAGGCGGAAAACCGGATCGTGATCACGATGAACAACACCTCCCTCGAGTTGGTCGAGGGGGACATCACCGAGCTCGACGTGGAGGCGATCGTCAACGCCGCGAACGTCAACCTGGTGCTCGGTGGAGGTGTGGCCGGCGCGATCAAGCGGCGCGGCGGCCCGTCGATCCAGGAGGAGTGCAAGCGGATCGGCTCGACGCCGACCGGCACGGCGGTGATCACCGGCGCCGGCAAGATGAAGTTCAAGCACATCATCCACGCCGTCGGCCCCAAGATGGGCGAGGGGGACGAGGACCGCAAGCTCGCCTCGGCGGTCCGCTCGTCGCTCGCGCTCGCCGACCGGCACGGCCTGAAGTCGGTCGCCATCCCGGCGATCTCGACCGGCAACTACGGCTTCCCGATCGAGCGCTGCGCCCGGATCCTGCTGACCGAGGTGCACCGCTACCTGCAGGGAGGCACCAAGCTGCAGCGGGTCATCGTCGTCCTCTGGGACGACCCGACCTACAAGAGCTTCGCCCGCGAGCTGCG
>CAZPZW010000224.1:0-3902 GCA_964591165.1 uncultured Thermoanaerobaculia bacterium | reverse complement strand
AGCAGAAGGCGCGCAGCATCGTCGAGTTCCGCCAGCAGGAGCAGCGCCGCCGCGAGCTCGCCCCGAGCGGCGCCCGGTTGTCGCTCGACCAGCTGTTCAGCCAGATCCAGAAGGGCGACGTCAAGGATCTCGCGGTGGTGCTCAAGGCTGACGTTCAGGGTTCGGTCGAAGTGCTCAAGGAGTCGATCGAGAAGATCTCCGCAGCGCGGGTCAAGATCTCCGTCCTGCACAGCGGCGTCGGCGCGATCTCTACCAACGACGTCCTGCTCGCCTCCGCTTCCGAGGCGATCATCGTCGGCTTCAACGTCCGGCCGGAGCGCAATGCCGTCGAGCTCGCCGAGAAGGAGCAGGTCGAGATCCGCCTCTACACCGTGATCTACGAGTTGCTGGACGACCTCAAGAAGGCGATGGTCGGGCTGCTCGAGCCGACCTTCAAGGAGGTCGCCCGCGGTCGCGCCGAAGTGCGCGAGATCTTCCGGGTGCCCAAGGTGGGCACGATCGCCGGCTGCCACGTGGTCGACGGCGTCATCCCGCGCACCGCTGCCATCCGCCTCGTGCGCGACGGAAGGGTGGTCTTCGAGGGCAAGATCTCCTCGCTCAAGCGCTTCAAGGACGACGCGTCGGAAGTGCGCGCCGGCTTCGATTGCGGCATCGGCATCGACCGTTTCCAGGACATCAAGCCAGGCGATCTCATCGAGGCCTACGTCCGCGAGGAAGTCGCTCCCACGCTAACCTGAGAACGCGCGGCGGACCTCGCCGGTCCGTCGCGCGCCGCGCCCATGTTCGTAGGAATCGCCGCACTCGATCTCCATCTCCCGCACTGTCACGACCTGAAGGCGAAGCGTCGGGTGGTGCGCAGTCTGATCGAGCGCCTGCACGCCCGCCACCGGATCTCGGCGGCCGAGACCGCCCACGAGAACCTCCTGCAACGGGCCGAGATCGGCGTCGCGCTGGTGGCGCGGCAGGAAGCGCAGGCCCAGCAGATGCTCGACGAAGTCCTGCGCCTGGCCGAAGAGGAGACCGCCGTCGTGATACTCGCCTGGAATCCGCAGATCCTCGAGGAGGCCTCTTGACCCAGCGCAGTCAGCGCGTCGGCGACCTGCTCCGCACCGAGCTTTCCGAGCTCCTCCAACGGGAGATGCGCGACCCCCGCGTCGCTCTCGTCACCGTTTCCCGCGTCGAAATGAGCCACGATCTCGGCTTCGCCAAGGTCTGGATCTCGGCCCTCGGCGACGACTCTCAGCGCGCCGCCGCGCTGCAGGGCATCGAGCACGCCCGCGGTTTCCTGCGCTCCCAACTGGCCCGCCGGCTGCGTCTGCGCGTCGTACCGGAGCTGCACTTCGAGCTCGACCGGGGGCCGGAGCACAGCTTGCGCATCGCAGAGCTGCTCGACCGGCTGGGCGGAGAGCGCGATGACACCTGAGGCGCTGCTCGACCGGCTGCGCGGCGGCCATCGCTTCCTGCTCACCAGTCACGTCAATCCCGACGGCGACGCCATCGGCTCGGAGCTCGGGTTGCAGCGGCTCCTCCACCAGGCCGGCAAGAGCGCCGTGGTGTGGAACCGCCACCCCACGCCCGGCGTCTACGGAGCCCTGCCCGGCGCCGCCCAGATCCGCGTCGGCGAGGCGCCGCCGACGGGGTTTCCCGAGAGCTTCGACGCGGCGATCGTGCTCGAGTGCCCGACGCTCGACCGCACCGGACTCGCCGAGGCGCTCGCCCGCCTGCCCCTGCTCAACGTCGACCACCATCTCGGCAATGCGCTCTACGGCGCCGTGAACTGGGTCGACAGCGAGGCTCCCGCGGTCGGCGAGATGGTGGCTCGCCTGGGCCGCGACCTCCGTCTCCCGATCGACCGCGATACCGCCGACTGCCTGTTGCTCGCCCTGGTGACCGACACCGGCGGCTTCCGCTTCGCCAACGCCACGCCGCGAGCCTTCGAGTCGGCGGCCAAGCTGGTGCGCGACGGGGCAGGGCCCGATCGGGTCTCGCACTGGGTCTACGAGAGTCAGCCGGAGGGCGCGGTGCGCCTGCTCGGCGAGATGCTCGCCACCCTCGAGCTCGCCCGCGACGGACGAGTCGCCTCCGTGGTCCTCACCCGCGCCATGTTCGAGCGCGCCGGGGCGCAAGCCGGGGACTCGGAGGGACTGATCGACACCCCGCGGTCGATCGCCGGCGTCGACGCCGTGGCCATGCTGCGCGAGCTGCCGGACGGCGAATGGAAGGTCTCGTTGCGCAGCCGGGGCGCGATCGACGTCGAGCGCGTGGCGCGCGCCCGCGGCGGGGGTGGGCACAAGAACGCCGCCGGGTGCCGTGCGATGGGCGAGCTCGCCGAGTTGCGCCTGGCCCTGGTCGGCGAGCTCGCCGCAGCGATCGAGGCGGCGCATGACGATTGACGGCCTGCTGCTGATCGACAAAGAGGCCGGCTGCACCTCGCACGACGTAGTGCAACGGGCACGCCGGATCCTCCGCCAGAAACGGATCGGGCATTGCGGCACGCTCGATCCCGACGCCACCGGCCTGCTCCTCCTGACCCTCGGGCAGGCGACCCGGCTGACGCGCTTCCTCATCCACGCCCCCAAGACGTACGAGGGGACGATCCGCTTCGGCGTCGCCACCGACACCTACGACGCCAGCGGCCGCATCGTCGAGGAACGACCTATCGACGGCCTCGAGGAGGCGGCGATCGACCGCGGCATGGAGGCTTTCGCCGGGACCCTCGAGCAGCAGCTCCCGGCCTACAGCGCGCGCAAGGTGCAGGGGGTCCGGCTCTACGAGCTGGCGCGGCGCGGCGAGGAAGTCCCCGAGACCAGCAAGACGGTGACGGTCTACGAGTTCGCACGCACCGGAGCGCTCGCCGACGGTCGTCTCGACTTCCGGCTCGCCTGCTCGTCGGGCACCTACGCCCGGGCCCTGGCGCACGACCTCGGCCGGGCCCTGGGCTGCGGCGCCCACCTGGCCGCGCTGCGTCGCACGCGGATCGGCCCGTTCGCGGTCGAGAGCTCCCTCCGCTTGGGTGAGCTCGAGCGGCGGACGAGCGCCGGCGAGCCGCTGGGCGAGGGTTGGTTCTCCATCGCGCAGATTCCGCTCCCCTTCGCCACCGTCTGCCTGGACGCGCAACAGGAGCGCCGGGCGACCAACGGTCAGACGATCGTCCTGGCGGCGCTGGGGGGAGAGACTGGCGACTGGGTGCGGCTGGTCGATCGGGCCGGGGAGATGCTGGCAGTGGGCTCGGTGGCCGAGCGGTTGGGCAGCTCGGGAACAGCCGTGGTCCAGCCCCGGATCGTTTTCAAAGGGGCCCCAACTGTGGTAAGCTTTTGAATTGTCTAGGTCATCGATCGGAGGAATCGTCTTGTCTCAAGCCAAGGAACAGATCATCCGGGACTACCGGGTCCACGACACCGACACCGGCTCGGCCGATGTCCAGGTGGCACTGCTCACCGGCCGGATCAACGAGCTCACGGAGCACTTCAAGACCCACACCAAGGATCACCACAGCCGGCGGGGGCTGCTCAAGCTCGTCGGCCAGCGCCGGCGCCTGCTCGACTACCTCAAGCGCCGCGACGCGGATCGCTATCGCCAGCTCATCGAGCGGCTCGGCCTCCGCAAGTAGAATCTCTTCTCCGGCAGCCTCGCCAATCGGCTCGCCCCCGGATTCGCCGGCGGCGTCCAGGCCGTCGCCCGAGACTGCCCCGTAAAGCAAGGAAAAAGAATGAAAACGCAGCGAACCATCCAGGTCGGTTCCGAGGCGATCGTCCTCGAGTCCGGCCACCTCGCCAAGCAGGCCCACGGCGCATGCGTCGCCCGACTCGGCGATACCGTCGTCCTCACCACCGTCTGCATGGCGCAGAGCGCGATCCCGCGCGACTTCCTGCCGCTCACCGTCGACTACCGCGAGTACACCT
>CAZPZW010000223.1:0-3995 GCA_964591165.1 uncultured Thermoanaerobaculia bacterium | reverse complement strand
CCTCGCGGCCGTCGATGGAGAGGCGGAGCCGCTCCCGCGGCGCGGCCGGCGGCGCGGCCGGCGTCTGGCTGGGCCGTGGCGGGGGGACGAACCAGATCGGGTCGCTGCTCACCTCCCGGAGCTTACAACGGCAACCTTCCATCCGGGCGAGGCCGAGGTCGCAGCGCGAGGCTCAGGGGATCGTGCTGCTCCACAGCGTGAGTCCGCCGCTTTCGAAGTCGTCCTCGAAGAGCAGGGAAGGTTGGTTGACGTGGATCTGAATCGCTGCCGAGGCGAAGTTGCCCGCGGAGTCCTCGGCGGTCAGCGTCACCAGGTGCGCGCCGTCCGCGAGCGTCGCGACGGGCAGGACGAGCGGCGAGCCCACGCCGAGCGCGCCGCCGACGCTGGAGCTCCAGGTGAGGGCACTGCCGGAGATCAGGCCGTCTTCGGGGTCGACCGCCACGGCGCCGAGAATCAATACTTGCCCCTGGTGGAACAGGCTGCCGTTCGCTGGCGAGGAGATGGTCGCGAAGGGGATGTGATCCGCGACGGCGAAGCTGCCGTCCGAAGCGTCGGAAGCCGTCCGCAACCCGTCGGACACCTGCACGCGAATGCGGCCTGCCGCGGTTCCCAGGAGCGCGCGCCGGTCGATCTCGAGGGAGAGATCGGTGGTCTCCAGCGAGAGAGCCCGCCACGTCGTGCCGTCGTCGGCGCTGTACTGCACGAGGAAGGAGAGCGGTTCGAGATCGGCGTCGCTCGCCGCCCAGCTGATCGTCACGGTCGGATCGTCGAGCAGCTCTCCGCCGTTGGGCGAGAGGACCTGAATCGCCGGGGCGTGGGCGCTCGCGGCTCGTGAATCGAGCAGCGTTGTGCCGGCCATGAGCTCGATCGCCGAGACAGTCGGCGGATCGAGGACGGGGACGAGAAACGGTCGGACGGCGGGAGGCTGCCCGACGGGAGACGGTTCTCCGAGCGAGAACGGGATGGTCTCGATCGAGCCCCCGCTACGATGCACGTTGATGGTGAAGCTCCCGGCTGGCGGTGCCGGTGGAGCGGACGGCGTCTGCAAGGCCTGGAAAGGGGCCAGGATCCCGGTTCCCGTGTCGACGTCCACGGTGCCGGAGATCAGCAGCAGGGCGGTCCCGCCGGTGCCGTTCTCCGGTGCTCCTTCAGGGGCCGAGGGGAACTGGGTTTCGAGCGCGCTCCTCAAGTGCTCGAGGGTGGCCTTGGACGGCCAGGCTCCCCAGATGGGGACAACGCAGTAGGAGAGGAGGTCGAAGACCTCGGTGGGGTCGACGGACGACCGCTGCAGGGAGTCGAAACCGAACACCATGGCGTCGTCCCCCTGATCGAGCGGCCCGAGCGTGGGTCGCCGCTCCCCGTCGATCTCGTGGATGTAGGGGAATGGGGGGGATCCCGGGTCGGCCGTCTCGCCGCAGAAGCCCTGGAGCCTTCCCTCCGGGGTCGGCGGTAGCAGCGGGTCCACCGTGTGCTCCCGACCAAGGACATGGGCCAGCTCGTGGGCTGCGACTTGGCGCCCGACGTAGAACGGGTCGCTGTGATGGTACGAGGCCGCGACCCGAACGTCGGGGAAGGCGCAGCCGGAGCCGTCGGTGCTGAGCAGCAAGCCGTGATAGACGGTGCGGCATCCGAGCCACTCGTAGCACCCGTCGTAGAGCTTGAGCGCCCAGAGCCAGTCGAGAATCCCGCACGCCGGGTTGGGCGGGGGGTCGTTCCCCGGCCGGACTACCCGAGAGCCCGTCCAAGTCACGGCAGAGGTCGGCATCGCGGAGAGAATGCGATCCACCACCTCGACGCGTTGTGCTTCCTCCAGACTGTAGGTCCCGGTTCCGGTCACGTAGTCGATCGCGACCATCCGAAGCTCGGGAGCGGGCACCGCCTCGAAGAGCGCTTCGAGCCGGCAGTCGCCGAAGCCGGGAGGCGCTGCCTCGAGGCAGTCGACCTCCCGGCCAAGGAGCTCGACCTCGAGCTCGATCTCCCCGGCGGCCGTCCACTCCGGAGGCAAGTCCCAGTAAGCGCTCTTCTCGAGATTGGAGCGGGCGGCTTCGGCGGAGACCACGGTATCGAAGGTGATCTGGTTGGCGATCCGTAGCGGGGAGTTGGGGAGCTCGGGCCCTCCCCCGGCTGGGCGAGCGCGCAGAATCGGATCGACTTCGACCGGCGGATCGCTCTCGAGGTGAGCGCGGACGATCGTCGTCTTTCCCGCGACCAGGGGGACCGAGCCGTTCCAGTCTTGGACCACTTGGACCGCCTCGAAGCCGACCAGTTGGACACTGGGCGGGATCCCGGCGCCGGTCACCAGGATTGCCGAGCTCACTCCGCCCGTCCCGGCGACCCAGACGAGGGTGCCGTCGTCGGCGAAACTACGCCAGGCGCCGGGGCTCACGCCGGTGGGTTGCGTCAGGAGCAGCGCGCCGATCGTGCGCACGATGCCCGGCGCGACCTCGAGGCTCTCCCCGGTGCGCGCCACAAGATCGAATCCGGAGTCGCCCTTCACGGCGAGAATCCGGCCGTTCGACCCGGACACCCCCGGCCCCGTGAGGTCGGCGCGAAAAGCGATCCGGCCGGGGCCGTTGACGACCAGCTGGTCGAAGTCCCAGTAGTTGACTCCGGCGTTCAGTCCCGCGGCACGTTCCCCCTGCCGCACCAGCGTCCGCCACCCCCCGCTGCCCACCGCGAAGATCCCCCGGTAGGAGGATCCGCCCGGCACGAGGTAGGTGGTGATCAGGTGGAGGAGTCCGTTGTCGCCGAGGACGGCGAGGCTCGGTGGCAGATCGAGGCCTGCGGCGCCGGCCTCGCGCCGGTAGACCAGGGAGAGGCTCCCGGTCGGGTCGGAGATCCAGATTCCCCAGGCGATCCACCCGCCTTGCGAGTTCTCGATCGGTCCGGAGAAGGCGATCCGCCCGTGCCGATTGCCGACGACCGGCGAGAAGCCGCCGATCCGTTCGCCAGATCCCAGGCCTGCGATCTGCGTCTCCTCGATCGCCAACGGCGCGAGCGTGCCGCCATGGGTGGACCAGATGCCGCTCTTCGGCACGCCGGCCACCTGAACCACGGCGACGAACGTCACGGTGCCGCCGGGACCGAGCACAGGAGGAGAGAAGAAGCCGTTGGGGAACTTGGAGCCCGGAGGTAGGCCCGGCGCGTCGTCCCCTTCGCGCAGGACGAGGCTCGTGGTCGTGCCGTCGTCGAGCCAGAGGCCAAAGTCGTTCGCCGCGGTGGTTCCTCCTCCGGTCACCATGGCACTGAAGAGGTGCTGGCCTGCCTCGTCGAACGCCGACTCGAAGGTGCTCGAAGGAAAGGAGGTGAAGGTGGCGCCCGGAATGCCGGGCGCGGCGCCGCCCTCGAGCGCGACGTTGCGCAGGCCCGCGGGCAACTCGCTCCAGAGGGCGTTCTTACCGGCTCCACCGTCGTTCAGCCGCCAGGCGAAGCCGGCGCGCGCCGCGCCGCCGATCTCCTGCGCGTTCGGGTCGTTCAGGGAGGTGGACCAGGAATGACCAGGCAGCGGGCTCGCGTCGCCGGCACGCAGGAAGAGGCCGATCGCGCTCCCCTGATCCTGACGGAAATAGGCGCGGTTGTTGGTGGAGTTGGTGCCTGCGCCAGTGAGCTCGCTGCGGAACAGCACGTCCCCGGCGCGGGTGATCGAGGGCTGGAAGAGCAGGAGGTAGTTGGCGCCGCCGGTCCCCGGCGCGATCTGGCCGGTGTAGGCCACTACCGAGCGGGGCAGCGGTTCGCCGGCTGTCCGGGCGAGCGAGGGCGCAGCGCCGACGGCCACCAGCAGCACGACGCCCAAGATCGAGTTCTCGCGCATCGGTCTCCCCTCTGGGCGGCGCTCACGACGGCCGCCTGCGCAATGCCACCTCGGTTCAGTGCGACGAAACCGTACAGAGCCCGCCAAGTGCGGGAATCGTGGCGACCTGCGGGTTCATCCCTGTGGATTCGGGAAGGGGTCGAAGCGGGCGAGCGCCGACTGGAACGCCGAGGCCGCCGTCTGG
>CAZPZW010000222.1:0-3996 GCA_964591165.1 uncultured Thermoanaerobaculia bacterium | reverse complement strand
TTGCGCCAGAAGCCCTCGGGATCGTCGAGCGACAGCCGGTAGAGGCGGCGGTACTCCTCGAGCGACCGGATGTGGGCACGGTTGGCGATCTCGGGCTTGACGGGGATCATCGCGGCTCCTTTCGGGTGCGGTTGCGGCGTGTCCGGGCGCCTTCAGGTGACCTGGCGCGGGTGGATTTCGGGAAACCGGCGGGCGAGCAGGAGATAGAGCTCGGCCGTGCCGAGGGCGTCGAACAGGGCGTGGTGCGCGGGGTAGCTCGGCAGCTCGAAGAAGGCGCGCGCCGCGGCGAGCGTCGTGGGCACCGACTCCACGCGTCGCGCTGCGGCCGGCAAGCGGTCGGCCAGATGGCCGCGGTGCTGGTCGAGCGCGCGCAGGTAGAGGAGCGTGTCGACCATCGGTAGCTCGGGTGCCCGGCGCCCCACCGCGCGTGCCGCGGCGGCGAGAAAGCGGCGTTCGATCGCGCCGCCGTGGACCAGCAGCGCGCCACCGGGGGGGAGCTGGGCGTGAAGCTCGTCGAGCAGGCGCGTGAGACTCCAGCCCCCGGCCGTCTCGCTGGGCAGGATCTGATGGGCGCCGATCGCTTCGGCGTCGCGCGGCCGGACGAGCCGCGGATCGGCGACCAGCTCGTGGCAGCGCTCGCCCCAACGGATCGTCCCGTCGACCACTGGCACGGTGCCCAGCGAGAGGATCGCGTCCTGGCTGGCGTCGAGCCCGCTGGTCTCGAGGTCGGCGGCGAGCAGTCCGGTCGGGGGCGGCTGGCGGCGGCGGAAGAACACCTGGACCTCTAGAGGGCGAAGCGCTGCGGCAGGCTGGCGATCAGCTGCTGAAGGAAGCCGAAGATGTCCTTGAGGAAGCGGCGCTCCATGGTGTTGAGCTCGGCCAGGCGCAGGCGGTGTCCCGAGGGCACGACGTCGCCGTCCGCGGCGAGTCCGTGCTCGAGCCGGAGGCCTGCGAGATAGCGGAACGCCTCGGCGAGCGTCGCCGCGTCGGCCCCCAGCACCGGTTCGGCCTCCACCAGGCGATCGAGCGTCGACTGCGCGGCACCACCCGCCTCGAGCGCGAAGAGCCGCGCGACGCCGACGATCAAGAGGCTGCCGCGCTTCAGGTCGAAGCCGCTCCCGCCCTCCTTGAGGCCGCCGAAGAGGCCGATCGGCAGCGACCAGTTGACCAGCTCCTCGGCCAGCCGGCGCAGCAGGTGGCGGCTCCGCCCCGCCTCGCGCCGCAGCTCCGAGAGCGGCGCGAGATCGAGCTCGCCCGCCACGTGGCGCAGGTCGAGCAGGGTGCAGAGGTCGATCACGATCTCGGCGCGCGGCACCGCGATCCAGCCGGCCAGACGCTGCTCCCACTGGCCGATCGGATCGTGCCAACCGGTCGCCATGTAGCCCCCGGGGCAGCGCGGAAAACCGGCGGCGAGCAGGCCGTCGACCATGAAGCCGGCCAACCGCTCGATCCATGCCGCCGCCCCCTCGTTGTCCCCGCCCGCCGCCTCCCGCCAGGCGATGGCGTTGTCCTGATCGGTCGGCAGCAGCTGCTCGCGCCGGCCGTCCGAGCCGTGCACCATCCAGGCGAAGGGGACCGGCGGCGCCCCGAGCTCGCCGGTGGCCGCGGCGACCAGGCGTTCCGCCAGGGTGTCGTTGAGGGTCGCCACCAGCGACCCGAGATGGGTCGCCTCGACACCGGCGCGCGACAGCTCCGCGACCGCCCGCCGCGCGTCGCGGGCATAGTGGGGCAGCAGTTCGAGCAGCGGCTGGCGGCGGATCCGGCGCAGCAGCGAGAGCGGCTGCCGGCTCTGCAAGCGCGCCAGATCGCTCGCCGAGACCAGGCCCACGAGGCGATCCCCTTCGACCAGCGGCAGGTGGCGCAGGCTCTGGCTCGACATCGCGAGCAGCGCGTCGAGGCTGGTCGCGCCGAGCTCGAGCACGGCGAGGGGCGCCGAGAGGATGTCGGCCACCGGGGTCGACGGGCTGCGCCCGGCGGCGAGCACCCGGTCGCGCAGATCCCGGTCGGTGACGATCCCGTAGACCGCATGGCGCGGCAGCTCGCCCACCTCGGCCGTCTCCGCCGCGACCAGGAGCGACCCCAGTCCGAGCGCCTTCATGCGCGCCGCCGCCTCGGCGGCGGTCGCGCCGCGGGCGATCGTCACCAGCCGGCGGCTGGCGATCTCGCGCAGCGGCACCACCAGCTCGCGGGCCCCCGTCGGGCTGTCGGCGATGGTCGCGCGCAACCGCTCGGTCAGGCCCTCGAGGAAGAACCGTGCCGCACCCGGCTCGTCGAGCAGCCGTTCGAAGACCGGCCGCGGCACGCGGAAGAGAAGACAGTCCTCGGCCGCCACGGCATCGCGCTGCGGCGCCGTGGCGCTCACCATCGAGGGATAGCCGAAGCACTCGCCGGGACCCACCACCTCCAGCAC
This sequence comes from uncultured Thermoanaerobaculia bacterium, assembly GCA_964591165.1. Classification (GTDB taxonomy): domain Bacteria; phylum Acidobacteriota; class Thermoanaerobaculia; order Multivoradales; family JAGPDF01; genus JAGPDF01. The sequence goes on along the minus strand of CAZPZW010000222.1, from coordinate 1,586 downwards.
CTCGCCGTCCCGCTCGAGGTGGATGCGCCCCTTGCGCACGATCCAGAGCGCGTCGGCGGTCGCGCCGCCGCGCGCCAGCAGGCGCTCGCCCGACGCGGCGTAGCGGATCTCGAGCGCCGCCTCGATCGCGTCGAACGCGGCCGGCGAGAGGGCGTCGAACGGCGCGTGCTGGGCCAGGAAGACGCGCGGATCGACCGGGGTGGCGGCAGCCGGCATGGCGCTCGCCTAGGGCCTCGTGAGCAAGATCTCGGTGCCGACGACCAGCACCAGCCAGAGGGCGAGCGCGATCCACAGGGTGCGCTGGAGCTGCCTGAGGTACGGCGTGTCGGCGCTCATCCGCGCCGCCACCGGACGCACCAGCGGGCTGCAGAGCAGGCGCGCGAAGCCCCTGAGCTTGCTCTCCGGCTTGCGGCTCGCCAGCTCGACGATCAACCCGAAGCCGAGGTAGATCAGCAGCATGTAGGCGATCAGCCGGGCGAGCAGGAGCAGCTTGACGAGTTGCGGGTCCATGGGGTGCGGCGGATTCTAAGGCCGGTCCCCGGGGCCCGCACACGCGGGCCCCGGAGCCGACGCTCGACGTCAATGCGCCGCGTTGATGGCGCGGGCCGCCGATCCCGACTTGGGATAGCGGACGGAAACGACCAGGTCCTGCGTCGCCTGATCGGGGGCCTTGGACATCAGCGAGACGATCCAGATGGCGACGAAGCCCAGCGGGATGCCGAAGACGCCCGAGGCGATGGTCGCGGTGCCGAACCAGGACATCCCGTAGAACCGGCTGCCGATCATGTAGATCAGCGTCGTGGCGAGACCGATCGCCATGCCGGCGAGCGCGCCCGCGCGATTCGCCCGCTTCCACCAGATGCCCATCACCAGCGCCGGGAAGAAGGAGGCCCCGGCGAGGCTGAAGGCCCACGCCACCAGCTCGACGATGATCGCCAACCGGAAGGTCGCCACGTAGGCCGCGATCAGCGCGGTCGCGATGAGCAGCACCTTGGTGATGGTCAGCCGCTTGATCAGCGTGGCCTTGGGGTTGATGATGTTGAAGTAGAGGTCGTGCGAGATGGCGTTGGCGATGGTGAGCAACAATCCGTCGGCGGTCGAGAGCGCCGCCGCGAGGCCGCCGGCCATCACCAGGCCTGTGACGACGAACGGCAAGCCGGCGATCTCGGGCGTCGCGAGCACCACGAAGTCGGAGCTCTTGATGACGAAGTCGGCGAGCTGAACGACGCCGTCGCCCAGCTTGTCGACCACGCTGAACAGGCCCGCCGGGCTCCACAACGTCACCCAGGACGGCAGCTCCGAGATCTTCTGCCCCACCAGCTTGGTGTAGACCGAGTAGCGGGCGAAAGCGGCATAGGCCGGAGCCGTGAAGTAGAGCAGGAAGATGAAGAAGAGCGACCAGCCCACCGAGGTGCGCGCTTCACGCACCGACGGCGTCGTGTAGTAGCGGGTGAGGATGTGCGGCAGCCCGGCGGTGCCCACCATCAGGCAGAAGGTGAGCGCCAGGAAGTTCCACATCCCCTTTCCCTTGGGCACCGTCAGGTAGTTGCCGACCTTGGCGTCGTCGGAGGCGGCGGGCGCCTTGG
>CAZPZW010000221.1:0-4150 GCA_964591165.1 uncultured Thermoanaerobaculia bacterium | reverse complement strand
CTGGACGGTCCGGCGAGCGGCTTCGTATACTCCGGACGACATGCGATTCCTGCGGAGCTGGTCCCGGCCTCTCGTGCTCGCTCTCCTCGCCGTCGCTGCCTGCAGCGAGGGCACCCCGGTCGCTCCCGAAGGAACTCTGCTGCGCCTCTCGGCCTATCCCACCCGGATCAACAAGACGGGCGTCTCGACGATCACCATCAACGCGGCGCGCAGCAACGGCAACCCGGTCAATCCGGGCACGGAGATCCGCCTGAGCTCGACGATCGGGCAGGTGGATCCGCTGGTCTACACCAACGACGGCGGTCAGGCCTTCGCCAGCCTGCGGGGGGACGGCCGGGTGGGCACCGCGACGGTGAGCGCCTTCTCGGGCAACGTCGAGCCGGTGACGACCGACGTCGCGGTCGGCCAGCTGGCGGCTTCGATGAGCTTCCAGGTCACGCCGTCGAGCGTGCCGGAGACGGGAGGAGACCTCGACCTCCTGGCGCTGGTGCGCGACGACCAGTCGCAGCCCCTGCCGGACGCCCAGGTCAACTTCCGCTCGGAGATCGGACGGCTCGATTCGGGCGGGCGGTTCATCGTGACCAACGCCGACGGCGAGGCCGAGGACGTCCTGAGGGTTTCCGCGGCCGACCTGCAGATCATCGGCGACGACAACTTCGAGGTGACAGCCGAGGTGGGTGGCGCGGGGGGAGGCATCATCTCCCGCACCTTCCAGGTGGGCATCCAGCGCCCGCCGAAGGCCTCCTTCACCTTCCAGCGGGCCGGCCTCGTCGTGACCTTCACCGACACCTCGACCGGCGGTCCGACCGGCTGGCGTTGGGACTTCGGCGACGGCACCCCGGTGAGCACGCAGCGTAACCCGGTCCATGCCTTCTCCGGTCCGGGGACCTACGTGGTCACCCTCGAGGTCCAGAACAGCATCGGCGTCGACAGCGCGAGCAACCTGGTCCAGATCACGAACTAGGCTCCCGGCGGCCGCTCCCGCGGGGGTGGCAGGGGGTGCGCTATACTTCGTCGATCCATGGCTTTACGACCCTGCGTCGGCGCGCATCGGGCGCTCGTTGAAGGAGAGGGGCGGCTTGCCTGAGCCCATCTCCCCGGAGCGCTTGGCCCAGCTCCAACAGCGCTGGGAGCGCGATCCCAACTCTCGACTCTTCCTGCAGCTCGCCGAGGAGTATCGGCGTGCCGGCCGGCTCGCCGAGGCGGTGACGACCCTCGACGAAGGGCTCTCCAGGCACCCCTCTTACCTGTCGGCCCAGGTCGCGATGGGCCGCTGCCTGCTCGAGGTGGGCGAGCCCGCGCGGGCGAAGGACTGGCTCGAACGGGCGATCCGTCAGGACCCCACCCAGCTCGTCGCCAACAAGCTGCTGGTCGAGTCCCATCTCGCGCTGGGCGACCTCGCGCACGCCCGCGAGCGCCTCGATCTCTATCGCCTCTTGAACGACGGCGATGCCGAAATCGATCGGCTGGAGAGCCGTCTGCGGCAGCTCGGCAACGAGCCGGCGGCCCTGACGCCGCGGCGCCGGGCGATCCTCGACGAGCGGGACGAGGTCGAAGTGTTCGCGCTGCCCAAGCCGGCCGAGCTCCCCGAGATCGAGCTGCCGCCGGCCCGCGACGCGAGCCCGGCGCGCGTCGAGGTTCCGCGCGAGCAGCCGTTCGGCACGATCTATCCGGAGCTCGCCGGGCGCACGATCCTGCGCGCCTTCGAGCGCGCCGGGATCTTCGCGGTGGCCGGCCCGCCGCCGAGCGGCGCACCTCGCCATGCGGCGGCGGTCGCGCTCGCGACGCCGGCCCCCGTCGAGCTGCTCGAGCCGGAGCCAGCGCCGCCAGTGGCGGCGTGGAGCGCGCCCGAGCCGACGATCGCGTGGAACGAGCCGGAGCCGGCAGCCGCGATGGCGGAAGCGACCCCCTCCGACCTGGTCTTCTCGCCGCGCCAGGCGATCGGCGCGGAGCTCGAAGCCGTAGCGAGCGAGGAATCACCAGCGGAGGCCCCTGCGCCCGTGGAGCCGGTTCCGACCTCGACCACCCTGGGCGAGCTCTACCTGGCCCAAGGGCACTTCGACGAGGCCGAGCGCAGCTTCCTCGCCGTCCTGGCCGAGCGTCCCGGCGATGCCGCGGCCGCGGCAGGCCTGGAGACGACGCGCCGGCTGCGCAGGTCGGCCGACGAGGAGTTCGCGGAGCCGGTCGACGCGCCCAGCGCCTCGCCTGCCGTTCCCGGACGGCTGGCGGCGCGCAAGATCGCGCTGCTCAAGGACTACATGGCGCGGCTGCGGCGGAGAGCGTGACGCCATGTTCCTCGAACAGCTCGGCAGCATCAGCGGCAGAATCGAGGGCGCCATCGCCCTCTCGCTGGTCGATCGCGACGGCATCGCGGTCGAATCGGTCAGCGCCAGCCCCGAGCTCGACCTCGACGCGGTCGCCGCCGAGCTGGTCTCGCAGGTGCGGGCCATCTCGATGCAGCAGCAGGAGCTGTCGGTCGGGGAAGTCCAACAGTTCACCGTGGTCGCCGAGCGCATGTCCTTCGTGGTGAGCGCCGTCGCCCCCGGCTACTATCTGCTGCTCGCTCTGGCGCCCAACGGCAACCTCGGGCGCGCCCGCTTCGAGCTGCGCCGCGCTCGCCTCGGACTCGAGGAGGAGCTGCTCTAACGGACCGCAGCGGCGGCCCCGGCTGCCCGCCCGGTCGGCAATCGAGCTGACGAAGATGATGACCTACGAGCAGATCAAGGAGCTCATTCAGTTGGTCTCGGAGCATCGGCTGCACAGCCTCGAGATCGAGCGCGCCGGTTTCCGGATCAAGATCTCGGGAAACTCCGCGGGCCACCTCGCGGAGAGCCTGCCGGGCCAGGCGATCGGCACGCCGCCGCAGCCCGACCTGCCGGCGGTGGCCCCCGCCGCGGCCCCGTCCGTCGCGGAGAGCGTGCGCGCGGCGGCGCAGCCTGGCTTGCACGTGGTCACGTCGCCGATCGTGGGGACCTTCTACACGGCGCCCAGTCCGGAGGCGGATTCCTTCGTCCATGCCGGCGATCGGGTGCGCAAGGGGCAGGTCCTGTGCATCGTCGAGGCCATGAAGCTGATGAACGAAATCGAGAGCGACGCGGACGGCGTCGTCGTCGAGATCTATCCGAAGAACGCGCAGCCGGTCGAGTTCGGCGAGCCACTGTTCGGCGTGCGCACCGACTGACGCGCGGTCGATGTTCAAGAAGATCCTCATCGCCAATCGCGGCGAGATCGCCTTGCGGGTCATCCAGGCCTGTCGCGAGCTCGGGCTGCCGACGGTGGCGGTCTACTCGACGGCCGACCGCGACAGCCTGCACGTGACCTACGCCGACGAGGAGGTCTGCATCGGACCTCCACCCTCCTCGCAGAGCTACCTCAACATCTCGAGCATCGTCTCGGCGGCCGAGATCACCGGCGCGGATGCGATTCACCCGGGCTACGGCTTCCTCGCGGAGAACGCCCATTTCGCCGAGGTGCTGCGCGACTGCGGCCTCGGCTGGATCGGGCCACCGCCCGAGGTCATTCGCCTGATGGGGGACAAGGCCAAGGCACGGCAGATGGCGGTCGCGGCGGGCGTGCCCGTGCTTCCCGGGAGCACCGGGCCGCTCGCCACGGCGGAGGAGGCCGGGGATCTCGCGGAGCAGATCGGCTACCCGGTGATTCTCAAGGCGGCCGCCGGCGGCGGTGGTCGCGGCATGCGGATCGTGCGCTCGCGCGACGAGATCGAGGGGCAGTTCGCCACCGCCGCCAACGAGGCCGAGAAGGCCTTCGGCGACGGCTCGATCTACCTCGAGAAGTACCTCGTGGAACCGCGCCACGTCGAGTTCCAGGTCTTCGGCGACGCCCACGGCACGGTCGTTCACCTGGGCGAGCGCGAATGCTCGATCCAGCGCCGCCATCAGAAGTTGATCGAGGAGGCGCCGTCGCCGGCGCTCGACGACGAGCTGCGGGCCCGGATGGGCGAGGCCTCGGTCCGGCTGGCGGGCGCCGTCGGCTATCAGAACGCGGGCACCATCGAGTACCTGCTGGATCGCGACGGCAGCTTCTACTTCATGGAGATGAACACGCGCATCCAGGTGGAGCATCCGGTCACCGAAGAGGTCACGGGCATCGACCTGGTGCAGATGCAGATCCGCATCGCCGCCGGCGAGCC
>CAZPZW010000220.1:0-4172 GCA_964591165.1 uncultured Thermoanaerobaculia bacterium | reverse complement strand
GAGCTCCGGGGTGGTGAAGCACTGGTCGACGGACGAGCTGGGGACGCCGCGGATCCACGCGGACCGGAACTTCACGAAGCCCTGGGCGGTGGGGCGGAGGGAGTCTCGTCCGCCCCGTGCGAGAATGGCCGGCGATGAGCGCGGTCGGGGGTTCGCGGGGGGACGACGGGGTCTCGGGCGAAGGGCTCGAGGCGCGGCTGATCGCGGCTCTCGCGGCGCGGCAGGGGTTGGTCGCAGCCTATCTCTTCGGCAGTCGGGCGGAGGGGCGCGCGCACCGGGAGAGCGACGTCGACCTGGGCGTTCTCCTCGATTGGCGGCGCTTCCCGAGCGCGGCCGAGCGCTTCGAGCTCCGCCTCCGCTGGACGGTCGAGCTCGGGGCCGCGATCGGCCGCGACGACCTCGACCTGGTCGTCCTGAACGACGCGCCCCCGCTGTTCGCGCGCGCCATCCTCCATCGCGGCAGGCTCCTCCTGGCGCTCGACCCCGAGGCTCGCCACGCCTGGGAGCGCGATGTCCAGCTCCTCGCGGCCGACCTCGCCCCCTTCCTCGAGCGGGCGCGGCGGCTCCGGCTCGAGGGCGTCTCGCGATGACCTTCCTCGTCGAGCGCCTGGCCGAGCTCAGGCGCCATCTCGACCACCTGCGAGCGCTGCGGCCGCGCGTCGCGACCGCCGAGGCGCTCGCCCGCGACTTGAGCCTGCACAACGACGTCCTCTTCTCCCTCCTCTCCGTCTGCCAGCTCGTCGTCGACATCGCGGGGGAGCTCGCCGCGCGGCGTGGCGCCCGCTACGAGAGCTACGGCGAGGCCGTCCGCCAGCTCGGCGCCGAGCCCGGCATTCCGGCCGGTCTCGCGGCAGAGCTCGTGCCGCTCGCGGGCTTCCGCAACGTCCTTCTCCACGAATACGTGACCTTCGACCTCGAGCGGGCGATCGAGGCGCTCGACCGGCTCGAGCCCGTCGAGCGTCTGCTCGCCGCTGTGAGCGCGCTCGAGCGGCGAGGCTGAGGGGCGTCGGCCCCGTTCGCGGCTTCCCGCCGCGCGGCGCTGCCGCGCCGAAGGGCCCGACCTCCGCGCCGCGGCCTAGAGCAGCTCGAGGCTGGCGAAGCGGGCGATCAGCTTCTTTTTGCCGGCGCGCTCGAAGAAGATGGTGAGCTTGGCGTCGTCGCCCTCGCCGTCGATCTCGAGCACGACCCCCTGCCCCAAGGTGGGATGGCGGACCCGGCTGCCCCGGCGAGGACCGCGATGGGGCGCTTCGGAAAGCGACTCGGCGGGACGCGGGCGGCCGTAGAACTCGTCGATGCCGCGGGTCCGCTCCGACTGGTAGAGGCGCGGGCTCTCGCTGACCTCGAGGAGCGCCTCGGGGAGCTCGGCGAGGAAGGGCGACTCGAGCTGATCCTGGTAGGCGCCGGCGATCCGCCGCCGCCGGCAACAGGAGAGGAGCAGGCGCTCGCGGGCCCGGGTCATGCCGACGTAGAAGAGCCGGCGCTCCTCCTCCTGGTCCTCGCTGCGCCCCTGGACGTTGAAGTGCGGCAGCAGGCCGTCCTCGAGGCCGGCGACGAAGACCACCGGGAACTCGAGCCCCTTGGCGCTGTGCAGGGTCATCAGCGTGACGCCGCGCTCCTCCTGCCAGGCGTCGAGGTCGGTCACCAGGGCGACGTGATCGAGGAAGGCGGTCAGCAGATCCTCTTCCTGGCCCTCGCCGTAGCTCTTCGCCTCGGTGAAGCTCTGCGCCGCGGTGAGGAACTCGCGGAGGTTCTCGAGCCGCGCCTGGTCCTCCTCGTTGTCGCGGCGGAGGCTCTCGAGGTAGCCGGTCTTGGCGAGCAGCTCGTCGAGCAGCGCGGGGAGCGGCAGCTCCGCAGCGGCGCCGCGCAGGCCGGCGAGGAGCTCGCGGAAAGCGCGCAGCGCGGTCGCGGCGCGCGGCGGGAAGTTGCCCAGCGCGTCCTGCTCGAGCACCTCCCAGGGAGCGACCGCGAGCTCGGCCGCCCGCTCCTCGAGCAGCGCCACGGTGGTCCTGCCGATGCCGCGCGGCGGGACGTTGAGGATGCGCAGCAGCGAGAAGGAATCGCGCGGGTTGCGCAGCAGCCTGAGGTAGGCGACCAGGTCCTTGATCTCGGCGCGCTCGTAGAAGCGGACGCCGCCGACCATCGAGTAGGGAATCCGCCGGCGGAAGAACTCGTCCTCGAAGGCGCGCGTCTGGGCGTTGGTGCGCACCAGGATGGCCATCTCCGAGAGCGCGTTGCGGCCGCGCAGGCGCTCGAGCTGATCGACCACCCAGGCAGCCTCCTCGGCCTCGTCGCCGGCGCGATGCAGCGCGATCGGCTCGCCCCGGCCGGAGGAGGTCCAGAGTCGCTTGCCGCGGCGCAGCCGATTGTGCGCCACGACCGCGTTGGCGGCCTCGAGGATGGTCGCGGTGGAGCGGTAGTTGCGCTCCAGCTTGCGCACCGTGGCGCCCGGGAAGTGGCGCTCGAACTCGAGGATGTTGGCGAGGTCGGCGCCGCGCCAGCGGTAGATTCCCTGGTCCTCGTCGCCGACCGCGGTCAGATTGCCCGCGGCGCCGGCGATGCGGTCGACCAGCTCGAGCTGAGCGCGATTGGTGTCCTGGAACTCGTCGACCAGCAGGTAGCGCACCCGCTGGCGCAGGCGCTCGGCGATCTCGGCGTGCTCGGCGAGGAGCCGCACCGCGAGGGTCATCATGTCGTCGAAATCGACCCCGGAGGCTTCGCGGAGCAGCGCCTGATAGCGCCGGTAGACGCGCCCCACCCGCTGCTCGAAGAAGCCCGACGCGTTGCGCTCGTAGGCCTCGACCGAGAGGAGCTGGTTCTTCGCTCCCGAGATCGCGGCGAGCACCGAGCGCGGCGGGAAGCTCGACTCCGGGACGCCTTCGGCGGCCATCGCCTGGGCGATCAGCCTCTTCTGGTCGTCGGTGTCGAGGATCGCGAAATCGCGCGCCAGACCGACGCGCTCGCCGTGGCGGCGCAACAGGGTGAGCGCGTAGCGGTGGAAGGTGCCGACGAAGGTGGGCAGCGGAAAGAGCTCGAGCAGCCGTTCCACCCGGTCGCGCATTTCGCCGGCGGCCTTGTTGGTGAAGGTCACCGCGACGATCGAGGCCGGATCGACGCCGCGCTCGCGCACCAGCCAGGCCACGCGATAGGTGATGACCCGGGTCTTGCCCGAGCCGGCGCCCGCCAGGACGAGCTGCGGCCCGTCGCCGTGGGTCACGGCGGCGAGCTGCTCGGGATTGAGGGCGAGTTCGAGTGCCGCGGGCGAGCTGCGAGTCACCGCGCGACTCTATCGGGCGGCGCGCCGGCGCGCGAGCCGCCGCTCGCTACTCGACGGTGACGCTCTTGGCGAGATTGCGTGGCTGGTCGACGTCGGCGCCCCGCCGGACGCCGATCTGATAGGCCAGGAGCTGCAGCGGCACGACGTTGACGATCGGTTGCAGGTGCTCGGAGACGGTGGGGACGCGCAGCACGTGGTCGGCGACGCCGTCGAGCTCCTCGGGGTCGCGGTCGGTGATCGCGATCACCACACCGTCGCGCGCCTTGACCTCCTGCAGATTCGACTTGACCTTCTCGAAGACCCGCCGGCCGGTGGCGATCGCCACCACCGGCAGCTGCTCGTCGATCAACGCGATCGGTCCGTGTTTCATCTCTCCCGCCGGGTAGCCCTCGGCGTGGATGTAGGAGATTTCCTTGAGCTTGAGCGCGCCCTCGAGCGCGATCGGGTAGTGGATGCCGCGCGCCAGGTAGAGGAAGTCGCTCGAGTTCTGGAAGCGGCGCGCGAGCTCGTCGGTCTCCGGCTCGATCGCCAGCGCCTCGGAGATCGCCTGCGGCACGTGGGCGAGCGCCGCCAGCAGCTCGGGAGGGATCTCCCGGCCCTGCTGCTGGCGCAGGTAGAGCGCCAGCAGGTAGAAGGCGGCGAGCTGGGTGGTGAAGGCCTTGGTCGAGGCGACGCCGATCTCGGGGCCGGCGTGGGTGTAGAGCACGCCGGAGCTGATGCGCGTCGCCTGCGATCCCTGGACGTTGCACAGGGCGATCAGGCGCGCGCCACGCTCCTTGGCGGCCTCCATCGCCCAGACGGTGTCGATGGTCTCGCCCGACTGCGAGATCCCGGCGACCAGGACCGAAGGATCGGCGAGCGGGTCGCGGTAGCGGTACTCGGAGGCGTAGTCGACCTC
>CAZPZW010000219.1:0-4181 GCA_964591165.1 uncultured Thermoanaerobaculia bacterium | reverse complement strand
CGCCTCGCCGAGCCCGGGGCGGCGGAGAGCCTCCGCCCGCGCGATCGGTCGGTACCGCTCTTTGGAGGAAGGCAATGGGGCGCTCGATCAGCGACCGAGCGCCCCCTCCCTGCCCGCGGAGGCTCAGGGCAGAGTACTGCTCCAGTGCGAGGTGTCCTCGCTCTCGAAGCCGTCGGCGAAGAGCGGAAGCGGCGGGCCGAGGGCGGGGTTGTCCCACGTCGCGGTGAAGGTGGCGGCCGAACCTCCTTGCAATCCCAGGGTGAAACGCACCGAGAGCGCGAGCTCGGGCGCCGAAGTAGCGCCGGTCGCCAGGGTCACGAAGGCGCCGCCGCTGTCGCCGCCCTGGGCCGGCGAGACCCCGCTCGCCAGCAACCCGCCGCCACAGGCCGCGGCGTCGAAGAAGTCGATGCCGAGGCTCGCCGCCGGATCTCCGGGTGCGGCGCTGGCGATCCGGACCTGCGCGTGCCCCTCCACCAGGTCGAGTGCCGTCACCGGGAAGCACTGCGCGAGGCCCCAAACCTGCCCCGCCCCTGCCGCGGTCTGGATCTCCGCCGAGCCCGAGGTCGGCTTGAGATCGGCGTCGTCCGCACCGGGCTGCGTCTCCCCAGGCGCCGGTTCGGCGACCGTCCAGCTCGCGAGATCGACGTCGAAGTTCGGGTTCTCCAGCCAGTTGGCCTGGATCACCGCGAAGTCCCGCGCGAAGTCGTCACCGCCGGTGCCGTTGCCGTCACCGTCGAGCGCCAGGCCGTTGTCGGCCTCGAGCGTCCCGCAGGCGAGCAGGCGATGGGCGGCGGGCGCGAGAGCGGTCGTTCCGGCGAGCCGGATTCGCGCCTCGCGGGCGAGCCCGTCGTAGCTCACGCCCGCCAGAGCGAGGGCGGTGTCGTCTCCGGAGACCGAGGCGCAGGCCGAGGTCTCGAGGATGCCGTTGCTGCCGGCGGCGATCAGCCGGTAGTTGGCGGGGTTGGTGACGTCCTCGGGGTCCCCGTGCCCGACCGGATCCGCCATGTCGTCGCTGAAGGTCAGGTAGACCTGGGTGATCGACGCCGGGGTCTCCTCCCCCGCCGCCAGCACCCCGTCGCCGGTGTCACGCACCGTGTCGAGCCCGGTCACCTGCGGCTCGGGCACCTCGACGATCGTGGTCGAGTCCTCCGCCGTGTTGTTGCCCGTTGCGACATCGCTGAACCCGGCCGGCGCGGCGATGGTGACCGAGTTTGTCAGCAGGCCGTTCGGTTGAGCGATCGGCAGATCCCCCGAGACGCTGAAGGTGGCGCTGCCGCCCGCCGCGAGATCGACCGCCTCGTTCAGATTCCCGGCGCCCCCTGCCGCGCAGCTCGAGCCGGGGCTCGCCGTGCAAGTCCAGGAGACGTTCTGCAGCAGCGCCGGGAGCGGGTCCACGACCGTGGCGCCGGCGATCGGAGCCAGACCGAGGTTACTCGCCACGATGGTGTAAGTCACCGTGGCGCCGGCCGAGATCGAGGTGAGGCCGTCGTCCTTGCTCACCGCGAGGTCCGTCTCGTCGTCGCGGTTGACCAGGGCGAGGTCGGCCGGGTCGATCGCCGCGTACGTCGGATCGCTCGACAAGACGACCGTCTCCACGCTGTAGCCGACGTCACCGTCGAGCGCTCCGTCGTCCTGCCCGAAGATCGTGGCCGACTTGGGCACGTTCCAAGCCGCCGGCGCGAAGACCAGCGCGGTGGTCGAGAGCGCGCCCTCGGAGAGATCGGTCGAAGTGAGGTTCACCACCACCGGGAAGACCGGCTGGCTGGTGAGGACCACCTCGAAGCTCGCGCTGCCTCCCGCCTCGGTGGTCAGGAGCGGCGTGGTCGGCGTGACGACCACCCCCGCGGCCTCGTTGTCGACGACGGAGAGCGCCACGTCGGCCGGATCGACCCCGTCGTAGTCGCCGTCGAGCGAGTCGGCCACCCCGGTGAGGATCGAGCAGGCCTGCGTTCCGTCGGCCAGGAGGTCGTCCACGGCGTCGACCGTGACGCTCACCCCGAGCGACCAGTTGGCGGCGGTGAGCAACACCGATGGACTCCCCGGCACGCACTCCGAGGGGTCGGAGGAGGCGAGCGCGAGGCTGACGTCGGCGGTCGGCTGCGAAGCGAGAGTCACGGTGAACACCGCGGACGAGGCCGGCTCACTGAGGCCCGCCGGCGTCGCGCCGGAGACCAGGATGCCGGAGCTGTCGTCGTCCAGATTCGTCAGGCCCACGTCGTCCGGATCGAGCCCGGCGTAGTCCGGATCGCTCGACGACGCCGGCTGGAGCTCGGTCGTGTAGGCGATGTCGCCGTCCGCCAGGTCGTCGTTCTTGCCCCGCACCGTGACCGTCTGTGGCTGGTCCCAGTCGCCGGCGGTGAAGCTGAGCGTGCTCGCCGAGAGCAACTCGCCTTCGCTGCCGTCGTCGACCGCGAGCGCGATCGCGACGTCCGCCGCCGGCTGGCTGGTGAGCACGACGGTGAACTGCGCCGTGCCGAGTCCCTCGGTCGTCGTGAGGCCGGAAATCGGCGTGACCAGGATCGCCGCGGCGTCGTCGTCAGCGTTGTCCACCGCGACGTCTGCCGGATCGAGGCCGGAGTAGTTGCTGTCGGCGCTCGCCGCCGGGGCGAGGGTGATAGTGACGCTCTGCGCGCCGTCCACCACCGCGTCGTCCACCCCGGTCAGGGTCACCGTGCGCGGCAGGTTCCAGTCGCCGCTGGTGAAGGTGAGGAGAGCGTCCGAAACGGTCACCTCCGCGGTGTCGCCGCTCGCGATCGCGATGTCGACGTCCGCCGCCGGCTGGGTGTTGAGCACTACGCTGAACTGCGCCGTGGTGCCGCTCTCCGCCACCTGCAACCCGGCGATCGGAGTCACCGCGATCCCCGCCAGGTCGTCGTCGGCGTTGTCGCCGCCGGCGAACTGGTCGGCGAGGGCGGCATAGAGCGCGTCGCCCGAGGTGACCGGTCCGACCTGGATGGTGAAGCTCTGGGTGCCGTCGATCACCGAATCGTCGACCCCGTCGACGTGCACCGCCTGCGGCACGCTCCAGTTGCCCGGCGTGAAGGTGAGGTTCGCCTCCACGGCGACTGCCTCGTCGGGGGCGGTCGACGCGAGCGCCACCTGGACGTTCGCCGTCGGTTCCGACTCGAGCACCACGGTGAAGCTGTCGTTGCCGCCGCTCTCCGCAGTGAGAAGACCCAGGGTCTGCGAGAGGGCGATTCCCGCGCTGTCGTCGTCGAGGTTGGTCCCCGTCGGGTCGGCTGGATCGAGCACCGCGTAGAGCGGATCGACGGTGGCAACCGAGGTGAAGATGCTGAACGCCACGTCGCCGTCGTCGACCGCATCGTTCTGGCCGGTCACGGTCACCGGCTGCGCCACGTTCCAGTTGCCCGGCGTGAAGGTCAACGTCGCCGGCACGGTCGCCTCGCCGCCATCCGATGAAGCGAGCGCCACGGTGACGTTCGCCGCCGGTTGACTGGTCAGGACGATGCTGAACTGGTCGCTCGCCCCGCTCTCGTCGGTCACCAAGCCGGCCGTCGGCGTGACCGAGATGCCGGCGGCGTCGTCGTCCTGGACGAGCACCGACGGGTTGGGCGCGTCGAAGCCGGCGTAGAACGGGTCGCCGCTCGCCGCCGGCTGGGTGATCACGCTGCACGGCTTGTCCGGTTCGGCGACGGCGTCGTCGAGGATGGTCAGCGTGACCGGCTGCGGCGTCGCCCAGTTCGCCGCGGTGAAGGTGAGGGAGGTGATCGCGATCGTGCACACGCTCGGGTCCGCGGCGGCGAGCGCCAAGGTGACGTCGGCCGCCGGCTGCGAGCCGAGGACGGCGTCGAAGGTCGCGGCGCCACCGTTCTCGGAGACTGGTGACGGCGAGACCGCGGAAACCAGGATGCCACCGCTGTCGTCGTCTTGCAGGGTCACGGTGTGGGCGTCGCCGACCACGAAGCTCACCGGCGGCGCCGGCGCCTCGCCCGGAGGATCGCCCACGATCGCCGGCACGCCGATCGCAAGCTCGACCGTGAAGGTCTCGGACGCCTCGGCGATCGCGTCGTCGAGGATCGGCACCGTGATCGTCTGCGTCGCTCCCGAGACGGTCCCGGCAGGGAAGACGAGCGTGCCGCCGACGCTGGAGTAGTCCGCCCCCGCCACCGCACTACCGTTCACGGTCGCGTACTCCACCGTCACCGGCCCCACCAAAGGCT
>CAZPZW010000218.1:0-4197 GCA_964591165.1 uncultured Thermoanaerobaculia bacterium | reverse complement strand
ACTGGCCGCTGCCGCTCGCGCACTGGCTGGTCATCCGGTGGGAGAGCACCTTGCCCCGCTCGTCGAGGCGGATGGCGCGCACGTGGAGCGCGCCGATGTCGAGCGCCGCGCGCGCTGCCGGGTCGAGGAAGAGCGCACCGCGGGCGTGCGCGGTCATGCTGAAGAAGTGGCCGGTGCGGAAGGGCACCGCGTCGCCGTCACCGGTGGAGGCGAGATAGCAGAAGCCGTCGCCCCGCACGCCGGCGGCGAGGCAGGCCTCCTCCAGCGTCAGCCGGACCACGTCGTGGACCTTGCGGCGGCGGATGCGCTGCACGACGGTGGCCAGCACTTCGGCGCCCGCCGCCCCGACGAGCCTTTCGCCGGTCGCTCCATGACCGCCGCGCGCGCTGCGCATCACCGCCACCTTCACCGAGCTCGATCCGGCGTCGACGCCGGCGGTCAGCAGGCTCTCCATCTGGCTCCCTCAGGCCACCGCCGCCGCGGAAAAGGTCGGCAGCAGGCTCGCCCGCCCCGCCGTCCAGTCGTCGAGCGCGAAGAGCGCCGCGCCCAGCGCGCCCATGTAGATCGAGTCGGGATGGATGTTGAGCACGATGTCGGCGCCGTAGTTCTCGCCCACCAGCTCGCCCAGCATCTTGGTCGCCATGGGGTTCTTGCACACCCCGCCGGTGAACGTGAACTGGTCGCGGATGCCCCCCGAGCGGGCGAGCAGCGACATGGCGCGCAGCATGATCGCCCGGTGCAGGCCGGCGACGATCTCCTCGCGCCTCTGGCCCAGCGCCAGCCGCTCGCGCAGCTCGGCGCCGGCGAACACCGTGCAGGTCGAGTTGACGCGCACCACCCGCCGCGCGCCGAGCGCCAACGGGCCCAGCTCGTGCAGGCCGAGGTTGAGCTCGTCCGCGATGTAGCCGAGGTAGCGCCCGCACCCCGCGGCGCAGCGGTCGTTCATCTGGAACGAGGTCACCACGCCCTGGTCGTCGACCTGGATCGCCTTGGTGTCCTGGCCGCCGATGTCGAGCACCGTACGGGTGCCAGCGAACATCCGGTGGGCGCCGCGGCCGTGGCAGAGGATCTCGCTGCGCACCGCCTCCTTCGGAAAGGGCAGCGTCTGGCGGCCGTAGCCGGTGCCGACGAAAGCGACCTCCTCGAGGCCGTTGCTCCCGACTTCGGCGAGCGCGGCGTCGATCGCCTCCCGCTCGACCGGCAGCTCGGCGATGCGGCGCGCTCCGGCGCGCAGCAGGCGTCCGAAATCGCGCTCGTGGGCACGCGTCTCGACGTCGAGGATGGCGCGGTCGAAGACCCCGGTCAGTCGCTCGAAAGGAACCCGGCCGTCCGCGGTCAGCCTCTCGGCGGCGGCCATGTAGGCGGCGCCAGCGAGGTCGCGGAAGAAGTCGCTCCGCCGTTCGGAGCCGTCGAGGAACACCGCCGGAGCGTCGCGCTCCATCTCGTCGAGCGCCTCGGCGGCCGCCTCGGCGAGCGCGCCGGCGGCCGCGCCGCGCGCGACCTCCTCGCGCAACGCGGCGAGCTCGGTCAGGTAGAGCTCGAGCCGGAAGGCCCGGGCGAGCCGCTCGGAGAGCCGCTCGACCGCTTCCGGCGTCAGCCCCGGAGCCGCCGCGAGCGCCCGCCGCAGCAGCGAGAGCCGGGTCGCGGTCAGCGCCTCCTCGTGGGCGACCGCGCAGGCGACCTCGTAGTTGCTGCGGCTGTTGGTGATGCCCTTCCCGACGACGTGCCCCTGCTCGTCGAGCAGCACCGCCTTGGTGGTGGTCGAGCCCAAATCGATGCCGACGGCGCACCTCATGCCGGCCTCCGGGCCTGCCGCGCCGCCAGCATCTGCAGGTAGCTTTGGACGCGGTTCTCGATGTTCGCCTTGCCGAAGTAGCGCGGGTCGACGAGGTCCGACTCGATGAACCCGCCCGGCACGCCGGTCCGCTGCTCGAGCTCGCGCAGCATCAAGAGCTGGCCGGCGCTGAAGGAGTTGCAGGACTTGACGCTGTTGATCATGAAACCGTCGGCCGAGTAGTCGCGCACGTAGCGCTCGAGCAGGTCGAGGCGCGCCGGCAGGCCCAGGTTGGTGTAGCAGCCGAGGCAATAGTCGGCGAGGCTCTCCAGCGGGTGCGCCGGGTCGTGGCGGAAGCCGGTGTCGTAGAGCCCGCCCACCCGCGTGTAGGTGCTGGCCACCACCACTGCTCCTTCGCGGCTGAACATGCGCCAGAAGTCCTGGAAGTGAGTCCAGTTGGGCGGCCCTTCCACCACCAGCCGGTAGCGCTCCGGGCCCATCGTGCCGTCGGGCGTCGCCGGACCCGCGCCAGCGGCGATGCGCGCCTCGATCTCCTCGCGCAGCTCGGCGTAATAGGCGACCGCGTCCTCGGTTCCCCGGAAGGCGGAGAAGATCGGGCCGACGTAGTAGACGCCACCGAAGTAGCCGTCGATCGGCGACGGCCGATGGCGAGCCGACTCCCAGACCGCCACCAGGTCGTCCTCGGCCCGCGCCGAGAGCGCCAGCCGGCGCGCCAGCTCGTCGAGATCGAGCGTGCGCCCGGCGACCCGCTCGAGCGCCGGCACCACCTCGCGCTCGAGCTGCTCGACCACGTAGCGCCGCATCTCGGGAGTGATCCGCCCGTCGGGCTGGTAGGGGACGTGGAGCATCACCACCGGGCACTGGTAGGACTCGCGCAGCAGCTCGAACCACTTCATGAAGGTGAAGCAACCGGTGTAGGAGAGCAGCAGCAGGTCGGGCTCGGGCAGCTTGGTGCCGGTGGGGCCGACGTTGCCGCTGCGCATCATGCCGATGTCGCACTTGACGTAGGTGCAGACGTCCTCGGAGTGCCCCGCCTTCTCCGCCTCGGCGATGTAGCGGGCCGAGCGCCCGCGCATGCCCGACTGCAGGGCGTTGATCTCGGGCAGCACCGGCAGCATGTCGAGAGCGCCGATCAGCTCGGTCAAGTTGCCGGGCACGAAGGTGTAAACCACCTTCTTCCCCTCGTCGTGGGCGCGCTCGAGCTTCTCGAAGTGGCGCGCCAGCATCTCCTTCTGGCGCTGCTGGCTGCGGTCCTTGGCCGGCTCCGGCCGCCCGCCCGCCGGCGCCGTCGACTCGGGCTCGCCGGAGCCGAGCACGGTGAGCGGGCTCATGCTCCCCCCCAGAGCTTGACGGCGTCGGAGAAGGCGCCCGCCTGCTCGCGGATGGTCTGGAACTGGCCGGTGTTCTCGGCGAACTTGAAGCTGGTGTGCGGGATGCCGGCGCGGTCGAGCGCGCTCTCGAGCATCGGCTGGTCGAGCAGCGCCGGATCGCAGAACGAGGCGGCGGCGAACACCACTCCGTCGGCGCCGCTCGTGCGCACCGTGTCGACCAGAGACCTCCCCTTCTCGCCGCCGGCGATGTAACGCGACGCGGTGGCGACGCCCCGCTCGAGGAAGGCGCGCGCCAGCGCCGCCAAGGGATCCTCGCCGGGCGCGATCTCGATCGCCCCTTCGATCGTCCGCAGGCCGAGCTGGAAGTCGTCGACCACGATGTCGCAGCCGGCCTTCTCGAGGGTGACCACCAGCTCGAGCGGCGGCTGCTCGCAGAAGGAGCCGACCAGCACCACGCGCGCGTTGTCGACCAGCCGCGCCGGTCGCTCGGCGACCGCGGCAAGGAGGCCCTCGAGCATCACGAGGTGCTCGGCGGCCGGCATCAGGGTCCCGGCGCGCGAGACCAGGTAGGCCTCGGCCGCGGAGATCCGCCAGGGCTCGCGCACCCGGATCGCGTCGAGCTCCGCGAGCGCGGCGCGCCGCCGGTTCTCCTCCGCGACCGCGGCGCCGAGCACGTCGGAATCGAGCGGGCGGGCGCCGAGCGCCTCGAGCTCGCCGGCGATCCGCCGCAGCTCCCCGGCGTAGAAGCGACCGCCCACCGCCGCTTCGAAGTTCTGCGGTAGATCGACGTAAGCCGTCCAGCGGTCGGGGAAGAGCAGCCGCCACATGCCGCCCAGGTTGCGGATGACGTCGCAGATCGACGGGAAGAGCATGCCGTCGAGCGCGTCGAGGTCGCCGGCCAGGCCGAGCTCGAGCGTCGAGCGCGGAATGTGGCAGATGTAGGACTGGAAATAGGAGTCGCCGCGGATGATCTCGACGTCGGCGCCGCCGCCGAACACCGCCACCGGCAGGCAACCGATCGCCTCGAGCAGCGGCCGCGGCACGTAGATCGGCAGGTAGCCGATGGCGAGG
>CAZPZW010000217.1:0-4212 GCA_964591165.1 uncultured Thermoanaerobaculia bacterium | reverse complement strand
GGACGTTGTCGACCGCGGTGTGGTGCTCGGTGATGCCGAGCGTCCAGCAGATCATGGCGCGCGGCGCGGTGGCGTAGGCGTGCGCGATCTCGCGGATGACCGCGGCCGGCACGCCGGTCTCCTGCTCGCCGCGCTCCAGGGTCCAGCTCTCGACGTGGGCGCGGAACGCCTCGATGCCGCTGGTCGCCTGGGCGACGAACTCCTCGTGCTCGAGGCCGGCGGCGAGAATCTCGCGCGCGATCGAGTTGGCGAGCGCGATGTCGGAGCCGACGTCGAGGCCAGCCCAGAGATCCGCCCACGCCGCCGAGCTGGTCCGCCGCGGGTCGATGGCGATCAACCGCGCGCCGCGCCGCACTCCCTTCAGGAGATGGTGGAAGAAGATCGGGTGCGCGTCGCGCGCGTTCGATCCCCAGAGGAGAATGCAGTCGGTCTCCTCGATCTCCCGGTAGGAGCTCGTGCCGCCCCCCGCTCCGAAGACCGCCGCCAGACCGGCGACGCTAGGAGCGTGTCAAGTGCGGTTGCAGCTGTCGACGTTGTTCGAGCCGAGGACCGCGCGGGCGAACTTCCCCGCCGCGTAGTTCACCTCGTTCGTGCTCTTCGAACAGCTGAAGAGCCCGAACGCCGAGGGACCCTTGCGCGCGATGGCGTCGCGGAACCCTCCGGCGGCCCGATCCAACGCCTCGTCCCAGCTCGCCGGGCGCAGCGCGCCCCGACGACCCTCCCGGACCAGCGGCGTGGTCAGACGCTCGGTTGCCGACATGCGGCGTAGTTTACATGGCCGAAGGCGGGGCGAAGCTGTCACGTCAGGGTGGATTCCGACGTTCTCCAGGGGTGAGGGATTGCGCGGCGCCCCCTTTCTGGGGGATCTTTGCGCCTGCAATTCAATCGAAAGGAGCTGGCGATGTTCGATAGCGGGAGACGTGTAGCGAGCTCGGCGGTCCTCGGCCTGATCTGTCTGGCGCTGGGCTCGGGCATCGCCTGCGCCAAGAAGGGCGACAACGCGGCGGGCGCAGCCGCGGCGGCGCCTGCCAAGGCGGCGCCGGCCAAGGCGCCCGGGGCCGAGAGCCCCGAGGCGCTGGTCGAGCGGATGAAGAAGGCGGCGGCCAACGAGGACCTCTCGGAGATGGCGGCCTGCATGACCCCGAAGTCCCGCGCCGAGATGGCGATGGGGATGTACCTCGGCGCCACGATGATGGTCGCCTTCTCGCAGATGGGCGCCGAGATGGGCGGCGCCATGGCCGAGGGGATGGGTGGCATGGCCGAAGGGATGACCGGCGAGAAGATGGACCCCGCCGAGAAGAAGAAGATGGACGAGCAGCTCGCCAAGGCCAAGCAGGAGATGGGCAAGGTCCGCGAGAACTACAACACCCTGGTCGCCAAGTACGGCCTGCCGACGATGCCCAAGGACGGCGAGCCCGAGCCGCCCGAGCTCTCGCAGGAGGAAGTCCAGAAGAAGTTCGAGTCGATGGACGTCGGCGCCTTCCTCACCGACGTGATGGCTTTCATGAAGTCGATGCCCGGCGACGAGGCGAAGAGCGAGTCGCCGGTGAAGATCCCCACCGGCGCTCTGACCGACCTCAAGATCGAGGGGGACAAGGCGACCGGCTCGCTCGACGGCGAGGCGCTGACCTTCGTGAAGATCGATGGGCGCTGGTACGTCGAGGAGCCGGGGCCGGGCGAAGCGCCCGCGATGCCCTGACCTCGGCTTGAAGCGGGGCGAGGTCCGGCTCTATGCTGACCGGGTGATGCCCGCCAGCGCCCGACCTCGCCCCCGCGTTCGATCTACAGTCGCCCTCGGCCTTCTGCTCGCCTGGCCGCTCGCCGCCAGCGAGACCTTCACCATGACCGCCGAGTTCGCCTCCCCTCGCACCCTGGGCGACACCCGCATGGCGGCGACCCTGGTCATCGACTCGGAGACCCCGCTCGAGGAGGTGCGCCAACTGCGTTCCCTGCTCACCGAGCGCGGCGGGCGGGCGCTCGAGGCGGCGCTCGCCTACCGCAGCGACGGGCGGCTGCGCTTCGGCGCGATGGAGTACCCGCTCAACCTCGTGGTGTCCGTCCCGATCGAAGGGGGGCGGCACTACGTGGTGATCACCCGCCGGCCGCTCGGGGTCTCGCCCGAGGGCTCCGAGTTCGATCAGCGCTTCCCGTTCGGCGTGGCCATCTTCCAGGTCGATACCATGGGCAACGGCGAGGGGAAGATCTACCCGGCCGCCGCGATCGGCGTCGACGAGCAGGGCGAGCCGACGCTCGAGGCCTGGAACGGCGAGCCGGGCCGCCTGATCGACATCGATCTGCAGGACTGAAGCGCGAAGCGCGTCCGCGAGCTCACGGGCCGTCCCGCCCGATGGGGTTGCGGCTCGCCGTCAGCTCCCGTCATATCCTTGCGCCTGGAGGAGTCCCCATGAGCGGCAGAGTCCGTCCCATTCTCGAAGTCGCCCGCGAGCTCGGCATCCGGGCTGAACATTTCGTCCCCTACGGTCACGACAAGGCCAAGATCCGCCTCGAGGCGCGCGCCGCCGCCGGGCGAGCGCCCGGCCGCCTGGTGCTGGTCTCGGCGATCACCCCGACCACCGCCGGCGAGGGCAAGACGACGGTCTCGATCGGTCTCGCCCAGGGGCTGGCCGCGATCGGCGAGAAGGCCTGCCTGGCGCTGCGCGAGCCCTCGCTCGGCCCGGTCTTCGGCATGAAGGGGGGGGCGACCGGCGGTGGCGCTTCGGTGCTCACTCCGGCCGGGGACATCAACCTCCACTTCACCGGCGACTTCCACGCCATCACCTCGGCCAACAATCTGCTCGCCGCGATGGTGGACAACCACCTGCAGCAGGGCAACAAGCTGGGACTCGACGTGCGCCGCATCCTCTGGCGGCGGGTGCTCGACCTCAACGATCGGGCCCTGCGCCACGTGGTGGTCGGCCTCGGCGGGCCGCTCGAAGGGGTGCCGCGCGAGACCGGCTTCGACATCACGCCCGCCTCCGAGATCATGGCGGCGCTCTGCCTGTCGGAGGACGAAGCGGATCTGCGCGTGCGCCTCGCGCGCCTGATCGTCGGGCTCGACCGCGACGGCAAGGCGGTGACCGCCGCCGACTTGAAGGCGGTGGGCGCGCTCATGGTGCTGCTCAAGGACGCGCTGATGCCGAACCTGGTGCAGACCGTCGAGGGCGTGCCGGCGTTCGTCCACGGCGGACCGTTCGCCAACATCGCGCACGGCTGCAACTCGGTGATCGCCACCAAGATGGCCCTGGCGCACGCCGACTGGACGGTCACCGAGGCCGGCTTCGGCTCCGACCTCGGCGCCGAGAAGTTCCTCGACATCAAGTGCCGCGCCGCCGGCCTCGATCCGGCGACGATGGTGCTGGTGACCACCGTGCGGGCGCTCAAGCTGCACGGCGGCGTGCGCGAGAAGGAGAAGTACGCGACGCCCGATCCGGCGGCGGTCGAACGGGGCCTCCCGAACCTGGTCAAGCACGTCGAGAACGCGGCGCTCTTCAACCTCGCCCCGGTGATTGCGATCAACCGCTTCGGCACCGACAGCGCCGAGGAGCTCGCGGCGATCCAACGCTGCTGCGAGAAGCTCGGCGTCCCCTGCGCGATCGCCGACATCTTCACCGACGGCGGCCAGGGTGGGCGCGACCTCGCCCAGGTGGTGATCGCGCAGGCGAAGCGGAAGACCACGCCGTACACGCCGCTCTACGAGCTCGACCGGCCGGTGCCGGAGAAGATCGAGACGATCGCCAAGAAGATCTACGGCGCGCGCAGCGTCTCGTTCGCCAAGAACGCGGTGCGCGACCTCGCCCTGGTCGAGAAGCTGGGCTACGGCAAGCTCCCGATCTGCATGGCGAAGACCCAGTACTCGCTCTCCGACGACCCGCAGGCGGTCGGCCGCCCGGAGAACTTCGACATCACCGTGCGCTCGGTCGTGCTCGCGGCCGGCGCCGGCTTCGTCGTGCCGCTCCTGGGCGAGATCATCCGCATGCCGGGGCTGCCGGCGGTGCCGCAGGCCGAGAAGATGGACTGGGTCGACGGCCAGGTCGTCGGCCTGCTCGGCGGGTGACCTGAATCGGTGACTCGGTAGCCACCGTTCCCCCCGGTGGGTCGGATCTCCCTGCGCCGAGATCCGTTCTGGCGTTCGCCGTTCCTCGGTAGCCTTTGTTCCCCCGCCCGCGGCCGGCCGGTGAAAGCTCCGTCGCGCTCCGGCTCGCAACGCTTTGC
>CAZPZW010000216.1:0-4294 GCA_964591165.1 uncultured Thermoanaerobaculia bacterium | reverse complement strand
CGGGGGAGCAATGGCTGCACGCGGGCGGGGGACCGCCGGCCACCGGGGAGCCGAGAAACCCAGCGCATGGCGATCCGACTGGCCGGGAGGAACGCCGGCGACGGGTCGAGGGCGGGCGATGCCCTAGACTGCGAAACGAGAGCCCGACGATGCGCATCCTGCCCAGCCACCTCTCCGGACGCCGCCTCGCGGGGGCGGCGCTCCTCGCCCTGGCGCTCGCCGGCGGTGCTACCGGACAGGAGCCGCCGGCCCTGGTCGTGCGCGCGCCGCCCGAGCTCGCCCCGGTCGCGCGCGAGATCGAGCGGCTTCCCGCCGCGGCGCTCGACCCCGCAGTGCGGCTCACCGGCGTCGGCGGCGAACCGCCGATCCTCGTCGTGCTGGCGCCCGAGAGCTCGGCCGCCGCGCGCGCCACGCCCACCTGGATCTCCGGCTACGCCACCAGCGACGGCGTGATCGTCGTCCTGCCCGCGCGGGTCGACCGTTATCCCAACCTCGGTCTCGTGCCGCTGCTGCGCCACGAGGTGACCCACGTGCTGGTCGGGCGCCAGGTCGGCGGCGGGGACCTGCCGCGCTGGTTCGGCGAGGGCCTGGCGATGGCCGCCGGGCGCGAATGGGATCTCGGCGACCGCGCGCGCGTCGCCCTGGCCGTCCTCACCGACACCCGCCTGCCGCTCGCCCGGCTCGACCGCGCTTTCTCCTCCGGCAGCGCCTCCGAGGTGCACGCCGCCTATGCCCTCGCCGGAGATCTAGTGCGCGAGCTCCTGCAGCGGCATGGCGAGGGAATCGCTCCCGCCATCCTGGCGCGCCTCAGCCGGGGGGAGCGCTTCGCCGCGGCTTTCCGCGCCGAGACCGGGCAGAGCCTCGGCGCGTTCGAAGCGGCCTACTGGAAGCGCCGGACCCTCTTCGACCGCTGGCTGCCGGTGATCTCGAGCTCGGTCGTGCTGTGGGGCGGGATCGCGCTGCTCGCGCTCGCCGCGTTCCGCCGCCGCCGCCGGCGCGACGCCGAGCGCCTGCGGCGCTGGGACGAGGAGGACGCGGCGGCGCTCGCCCCGCCATCGGAGGACGACGAGCCCGAGGGACGTTAGTCGGCGCCCTCGACACGACCTACCCGAAAGGTCGGGGACGGATTCTCGACCCGGCAGGACAATCGAGATCAGGCCCCGGGCCGACAACTGAAGCAGTGACGTTCCACGAGCCGACTCGGGGCAGGAGTCGCCATGCTCGTGGGTCTCGGCATCGACGTGGTCGGAGTCGCGCGCGTCGCGCGCGCGCTCGAGGCCGATCCCGACGCACTGCCGCGCCAGCTGCTCGTCGCCGACGAGCGGGTCGCCTGGGAACGCCTTCCGCCCGCCCGGCGTGCCCGTCACCTCGCCGCCCGCTTCGCCGCCAAGGAGGCGGCGATCAAGGCGCTCGCCGCCGGACCGGGCGACCTCGGCTACTTCCGGGAGATCGTCGTCGAGGCTGCGCCGGGCGCCCGGCCGGAGATTGGCTTCCGCGGCCGGATGGCGCGTCTCGCCTCCGAGCTCGGGGTGCGCCGCGCCCATCTCACCCTCACCCACACCGGCGAGCTCGCCGCTGCCGCGGTCGCCCTGGAGAGCTGAGCGACCATGCCGCGACGCACCTCGCCCGCAGCCATCGCATCCCAGGAGGCTCCATGAGCACCCTGCTCCTCGAAGCCCCGCCGCGCGCCGCCATGGTCTGGGAGTCGGCCGCCAGTGCCCTCGGTTGGCGTTCTGGCGAGCCGCTCAACATCGGCTGGCACTGCACCGACCGCCTGTGCAGACTGGGGCGGGGCGACCACCCGGCGCTCCTCTGGGAGGACCATCTCGGCCACGAGCGCGCCTACACGTTCGACGACCTGAGGCGCGCGACCGACGCCTTCGCCGCGGCGCTCCTCGACCTGGGTCTCGTACCCGGCGACCGGATCTGCCTCTTCCTCGACCGCATCCCCGAGCTCTACCTGGGATTCCTCGCCATCCTCAAGATGGGCGGCATCGCGCAGCCGCTCTTCTCCGCCTTCGGCGAGGACTCGCTCTGGACGCGTCTCGAGGACGCCGGCACTGCGGCCGTGGTGACGCAACGCAAGCATCTCGCGAAGGTGCGTCGCATCCGCGCCCGGCTGCCGGCGCTCCGCCGGGTGCTGGTGGTCGACGCCGGGGATCTCGAGCTCCAGCCTGGCGAAGTGGAGCTCGCGGTCGACACGCTTCCCGCGCCAGTGCACTTCGCGGTTCAGCGGACGCTCGCCGAAACCCCGTCGGTGCTGCACTACACGTCGGGCACCACCGGCCAGCCGAAGGGCGCGCAGCACGTGCACCTCTCGCTCCTCGGCCAGTACGAGACCGCCCGGCAGGTGCTCGATCTCGCGCCGTCCGACGTCTACTGGTGCAATGCCGACCCCGGCTGGGTCACCGGCACCTCCTACGGCATCATCGGACCCTGGGCGAACGGGGTCACCCAGGCGGTGCTCGACGCCGGCTTCAACTCCGAGCGCTGGTACGGCTTCCTCGAGCGACGGCGGGTGACGGTCTGGTACTCCGCGCCGACCGCGATCCGCCTGCTGCTGCGCGACGGCGCCGCGCTCGCCGGGCGCTTCGATCTCACCGCGCTACGCCACCTGGCGAGCGTCGGCGAACCGCTCAATCCGGAGGCCGTCTGCTGGTCGCGCGACACTTTCGGCAAGGCGTTCCACGACACCTACTGGCAGACCGAGACCGGCGCGATCGTGATCGCCAACCTGCCCGGGATGCAGATCCGCCCGGGCTCGATGGGGAAGCCCGTGCCCGGCGTGACCGCGACGGTGCTCGACCCGAAGAGCTTCCGACCGCTCGACGCTCCCGGGAGAGTGGGGATCATCGCCTTGCGGCCCGACTTCCCGTCGATGATGCGCTCGTATTGGCGGCGGCCCGAGGCCTACGCCAGCAAGTTCCGCGACGGCTGGTACCTGACCGGCGACCGCGCCTCGATCGACGACGACGGCTACTTTTGGTTCGTCGGCCGCGACGACGACGTGATCAACACCGGCGGCCACCTGGTGGGCCCGTTCGAGATCGAGTCGGCGATGCTCGAGCATCCGGCGGTGGCCGAGTCGGCCGCCGTCGCCAAGCCCGACGCGGTGAACATGGAGGTCGTCAAGTCCTTCGTGGTGCTCAAACCCGGCTTCGCGCCGAGCGACGACCTCGAGCTCGAGATCATGAACTCGCTCAGGCGGCGCCTCTCGCCGCTCGCGATGCCGCAGGAGATCGCCTTCGTGCCCGGGCTGCCCAAGACGCGCAGCGGCAAGATTCTCCGCCGCGTGCTGCGCGCCCGCGAGTGGGGCGAGCCGGAAGGCGATCTCTCGACGCTCATGGACGACTAGGAGGTTGACATGGTGGACGTCGCAGAAGACCCCGACCTGAGGGAGTTGCAGCAGGCGATCCTCGACTACGTGATCCGCGAATACCTCGAGGAGGGGCAGCAGCTCCCGCGCGGCGCCGAGACGCCGCTCATCTCGAGCGGCATCGTCGACTCGTTCTCGATGGTGTCGCTCAAGCGCTTCGTCGAGAAGAAGTACTCCGTCCAGATCCCCGACGCCGAAGCCACTCCGGCAGCGTTCGACACCGTCGCCGGAATCGCCCGGCTGGTGGCCCGCCGGCGCGCCGCGGTCGTTCCGGCCTGAGCCACGGGATCGCGTCTCAAGGAGGATCAGGCCATGGCATTCCAGATCGCTGTCCGCGAGCACTACCGCCAAGAGCTCGCCACGCTGCGGGAGGCGGGCCTCTACAAGGAGGAGCGCATCCTGCACGCGCCTCAAGGCGCGGAGGTCGAAGTCGAGTTTCCCGCCGGCGAGCCGCCGCGCCGGGTGATCAACTTCTGCGCCAACAACTACCTCGGTCTCTCCAGCCACCCGCGGGTGATCGCCGCCGCGCATGCCGGGCTCGACCGGCGCGGCTACGGCGTGTCGTCGGTCCGCTTCATCTGCGGCACCCAGGACATTCACCGCGAGCTCGAGGACAAGCTCACCCGCTTCCTCGGCACCGAGGACACGCTGCTCTTCCCCTCCTGCATGGACGCCAACGCCGGGGTCTTCGAGGCGCTCTTCGACGAGCAGGACGTGCTCGTCGCCGACCGCCTGGTGCACGCCTCGATCGTCGACGGCATGCGTCTGGCGAAGGCCCAGCGCGACACCTACAAGCACTCCGACATGCAGCACCTCGAGGAGAAGCTCGCCGAGCACCTCGACAAGCGCCGCCGGGTGATCGTCACCGACGGCGTCTTCTCGATGGACGGCGACCTGGCCAAGCTCGACGAGATCGTG
>CAZPZW010000215.1:0-4345 GCA_964591165.1 uncultured Thermoanaerobaculia bacterium | reverse complement strand
CAGCTCGTCCACGAAGGCAACGTCCGCCGCATCGTCATCAAGCAGGGGGAGCGCAGCATCGCCGAGTTCCCGCTTACCGCCGGGGTGGTGGGCGTGGTCTTCGCTCCGGTTCTCGCCGCGGTCGGGGCGCTCGCGGCGCTCGCCACCGAATGCTCGATCGCCGTGCAGCGCGAAGAGTGGGTGGCGGAGCCGGTGACGAAATCCGAGCCGGCCAGCGACGCTGCGGAAGACGTCACCAGCACGGTCGAGGCGGAGTCGGAAATCGAGGTCTGACGCCCGTCGCCCCGATTCGACCGGCCGCTTGGCGCGGCGGGCGCTCCCTCGTACACTCCCGGGCGAGCGGCTCCCGCGGTGCCGCCACCCGCTACCGTGGAGAGGCTGGATCTCATGCCGAAGCGCGCACCCCGAGGCTACGCACCCACCGTTCACCACTTTCGCCCCCACCCCTGGCACGGGCTGGAAGTGGGGCCCGATCCGCCGGACCACCTCAACGCCTACATCGAGATCACCCCGTACGACCTGATGAAGTACGAAGTGGACAAGGTCTCGGGCTATCTCGTGGTCGATCGGCCGCAGCGCTCTTCGGCGCAGCATCCCGCCCTCTACGGCTTCGTCCCCCGCACCCTCTGCGGTGAGCGGGTGCGGGCCCTCGCGCCGAGCGCCAAGCGCGGCGACGGCGATCCGCTCGACATCTGCGTGCTCTCGGAACGGGCGATCGCGCGCAACGAGGTCATCGTGCGCTGCCGGGTGATCGGCGGCCTGCAGATGATCGACCGCGGCGAGGCCGACGACAAGATCATCAGCGTGCTCGAGAACGACCACATCTGGGGCGCGGCGCGCGACCTGGCCGACGTGCCCGCCGTCCTGGTCGAGCGCCTGCAGCACTACTTCCTGACCTACAAGATGGTCCCTGGCCAGCGTTCGCGGGCGCGGGTCAGCGAAGTCTACGGCCGCGACCACGCGAGGAAGGTGGTGCGTGCCGCGATGGCCGACTACCACGCCAAGTTCGCGCCCTAGTCCGGCGTGCGACTCCGGCTACCCTCCGGCGATCGCTCCCACCACCAGGTAGGGCTCGGTCCCGCCGACGACCGCGGCGGGAAGCGGCGCCTCCGGCGGCGCGTCCGAGAGGTCCTCGGCACATGCGAAGAAGCGCAGGAAGGGGCGCCGCCGCCCGCTGCCGGGGTCGCGGATCGTCCCGCGCAGCATCGGGTAGCGCGCCTCGAGGGCGTCGAGCAGAGCGCGCTGCGTGACCGGCCCGGCGACCTCGAGCTCGATCTCGCCGCCGACCCGCGCCAGGACCCGCAGGTGGTAGGGCAGGACGACGCGGATCACGGCAGCGTCTGCACTTCCACCGAGAGCACCGCCGGCAAGTCGCGCACGATCGGTTCCCAGCTGTCGCCGGCGTCGGCGGATGCGTAGACCTGTCCGCCGGTGGTGCCGAAGTAGATGCCGCACTCGTCGAGGGAGTCGACCGCCATCGCGTCGCGCAGCACGTTGACGTAACAGTCGCGCTGCGGCAGTCCGCGCGTCAGCGCCTCCCACTCGTCGCCGCCCGTCCGGCTGCGGTAGACGCGCAGCTTCCCCTCCGGCGGATAGTGCAGCGAATCGCTCTCGATCGGCACGACGTAGATGGTCTCCGGCTCGTGCGCATGAACGTCGATCGGAAAGCCGAAGTCGCTCGGCAGGTTGCCGCTCACCTCCCGCCAACTGTCGCCGGCGTCGTCGCTGCGCATCACGTCCCAGTGCTTCTGCATGAAGAGGGTCTCGGGGCGCGAGGGGTGCAGGGCGATGCGGTGCACGCAGTGGCCGACCTCGGCCGTCGGGTCGGGCATGAAGTCCGAGCGCAGGCCGAGGTTCTTCGGCGCCCAGCTCGCGCCGCCGTCGTCGCTGCGGAAGACGCCCGCCGCCGAGATGGCGATGTACATCCGCTCGCGACGGAGCGGGTCGAGCAGGATGGTGTGCAGCCCCATGCCGCCCGCCCCCGGCATCCAGTTGGCGCCCGACCCGTGGCCGCGCAGCCCGGCGAGCTCCTGCCAGCTCCGTCCGCCGTCGGTGGAGCGGAAGAGCGCGGCGTCCTCGACCCCGGCGAAGAGGTCGTCCGGGTCCTCGAGCGAGGGCTCGAGGTGCCAGACGCGCTTGAACTCCCAGGGATGCGGTGAGCCGTCGTACCACTGATGGGTTCCTGGCGTGCCGTCGTACGGGAACTGATTCCCCACCGCCTCCCAGCTCTGGCCGCCGTCGTCGGAGCGCTGCACGACCTGTCCGAACCAGCTGCTGGTCTGCGAGGCGTAGAGGCGGTTCGGATCGGCCGGAGAGCCCTTGAGATGGTAGATCTCCCAACCGGCGAAGTGCGGCCCCTCGATCTTCCAGCGCGCGCGCTTGGCGTCGGCGGTCAGGACGAAGGCTCCCTTGCGGGTACCCACCAGGACGCGGACTCGGCTCATGGTTCGCTCCTCTCGGTCGGATTGCGGAGCGCCGATGGTAGCTGAAACGGGGTCGGATCGCTGCGGCCCGCTGCCGGAGCGCCGCTCGGACGAGACGACCGGCTTCGACGGCGAACCGGCCACGCGAGCCCTCCGACCGGCGCGCCCCGGAGGTTAGGATCTCCTTCCCGCCGGCGCCTGACGGCGCCGGGACCACGCGCTGTCATGCCCACGCGCCTCGCCCCCCACGAGCCCGGCCGCTATCGGCGGATCTATGCCCAGGTGGCACGCATTCCACGCGGCCGAGTGGCGACCTACGGCCAGATCGCCGCGCTCGCCGGTCTGGGAGGTCAGGCACGCCTGGTCGGCTATGCGCTGCACGCCTTGCCCGACGACACCGAGTTGCCCTGGCAGCGGGTGGTGAACGCGCGGGGCGAAGTCAGTGCGCGCTCCGATCCCAACGGACACGAAGCGGTGCAGCGGGTCATTCTTCAGGAGGAGGGAATCGTCTTCGACGCGCGCGGCAGGATTTCGCTGCCCCGCTTTCAGTGGCGCCCGCGCTCGAGCGGCAAGTCGGGCGAGCAGTGAATCTCCGACCTCCGCTCAGGCGAAGCGGCGCATGAGCAGAGCGCCGTTGGTGCCGCCGAAGCCGAACGAGTTGGTGAGACCGACCTCGAGCCGTGAAGGACGGGGCTCGTTGGGGACGAAGTCGAGGTCGCACCCCTCCCCGGGCTCGTCGAGGTTCAGCGTGGCCGGAAGCACCTGGTGCTTGATGGCGAGGGCCAGAAGCCCGCACTCCAGACCGCCAGCCGCCCCCAGCAGGTGCCCGGTCGACGACTTCGTCGAGGACACCGCGAGCCGCCGGGCGTGATCCCGGAACACCTGGTGGATCGCCTTGACCTCCGCCAGGTCGCCGAGCGACGTCGACGTGCCGTGGGCGTTGATGTAGTCGACGGCGTCCGCCGGCAGACCGGCGTCGGCGAGCGCGTAGCGCATGACGGTCACCGCGCCGCGCCCCTCCGGGTGCGGAGCCGAGATGTGGTAGGCATCGGCGCTCATGCCGTAGCCCACCACCTCGCAGTAGATCGGAGCGTCGCGCCGGCGCGCCGACTCGAGCTCCTCGAGGACCACGATGCCCGCCCCCTCGCCCATCACGAATCCGTCGCGGTCCTTGTCCCAGGGGCGCGAGGCGCGATCCGGCGCGTCGTTGCGCTTGGAGAGCGCGTGCATGGCGGTGAATCCCGCGACTGCGAGCGGCGTGACCACCGACTCCGTGCCACCGCAGATCATGGCGTCCGCCCAACCGTCCTGGACGAGACGGAAGGCGTCGCCGACGGCGTGCAGGCCGGTCGTGCAGGCGGTACAGGGCGCCGTGTTGGGCCCGCGGGCGCCGGTGGCGATCGACACCTGCCCGGCGGCGAGATTGACGATCAGACCCGGGATGAAGAACGGCGAGACGCGATCGGGGCCGCGCTCCATGAGGGTCGCGTGGGTGCGCTCGATGAGCGGCAGACCGCCGATGCCCGAACCGATGACCACCCCCACCCGTTCGGCGTTGGTGTCGTCCACCACCAGTCCCGAGTCGTCGAGCGCCATGCGGCTCGCCGCCAGGGCGTAATGGATGAAGGTGTCGCTCTTCTTGACCTCCTTCTTCTCCATCCAGCGCTCGGGCTGGAAGCCCCGCACCTCGGCCGCGATCTTCACCTCGAAACGCGCGGTGTCGAAGCGAGTGATCGGGCCGACGCCGCTGCGCCCGGCGAGGAGCGCCTCCCAGGTCGGCAGGGTTCCCACGCCGAGCGGAGAGACGAGTCCCACGCCGGTGACGACGACTCGACGTCGTTCGCGAACGGACATGTCGGATGGGTTGTGGAACGCGGAGACCTGGAAGGTCAGTTCTTCTCCGCGGCGTGCTGCTCGATGTA
>CAZPZW010000214.1:0-4411 GCA_964591165.1 uncultured Thermoanaerobaculia bacterium | reverse complement strand
GGCGCTGCGGCATGGGCGGGCCTCCTCGGGAGACCCGCCCATCCTAGCCCGCGCGCCGGGCCCGCCGGGTGCGCCGGGTGAGGCGGGTGAGGCGGTTACTGGGCGAGCGGCCGGCCGGCGCTGTCGACCCGCACCACCGGCCCGAGGCCGAGCTCCTGCAGACCGGCCTCGACCTTGGCGGCGTCGCCGACCACGAGCAGCGCCGACGCAGCCGGGCGGGCGTGCTTGGCCGCCGCGGCGCGCGCCTGCTCGAGCGTGACCGCGGCCACCCCGTCGGCCGCGCGCTGCAGCTCGCTCATCGGCAGCCCGTCGCGCCAGAGGCCAGCGACCTCTTCAGCCA
Organism: uncultured Thermoanaerobaculia bacterium; assembly: GCA_964591165.1. Classification (GTDB taxonomy): domain Bacteria; phylum Acidobacteriota; class Thermoanaerobaculia; order Multivoradales; family JAGPDF01; genus JAGPDF01. Next base: position 4,071 of record CAZPZW010000214.1, on the reverse strand, counting down.
CCCGGGCGTAGGCCTCGAACTGCTGCGCGTAGCCGCGCAACCGGCGCAGCTTCGCAGTGTCGAACTCCTCGGCGGTGATCGGCCGACCGCCGGCGATCGCCTTCATCTCGGCGTCGAACTCGACCACCGACTCCTTGGTCTTGTTGGTCTGCACACCGCCGCCGGCGTACCAGAGTCCGGCGTCCCGGTAGAGCGCGAGGGACGAGAAGACACCGTAGGAGTAGCCCTTGTCCTCGCGCAGGTTGAGGTTGAGGCGGGTGCCGAAGCCGCCGCCCCCCCAGACCGCATCGGCGAGCTCGAGGGCGTAGTAGTCGGGAATCTGCCGCTTGGGGGCGACCTGGAACTGCGTCACCACGCTCTGCGCCGCATCCTGGCGGTCGACGAGATAGATGGTGCCGCCGGCGGCCGGCTGCGGCGCCGGGACGGCGACCGCCGGAGCGGCTCCCCCCGACCAACCGCCGAAGTGGGTCTCGGCGAGCTGCTTCGCCTCGGCGAGGGCCACATCGCCGACGAAGACGAGGGCGGAGCTACCCGGCTTGAAGCGCGCCGCGTGGAAGGAAGCGAGATCCTCGCGGCCGATCTTCTCCACCGTCGTCGGCAGCCCTTGCGCCGGCCGGCCGTAGGGGTGGGCACCGCCGAAGGCGAGGATCGCGCGCACCCGCCCGGCGATCGCGTTGGCGTTCTTCTCCTGCTGGCCGAGCATGTCGAGATGCCGCTTGGTTTCGCGGGCGATCTCGTCCGCCGGGAAGGTGGGGTTGCGCACCACGTCGGCGACGATCGCCAGCGCCGGATCGAGATTGCGCTTGAGCACCTCGAAGCCGAGCTGCGCCGCCTCGCGCTGCGCGCCGCCGGTGAGGGTGGTGCCGAGGTCGCCCAGGGCCTCCTCGATCGCCAGCGCCTGGCGGGTCTTGGTCCCCATGTCGAGCGTCGCGGTGGTCAGGAAGGCCACGCCGTCCTTGCCCGGCGGATCGGCGATCGTGCCGGCGCGGCTGACGAAGCTGACCGCCACCTTGGGCAGGTCGCTGCGCGGCACGACGAGCAGGTCCATGCCGTTGGCGAGCTTGGCCGACTGCACCTCCGGCGCCTTGAAAGCGCGATCGGCGCCGAGCGGCGGCACCTGCGAGCGGTCGACCTCGGCCGAGGTCGGACGGCCGGAGGCCTCCGGCCGGAAGCGGAGCAGCAGGCGATTGGGCGTGTCGAGCCAACGACCCACCGCGACCCGCACGCTCTCGATCGTCGCCGCGCGGTAGCGCTGGAGATCCCACTCGAAGCGTCCCGGATCGCCGAGGAACGTCGCGTACTGGTTCAGCCGGTCGGCCTTGCCGCCGAAGCCGCCGATCCGCTCGAGACCGGAGACGAAGTCGAATTCGAGCTTGGTGCGCGCCCGGTCGAGCTCGGCCTGGGTCGGCCCCTCCTGGGCGAGGCGGGCGATCTCGGCGGTCACCGTGCGCTCGATCTCGGCGAGGTCGGCGCCGGGGCGGGCGGTCGCGATCACCACGAACCAGCTGGCGATCTCCTGCGAGTTGTTGAACGCCTGCACTCCGGTGGCGAGCTGCCGGTCGTAGACCAGCACCTTGTTCAGGCGCGACGCCAGGCCGTCGGCGAGGATGCCGGCGGCGAGATCCATCTCGGCCTCTTCCGGCGCGTAGTACTCGGGGGTCGGGAAGGCCATGTAGGTCCGCTCCTGCGGCACCCGGTCGGCGATCTCGAGGACCTTCTCACCCTGGAGGACGGGGATCCAGCGCTCCGGCCGGGCGAGCGCCGGACCGGGCGGAATCGGTCCGAAGTACTTCTCGATCAGGCGCTTGGTCTCGACCGGATCGAAGTCGCCGGCGATCGTCAGGGTCAGGTTGTTCGGCGTGTAGTAGGTGCGGAAGAACTCCTTCACGTCCTCGAGCGAAGCGGCGGTGAGATCTTCCTGGCTGCCGATCACCGGCCAGGAGTAGGGATGACCGGCCGGGAAGAGGTTCTCGGCGAGCAGCATGTACCAGCGGCCGTAGGGCGTGTTCTCGAGCCCCTGGCGGCGCTCGTTCTTCACCACGTCACGCTGATTGTCCAGTTTGGCCTGGTCGGTGGCGTCGAGGAGGGTCGCGAGGCGGTCGGCCTCCAACCAGAGGATGCGCTCCAGATTGGCCGAGGGGACGGTCGCGAAGTAGTTGGTGCGGTCAGTGTTAGTGGTTCCGTTGACCCCGCCCTCGAAGAGGTTCGCTCCCGCCTTCTCGACGTAGCTGAAGTACTCCTCCTTCGCGTTCGCGGAACCCTGGAACATCATGTGCTCGAAGAGGTGGGCGAATCCGGTCCGCCCCGGCTTCTCGTTCTTCGAGCCGACGTGGAACCACTGATTGACGTTGACGATCGGGAGCTTGCGGTCGACGTGCAGGATCACCCGCAGGCCGTTGGGCAGGGTGTACTGCTCGAAGTCGACTTTCGGGGCGGCCGGCGGGGCCGCGGGGGTCTCGGCCACGCCGGGCATGGCGGAGAGCGCCGCCGCGAGCGCCAGGGTCGGGATCTGGAGGGTACGCCAACGGTTCATGTTTCGCTTCTCCTCGGTGGTTGGGGACGCCGGCCGTCCGGCGGCCCGAAGATCGTCGGGCGGCCGATGGCCTGCCGCCCGCTGGGGGTTTCTCGTCTTGGATACGTCGCCGACGGCGAAAGGTTCGTCCCCGCTCCCTCGTCCTGCCCGAGCTACTCACCTTCTTCGGCGCGGATCGGGAAGAGCTCGGCCTGCCGCCGGTCGAGGCTGCGCGGCGGGACGCGATAGTCGCCGCTCCAGCAGGCCGAGCAGTAGGACTCCTTGGGGCCGCGGACCGAGGCGAGCACTCCCTCGAGCGAGAGGTAGCCCAGGCTCTCCGCCTCGACGAACTGACGGATCTCCTCGAGGCTCTTCTGCGCCGCGATCAGCTCCTCGCGCCGTGGCGTGTCGATGCCGTAGTAGCAGGGCCAGCGGGTGGGCGGCGAGGAGATGCGCAGGTGCACCTCCGCCGCGCCCGCCTCGCGCATCATGCGCACGATCTTGCGCGAGGTCGTGCCGCGCACGATCGAGTCGTCGATCAGCACCACCCGCTTGCCGCCGATCAGCGCCCGCACCGGGTTCAATTTCACCTTGACCCCGAAGTTGCGGATCGACTGGCGCGGCTCGATGAAGGTGCGGCCGACGTAGTGGTTGCGCGTCATGCCGAGCTCGAAGGGCAGCCCCGACTCGCGGGCGTAGCCGAGCGCGGCGTAGAGCCCGCTGTCGGGCACCGGCACGACGACGTCGGCCGCCGCCGGGGCCTCGCGCGCCAGCTGCTCGCCCAGCCGCCGCCGCACCTCGGCGACCGAGTCGCCGAAGACCTGGCTGTCGGGGCGGGCGAAGTAGACGTACTCGAAGAGGCAGCGCGCCGGTTGCGGCCGCCCAGGGATGTGGAAGCTCTCCAGCCGTCCGTCGCGCGACACCACCACCTCGCCCGGCTCGAGCTCGCGCTCCTTGTGGGCGCCCAACAGGTCGAAGGCGCAGGACTCCGAGGCGAAGCACTTCGCGCCGTTGATCTCGCCCAGGGCGAGCGGCCGGAAGCCGTACGGGTCGCGCGCCGCGATCAAGGCCCGGTCGGTGATCAGCAGCAGGCTGTACGCCCCCTCGACGTCGGAGAGCGCGCCGATCAGCGACTCCACCAGGTCGGCGCGCGGATTGCGCGCCATCAGATGGAGGATCACCTCGGTGTCGCTGGTGGTCTGGAAGATCGAGCCCTCGCGCTCGAGCTGGGAGCGGATCCCGGCGGCGTTGGTCAGGTTGCCGTTGTGCACGATTCCGACCGGCCCCATCGACGTCTTGACCACGATCGGCTGCGCGTTGGCGACCACCGACGAGCCGGCCGTCGAGTAGCGGGTGTGCCCCATCGCCCGGCGCCCCGGCAGACGCCTGAGGACCTTCTCCGGGAAGATCTCGGCGACGTGCCCCATGCCGCGCTCGACGTGCAGCCGCTCGCCGTCCCAGGCGGTGATCCCCGAGCTCTCCTGCCCGCGGTGCTGCAGGGCGTAGAGCCCGAGATAGGCGAGATTCGCCGCGTCGTCCGCCTCGTCGATGCCGAAGAT
>CAZPZW010000213.1:1228-4456 GCA_964591165.1 uncultured Thermoanaerobaculia bacterium | reverse complement strand
AGGTGTCCTCGGAGAAGTCCTGGTGACCCGGCGTGTCGAGCAGGTTGAAGGTGCAGTCCCCCCACTCGAAGGTCATCACCGACGCGGTCACCGAGATGCCGCGCTCCTGCTCGACCTTCATCCAGTCGGAACGTGCCCGACGCGCGTCGCCGCGGGCCTTGACCGCTCCTGCCAGCTGGATCGCGCCACCGTAGAGCAGCAGCTTCTCGGTGAGCGTCGTCTTGCCGGCGTCCGGGTGGCTGATGATGGCGAACGTGCGGCGGCGGGCGGCTTCGGCCGCGATCGAGCTCATCGGGTCTCTCGCGAGGGAGCGTGGCCGGCCGGCGCGGGCCCGGTCACGCGGACCGACGGAGTCTACCAAGGAGCCGCGGAGCGTGCCCGTCCGGCGCCGGCGCCGCGCTCCCGCTCAGAGTCCCAGCGCCCTGGCGGCCTTCTCGAACTCGTCGCCCCGCAGGTAGACCACGTAGCCGAATCCCCCCTTGCCGTCGATCACGCCGCTCGACGCGAAGGGGTGGACGCCGGCGGCCGTGAGCTGCCGGTGGATCCGGGCGAGGGCTCCCAGCTCGTCGTCGCCGAGGATCAGCAGCGCGCGGTCGGGGCCGATCAGCTCGAAGCGCTTGTGCTCGGCGATCGCCTCGAGGAGTGAGCGGTCCTCGGGGAAGAGCACCAGCTGCGTGGCGCGCAGCCCGGCGGGGATGGCGTTGAAGGCCAGCAGGTTGATGCCGCTGGTGGCGAGTTGGCCGAGCAGCTCGTAGGCCGCCTCGGGCTCGTCGTGGACGGTGACGGTGAAGTACTCGACCGGTCGGATCGTCGCGCTCATCGTGAGATCTCCGGCTCCGAGGATACGCCTGGTTCGAGGCGGGAGGACCTACCCCGCGGGAGGGCCGCCGGTCCCCGGGGCCGGCGCTCAGCCGGCGAGGAGCCGTTCGAGGAGCTGGCGATGTCCTTGCAGGGCGACCCGCTGCTGGTAGAGGCGCAGGCCGGCGAGGCCGCCGAGCTCCTCGCCACCCCCGGCCCTCCCCGGTCCGCCGTGCAGCGACGCCGGCAGCGCCGCGCCGGAACCGAACCCTTCGCCCCCCGCCCCCCCGACGTAGATCCGTCCCTGGAAGCTGCCGCCGCTCGCCAGGTAGCCGGCGATCCACTCCGGGTCGTCGCTGTAGAGCGAGCTCACCAGCGTTCCGCCGCCCAGGGCGACGATCGCGGCGGCCTGTTGCGCGGTGCCGTCGTAGGGCAGGACGGTGGCGACGGGAGCGAAGACCTCGCGCCAGTGGATCGGAGTCTTCTCGAGCGGCAGGTGCGAGCGCAACAGCGTCGGCTCGAGGAAGTACCCCTTGCCTTCGGGAGCGCCGACGCCGCGCGCCCGCGCCCCGCAGCCATGGATCAGCTCGGCGGTGGCGAGCAGCTCGGCGACGCCGTCCAGGGCGTCGCGCAGTTGCGCCTGCGTCGCGAGCGGGCCCATGGTGACGCGGGGGTCCACCGGGTGGCCGGTCACCACCTTGGCGAGCCGCGCCACCAGGGCCTCGATCGCCGCCTCCTCGGCCTCGCCCGGGACCACGATGCGGCGCACCGCGGTGCACTTCTGGCCGGCCTTCTGGGTCATTTCGCGCGCCACGTCGGCGACGAACTTCTCGAAGGTGGGGGAGCCCGGCGCGACGTCCGGCCCGAGGACGGCGGCGTTCAGGCTGTCGGCTTCGACGTTGAAGCGGACGTTGGCGGCCAGGACCGCCTTGCGGCTGCGCAGGGCGAGCGCGGTCGCGGCCGATCCGGTGAAGGCGACGACGTCCTCGGGAGCCAGCCGGTCGAGCAGGTCGCCGGCGTTGCCGACCAGCAGCTGCAGGCTCCCCTCGGGGAGCAGGCCGCTCGCCAGCGCGATCTCCACCATGCGTGCCGCGGTCGCCGCCGTCGCCGTCGCCGGCTTGGTGAGCACGGGCATGCCGGCGAGGAAGGCGCAGGCGAACTTCTCCGCGAAACCCCAGGCCGGGAAGTTGAAGGCGTTGATGTGCACCGCGATGCCGCGCCGGGCGACCAGCGCGTGACGCGTCCAGAAGCCGTCACCCTTGCCGAGCGCCACCGCGTCGCCGTCGGGCAGGGCACGAACCGCGCCCAGGGCCAGCCCCAGGCCGCCGTAGTAGGCCAGCGTGCCGCCGGCGCCGTCGACGTCGAAGGCGCCATCCGATTCGGTCGCGCCGTTGTTGTCGCGCGACAGCGCGAGGAGCTCGTCGCGCTGCTCGCGCAGCCGCTTGGCGAGCCCCTTGAGGATCTCGCCGCGCTGCGCGTAGGTGAGCGTCGCGAGCGCGGTGCCGCCGCGCAGCCTGCCGTAGGCGAGCGCCGCCGCGAGGTCGGCCCCGCTCGCGGAGGCGCGGGCCAGGGGTTCCTCGGTCGATGGATTGACCAGGGTCTGGAAGTCGCGGTCGGCTTCGTGCCACCGTCCGGCGAGGTAGCTCTGCAACGTCTGCATCGGGCGCTCCTGGACTGGAGTGTCGCCGCCGGGCGCGGCGGAGCCGCTATCTTAGCAACCGCTCGGACGCCTGCCCGCCGGGAGGGGACGGGCCACCCCGCGAAGTGTTGCCGCGCGCGGCGCCATGGCATAGGTGTGGAGCAACCGATCCGGAGGTGCGCGATGCCGGCGATCCGAACGATTCTCTGTCCTGTCGACTTCTCGCCCGCGACGGAGCGCCAACTCGCGGTGGCGACCGATCTGGGCCGCGCCTTCCAGGCGCGGCTGGTGCTCCATCACAACATCACGAGCGCCACGGCCGGCCCCGGCGTCGGCTGGATGTGGGCCGAGAAGCACCACCCGGCGGCCAGCGACGTGGTCGAGGAGCAGCAGCTGCAGCAGCTGCTCGACACGATGGCGGAGGGGATCGAGGCCGAGGGGCGGGTCACCCACGGATCGGCGTCGACCGCCGTCGCCGCCGTGGCGGAGGCGGTGAATGCCGACCTGGCGGTGCTCACCACCCACGGCGGCGGCGACGACGATCACACCTCGGTGACCGAGCAGGTGCTCGAGCGTGCCCGTTGCGCCGTGCTCGCCCTGCACGAGGCGAGCGTCGAGCCGCGTTTGCCCCGCTTCGACCCGGGCGGCGCGGGGGAACAGGCGATCCTGGTCCCCACCGACTTCACCGCCGAATCGAAGCCGGCGGTCGAGCTGGCGTTGGACCTGTCGCGACGCCTGCCGCTCGAGGTCCACCTCCTGCACGTCGCGCCGGCGCACGGCCCGGCGACGGA
>CAZPZW010000213.1:0-1128 GCA_964591165.1 uncultured Thermoanaerobaculia bacterium | reverse complement strand
GCGCACTGCCCGATCTGGTACGTGCCGGGCCGGACGGCGTGAAGCGACGCTGCGCCGGCGGCGGCCGGTCGCCGCTCGCCCGGCGCGCTACTTGACGATCTCGATCAGCTCGACTTCGAAGACCAGCGTCGCGCCCGGCGGGATCGACGGGCGGCCCCGGTCGCCGTAGGCGATGTCGGAGGGACAGACCAGCTTGGCCTTGCCGCCCACCTTCATCTTCTGCAGCCCCTCGGTCCAGCAGGGAATCACCTGATTGAGCGGGAACTCGGCCGGCTGGCCGCGCGCGATCGAGCTGTCGAACTCGGTGCCGTCGGTGAGCGTGCCGCGATAGTGCACCTTGACCTTGTCGGTCGCGGCCGGAGAAGCGCCCGTGCCGGCGACGGTCTCGAGGAACACCAGGCCGGAGTCGGTCTTGACCGCGCCTTTCTCGGCGGCAGCCTGGTCGAGATAGGCCTTGCCCTTGACCTTCTCGCTCGCGGCGCGCTTCTCGCTGCGCGCCTGCGCGAGGGCCTGGACCTTCGGACCGTACTCCTCGAGGGGGACCGCCGGCGTGCCGGCGCGGGCGTCGGTGATCGCGCGCTGCACCAGCGCGAGCTCGGCGTCCGTGAGGTCGAGCGCCGAGAGGTTGCGCCAGAGCATCAGGCCCACGGCGTAGACGGTCTTCTCGTCCTCGGTCGCCGGCGCCGGCGTCTGGGCCGCCGCGGCGACGGGGAGCAGGAAGGAGACGAGCAGCAAGACGGACAGCAACGTGCGGTTCTTCATCGAGAGTCCTTTCACTTGAGCGGAGTGGCGTCGATCGCCGGCCCGGTGTCGGGCGAGAGGCGCAGTCTATCGAACTCCGCGCCCGCCCGCGGTTTGGTAGGCTCTGGGCGCTCCGAGGGGAGCTTCGAGGAGGAGGATCCATGCCGCATCGTTTCCCGCAGGAGGCCGTCTTGAGGGACGGTCGCCGCGTGCTCTTGCGTCCGTTCACCAAGAAGGACGTGCCGGCGCTGCACGACTTCTTCCAGCGCCTGCCCGAGGACGCTCGCCGGTTCGCCTGGGACCGGGTGGGGGATCGCTCGGTGATCGAGCGCTGGGGGCGCGAGCTCGACTACGAGAAGGTCTTCCCGCTGCTCGCGCTCGACGGCG
>CAZPZW010000212.1:0-4461 GCA_964591165.1 uncultured Thermoanaerobaculia bacterium | reverse complement strand
CGCGAGCGGCGCCCGCCCTACCCCGCGGCGCGGCGAAACCCCGGCGGAGAAACGCCGTATCTAGCTTCGGAACGACTCGCAGCGCCGATTGCCCGCGGCGCGATCGAGCCGGTCCCAACCGGGGCTCCCGCGAGGGAGCTCCTCGAAGCCCGATACGAGGGAACGGAGCCCGCGACCGATGTCCAAGAAAGCCAAGATCGCCCTCTTCGCCGGACTGCCGCTGGTGCTGGTGGCAGGCGCCGTCGCGATCAAGTCCCGCGACGGCAAGTCCGACCGGATCGAAGTGCAGACCGCCGCGGTCGAGGCCCGCGAGATCGTCCAGACGGTGGTCGCCACCGGCCGCATCCAGCCGGTCACCCAGGTGAACATCAGCGCGGACGTCTCCGCCAAGATCACCCGCCTCGCGGTCAAGGAGGGGGACTGGGTCGAGAAGGGCCAGTTCCTGCTCGAGCTCGATCGCGAGCGCTACCTCGCCGAGGTCGAGAGCGCCGAGGCCAACCTGCGCTCCTCGGAGGCCGAGGCGGCGGTGGTCGCCGAGAACCTCGACAAGGCGGGCAAGGACCTCGCCCGCATCCAGGATCTGCACGGCAAGAGTCTCGAGTCGCAGGCCAACTTCGACGCCGCCTCCTCGGCGGTGGGGGTCGAGAAGGCCCGCCTGCGCTCCGCCGAGGACCGCGTCGAGCAGAGCCGCGCCGCCTTGAAGCAGGCACGCGACGCGCTCTCCAAGACGACGATCTACGCCCCCATGGCCGGCACGGTCTCGAAGCTCAACAAGGAGGTCGGCGAGATCGCCCTCGGCTCGCAGTTCCAGGAGGACGTGATCCTCGAGATCGCCAACCTCGCCGGCATGGAGGCGCTGGTCGACGTCGACGAGAACGACATCGTCCAGCTGGCCCTCGGCGACAAGGCGACGATCGAGGTCGACGCCCTGCCCGGCATCACCTTCGAGGGCTCGGTCACCGAGATCGCCAACAGCGCCAAGATCGCCGCGCAGGGCACCTCCGACCAGAAGACCGAGTTCGAGGTCAAGATCGCGATCTCCGACCCGGGCACGGAGCTCCGCCCCGGCATGACGGCGAGCGCCGACATCGTCACCGAGGTCCGCCCGAGCGCGCTCGGCGTGCCGATCCAGAGCGTCGCGGTGCGCACCCCAGACCAGCTCGGCGTCGAGGCCCCGGCCGAGGGCAAGGACGAGGAGAGCGCGCCGCGCTTCAAGCCCGACAAGGACGGCTTCGTCCAGGTGGTCTTCGTGGTCGAGGACGGCGTCGCGCACGCCAAGCAGGTGAAGACCGGCATCCAGAGCGACACCCACATCGAGCTCGTCGAGGGAGTCGCCACCGGCGAGCAGGTCGTCGTGGGCAGCTACCGCGCCATCAGCCGCGACCTCAAGGACGGCGCCAAGGTGGAGGTCGGTGGCGGCGAGGGGGACCGCTCGTGACCGCCGCCGAGGTCCGTCCGGTCGCCCTCGCGCTGCGCGACATCGTCAAGAACTACGACCTGGAGGGGATCCAGGTGCAGGCGCTGCGCGGCATCTCGCTGTCGATCGCGCCCAACGAGTACGTCGCGATCATGGGTCCCTCGGGCTCGGGCAAGTCGACGATGATGAACCTCATCGGCTGCCTCGACGTGCCGACCTCCGGCAGCTATCTGCTCGACGGCCAGGACGTCAGCCGGCTGACCGACGACCAGCTCGCCGACATCCGCAACCGGAAGATCGGCTTCGTCTTCCAGACCTTCAATCTCATTCCGCGCGCCGACGTCTTCAAGAACGTCGAGCTGCCCCTGGTCTACGCCGGCGTCGCGCCGGGCAAGCGCAGGCGGCTCACCGAAGAGGCGATCGAGCGCGTCGGGCTCGCCAACCGGATTCGCCACAAGCCCAACGAGCTCTCGGGAGGTCAGCGCCAGCGGGTGGCGATCGCGCGCGCGCTGGTCAACAATCCCTCGATCATCCTCGCCGACGAGCCGACCGGAAACCTCGACACCCGGACGGGCGAAGAGATCCTGGACGTCTTCGCCGGCCTGCACGCCGAGGGCAACACGATCATCCTGGTGACCCACGAGGACGACGTCGCCCGCCGCGCGGCGCGCATCGTGCGCCTGCGCGACGGGCTGGTCGAGAGCGACCTGCCGGTCGCCGCCGACCGGGCCGGCGCCCCGCGTGCCGCGCTGCCGCTGGCCGCGCCCGCGCCGGACGCCGGAGTCGCCGCCGAGGCCTGAGATGCTGCGCCGCTGGCAGGAGACGATCGAGGCCGTGCGGATCGCCGGCGCGGCGCTCCGCGCCAACACCGCCCGCGGCGTGCTCACCACCCTCGGCATCGTCATCGGCGTGCTCGGGGTGATCACCACCATGACCGCGGCCAATGGGCTGGCCAACAACTTCCGCGAGAGCGTCTCGGCCCTGGGCTCGGACGTGGTCTACGTGTCGCGCATGCCGTGGATCATCCGCGGCAACTTCTTCGAGTTCCGCAACCGGCCGAACGTCAGCCTGAAGGAGGTCGAGAAGCTCGAACAGCGGCTGCGCGACGCCGTGGCGGTGAACCCCACGACCCATACCGAGCGCAACGTGAAGTACGCCGCACGGGCGATCGAGAACATCGACGTCATCGGCACCACCGACAAGCAGATGGTGGTCTCGTCCTCGGTGCCCGAAGCGGGACGGTTCCTCACCCCGTTCGACGTCCAGGCCAAGCGCCGGGTCTGCGTGATCGGCTCCGAGGTCCGCGACCGCCTGTTCGAGGGGGTCGATCCGCTGAACAAGCAGCTGAAGATCGGGCGGACGACCTTCCGGGTGATCGGGGTCATGGAGAAGCAGGGCAGCGCCGGGTTCTTCGGCGGTCCCAACTTCGACTCGCAGATCTTCGTGCCGATCACCACCTTCGCCAAGTTCTTCGGCGGCTCGCAACGCAACATCGACATCGCGGTCAAGGCGCCGCCCTCGGTCCCGGTCGGCGACTTCGAGTTCGAGGTGGTCGGCGAGATGCGCAAGGTCCGCAAGCTCGCCCCCGGCGAGAAGGAGAACTTCTCGATCAACAAGATGGACTCCCTGGTCGAGATGTTCAACAACGTGATGGGCGTCCTGCTGCTGGTCGGCATCGTCGTCACCGGCATCTCGCTCTTCGTCGGCGGCGTCGGCGTGATGAACATCATGTTCGTCTCGGTCACCGAACGCACCCGAGAGATCGGCATCCGCAAGGCGATCGGCGCCAAGAAGCGGGCGATCCTCACCCAGTTCCTCTGCGAATCGGCGGCGATCTGCCTGGTCGGCGGCCTGATGGGCCTGCTGCTCGCGGTCGCCGTCACCGAGATCATCGACCGGACGCTGATGCCGGCGAGCATCTCCCCCGGCATCGTCGTCGTCGCCCTGCTGGTGTCGACCCTGACCGGCGTGATCGCGGGGATCGTCCCCGCCTACCGCGCCTCCCGCCTCGATCCGATCGACGCGCTGCGCTACGAATGAGCCGCGCCCAGGAGGTCCGCCGATGAGGATCCGCGAAACCCTGACCATGGCCCTCGAGGCGATCCGCGCCAACAAGCTGCGCTCGATCCTCACCCTGGTCGGCATCGTCTCCGGCGTCGCCTCGATCATCGCGGTGATGACCGGCATCTCGGTGATCCAGTCGACCATGGAGAGCGAGCTCTCCGTGCTCGGCACGCAGACCTTCCAGGTGCAGAAGTGGCCGGCGGGGGGCTTCGGCCCGCGCGACGTCGACTGGCGGAAGATCCAGGCCCGGCCGCCCGTCACGGTGGAGGACGCCGAGGCGATCCGCGCCAAAGTGAAGAGCGTCGACCTGGTGGGCGCCGAGCTCTGGCGCTTCGGCTCGATGGCGAGCTACCGGGGCGAGTCGACCGAGGCCAACCTCTCGGTGGTCGGCGGCGATCCGCAGTACGCCCCGAACAACACGCATCTCGTGGGCCTGGGGCGAAACCTCACCGACGAGGACGTGCGCGTGGGGCGCAAGGTCGCGGTGATCGGCTACGCGCTCGCCGACCGCCTCTTCCCGTTCAGCGATCCGCTCGATCAGGAGATCAAGGTCGACGGGCGCAAGTACACCGTGGTCGGAGTCTTCGAGGAGAAGAAGTCGAGCATGGGAGGGGGCTTCGACAACTACGTCATGCTGCCGATCACGACCTGGATCCGCGTCTATGGGCTGCGCGACAACGACGGGAACCGCGAGCGCTCGGTCAACATCACCGTGCGGGCGCTCACGCCGCAGCTGCTCGACGAGGCGCTCGAGGAGACCAAGGCGGTGCTGCGCGTCCAGCGCGGCGTGCGCCCGGGCGAAGACGACAACTTCGACATCTTCACCAACGACAGCCAGATCAAGTCGTTCAACAAGGCGACTTTCGGCGTCAAGGTGGGGGCGTTCATTCTCGGCATCATCGGCCTGGTCGTGGCGGGCATCGGGATCATGAACATCATGCTGGTCTCGGTCACCGAGCGCACCCGCGAGATCGGCATCC
>CAZPZW010000211.1:0-4465 GCA_964591165.1 uncultured Thermoanaerobaculia bacterium | reverse complement strand
CTCCGCCGGCGAGGCGCTCTCCCGCGCGCCCGCCGCGAGCTCGCGGGCGCGCACCAGCCGCGCCTCCACGCCGGCGCTCTCCGCGTCGAGCCAGCGCACGGTCTCCTGCGCGGTCCCGGCCGCGCCCGCGGCGCGGCGCGCGTCGGCCAGGGCCCGGCGCGCGTCGGCGCAGGCGACGTCGGCCTGACCGACCCAGAGGCGCGCGCGCGCGATCCGCTGGTTCATGGCGTCGACGTCCTGGCTGTAACCGACACCTCTCTCGAAGACGGCATTCACTCGCGGCTTCACGAACTCGTCGTAGGCGGTCGAGGCGAGCACCGCGCCCGCCACGCCCGCGGCGATCACCGCGGTCATGGTGGCCGTGGCCGGCAACAGGGCGACGGCGCCGGCCGCGGCGAGTCCGGCGGCCACGTCGCCGAGGAAGGCGTTGGTCGCCTCCTGCGCCATGCCGACGCGATCGCCCCCCGCCCAGGCGCCGAGGATTCCCGAGTAGGCGCCGACCCGGCCGACCTGGGTCGCCGTCGAACCGATCCGGGCGAGCTTCGGCGCCTGCTCGGCGGCCCGCATGCGCCGCAGCAGGCCGGTGTCCCAGATGTCGCGCGACCGGCGCAGCGCCTCTTCGGACCCCTGCTCGAACCCGGCGTCCGTCTTGGCGAAGGTGTCGTACGCCGTGCTCCAGAAGGGGACCTGGTAACGATCCTCCAGGGAGACCTCCGCGCCCTCGCCGTCCGGCGGCGGTCCGTCCGCCCGCCCCACCGCGGCGAGGAGCGCCGCGGCGAGCGCGCACTTGAGGGCCGGTCGAAGCGCGCCGGTCACCGGCTCCCTCCACGCGGCGCCGGAAAGAGCCGGCGATAGGCCTCGGAAAACGTCAGCAGATCGAGGCGGAGCAACACCGGCACGCCCCCGCTCTGGTCGAAGAGCAGGCTGAGGACGAAGTCGCCGTCCCGCGGGTCGCCGACGAAGACGAAGGCGCGCGCGCCGCCCACCGCGAGGGCGTGGATCGGCGCCAGCCGGCGCTCGAGCGCGGGCAACGCCGCGATCGCCTGGCGGGTGGCCGGCAGCGTCTGCGGAGCTTCCGCGGCGACCTGCGCGAGCTCGCCCGCCCGGAGACGCGCGACCATCCGGTCGGACGCGGCACGCAACGCGGTCAGCCGCGACGGCTCGCCGGGGCTCGCCAGCGCGAGATCGCGCGCGCTGCGCAGCGCCGCCGCGAGGAGCAGCGCGGCCCCCTGGCGATTCGCCGCCGCCGCCCGCGGCTCGCGCGGCGCCAGCGTCGCGCCGGAAGCGAGCGCCGCGCTCGCCAGCTCGAAGGTGCGCAGGGCCTCGGCGGTCGCGCGCCCGAGCGCCGCCGGCGCGAACTCGCCGGCGCGCAGCCAGGCCGGCGCGAGCTCGAAGGTCGCGTCGTCGCCGCGCAGCCAGTCGCCGAGGACGACCGCCGCATGCGTGAGGCGCGACGCCTCGCCGCGCGCGCTCCAATCGGTGAGCAGCCAGACATCCGACCAGGGGTGGTAGAAGGCGACGCGCGGTGCGCTGCCGTCGAGGCCGGTCGCGGTCCACACCGCGGTGCCGAAGAAGAAGGACCAGCCGGCGCGGGCGGGCGCCGTCGGCCAGAGCTCCGCTTGCCAGCTCGTCAACGCTGTGCGCGCCTCCGGCGTCGCGCAGCGCTCGAGCGCGCGCTCGAAGTCTTGCAGGGCGAGGTCCCGGAACTCCGCTACCGCGGCGAGCAGTCCGGCGCCCGGATCCGGCGCCGCCGGACGCGCGCCGGCTGGCGATCCCAGGAGCAGGAGCGCGCTGACGGCGGCGGCGATGCGAAGCGACCCGCGCTGGCCAGCCATGTCGTCTCCGAGTTGGCCGCCATTCTACGAGGATCGCGGCCGCGAGGCGCGCCCGCCACCCTGCCTACCGCGCCTCGTAGGCGCCGCGGCTGGGGGGGTCGGCGAAACAGAAGCCGTCCAGGTCCCCCGAGCTGCAGGGCGTCGTCTGGCCCGAGCCGGCGGCGGGGCTTCCGGGAGCGATGCGGTAATCGGGTCCCAACTCGGGGTCGACGCCGTAGATCCCGCCGGTCTCGGGCGCCGGGAGGCTGGGCTGCGATTGCGCCGGACTGTCCCAGGCGTACCAGAGATTGCTCGCGAAGACGAAGGTCTCGGGCGCGGTGTTCGGGCCGATGTTCAGGTGGGTCGAGAGCGCGGCGCGTTCGAAGGAGACCAGGTTGTCGACGAAGACTCCGTCGCGGCAGGCCTCGAAGACGTAGGGGGGCGAGCTCGTCGTCTCCTGGAGGATGCGCAGGATCCAGTTCTGCGGATCGACGATCGTGTTGTGCGCCACCACGCAGCCGACGCAGCCGACGTAGGCGACCGCCGCGTCCGATCCCACGAAGAGGTTCGCCACCGCGCGGAGGTCGCGCGCCTCGGCGTTGGGCTCGACGGTCGAGAGCGGCGGCCGGAAGAACTCGAAGCCGGTCGAGCCGCCGAGGTTGAGGCTGCGCGCGCCGGCGTCGATGAAGCGGTTCCAGCGCAGGTCCAGCTCCGAGCTCCCGCCTTTCGACTGGATGGCGTTGGCCGAGAGCTCGTGGAAGCTGTTGCGCGCCAGGAGGCCGCGGTGGCAACCGACGTGATCGACGCCGCTGCCCGAGACGCCGCCGCCGCAGCGCGCGAGCTCCGAGAGCGCCACCGTGTAGTCGTTCACCCCGGAGAGCTTCAGGCAGTCCTGGTTGCCCCCGCCGCCGATGTCGTGGATGAAGAGGCGGAGGAAGGTGAGGTGGTGCGTCGCGAGCGGGTCGTCCACGTCGCCGCCGTCGTCGGCGTTGATGCCATTGGCGGAGGCGTTGCGGACCTCGAGGTCGTGCACCACGAGGTAGCGGCCGCGCGAGAGGTGGAGCCCCTCGCTCCCACCTTGGATCACCGGGCGCGCCTCGCCCGGGGCGGCGCCGATCCAGATCGGCGCCGTCGCGCTGCCGGCGAGATCGGCGAGGAAGGTGCCGCCGGCGTAGATCCCGGCGTGCACCCGGATGGCGGTGCCGGCGAGGGCGTCTTGGGCGGCGCGGCCGATCGTCGCGAACGGGTTGCCCGGGCTGCCGTCTCCCGTAGTGTCGCTGCCGGTGGTCGCGACGTGGAGCTCGGCCGACGGCGTGAGCCAGCGCCCGAAGGCCTCGAGCTGGTCGCAGCGCGGCGGCTGAACCGCGCTCCAGTCGGCGGTGTCCCCCCACTCGAAGTCGCTGGCGAAGAGCGCGCTCTGAGCGCGTCCCGGCGAGCTCGCGAGGAGGACGCCGAGCCCCAGGAGTGCAAGCGCAACCGCGAGAACTCGAGGGCTGGTCGGCATGCGGCGATTCCTCGCGGCCAAGCTAGTCGATCCGCGGCGGCCGCGCCAGGCAGGGTTCCGCTGCGCAACGTCGAGCGTGCGGCCGGTCCGATCTCCCTAGAGGCGGGCTACCCGTTCGGGTGAGGGACCCGCCCCGGCGGGGGTTGCGCGGGCCGCGGGGTGCCGTTCCACTAATTCAAAGCCCTCTTCCGCGTCGGGCCGATGCGATGCCGCGCGAGCGCCCACGCTTGATGTCTGCCGCGTCTTGATCCCCCAGGCATCGCTTCCCTTCGGGCCCGCGGAGCGCCCGCGTCAGGTCTTGCCCAGGAGGTGTGCCATGAAACGAGCGATGCGCTGGCTCTCGCTGCTCGGCGTCGGCTTGGTCGCGGGAGCGCTCGCTCCCCTCGGCGCCGCGACTCTCCGCTTCGAAGGCGATCTCTTCGCCCACGGGCGACCCGCCGACGGCCTCTACGACTTCAGGTTCCGGTGGATCGACGGCCCCGACGTCGCGACCTCCGCGACGCTCGCCGAACCGGTCGAGCGTGAAGGCGTCGACGTCGTCCAGGGGCGATTCCGCGTCGAGCTCGAGTTCGACGCCGAGCTCCCCGAAGCGATGCCGACCTGGCTCGCCATCGAGGTCGCGCGCTCCGGGTCGGGCGACGACTTCGCGGCGCTCGAGCCCGCCCGGCCGGTCGCCGGTCCGGCGGAGCTCACGCCCGAGGACAACTTCCCCGCCGGGACCGTCGTCTACTTCGATCTCGCGGCCTGCCCCGCCGGCTGGACGGAGCTCACGGCGGCGCGCGGGCGGACCTTCGTCGGCCTGCCCGCCGGAGGCACTCTCGGCGGAACGCAGGGCACCGCCCTCGCCAATCTCGAGGCGCGGGTCCACAGCCACACCTTCTCGACTTCCGTCACCAGCGCCGCGAACGGGCATCACAGCCATGCCTGGAGCTCGATCCTGTACTCCGGCTCGGACGTCCAATGGACGAGCTGGGACCAGTTCGGCTCTCCGGTGCTCGCCTTCAACTGGACGAACGGCGTCGACAACGAAGGCTCCGGCATCTACCCGCTGACGGCGACACCGAACGCGACCTTCTTCACCGCCTCGCAGGACGCGCACACCCACCTCCTGACCTTCTCGGGTGTGCCGACCAGCTCCAACGGCGCG
>CAZPZW010000210.1:2934-4507 GCA_964591165.1 uncultured Thermoanaerobaculia bacterium | reverse complement strand
GGCTCTAGTTGTATGGCGTGCCTGTCCCCTTCTCCCCGATAGCCCTCGTTCCCCCGCCCACGGCCGTCCGGTGAAAGCTCCGTCGCGCTCCGGCTCGCAACGCTTTGCGAGGCGCGTCGCGTCTCCTCCGCTTTCCCCGGCCGGCCTCTCCCCCAGAGTGAAGCCGCGGGTGGGGGAGAACCGGCTTCCAGGGGTGGGGGCACGGTCGGTCGGATCTCCCTGCAGAGCGGCCTCTGAGGCCGAGCACAGGTAAGCCACGGCGTACGTAAACGGTCGGCGAGGCCGAAGCCGGAGGCGGGCGCCTCTTGTTGGCTTACGAAGAGCGCCCGCCGGTCGCGGCGCGGGGAGATCCGACCGGCCAGGGGGAACGAGGGCTACCGAGCAGCCACGAATGCAACAGCCGGTCGCGGCGCGGGGAGATCCGACCGGCCGGGGGGAACCAAGGCTACCGAAAAGCCGATACGCCGGCGCGACAGCCGTTCGACTCGCCGTCAGCCTCCCGCGATCTCCTCCAGCGCCGCCGCCACGCCCGCCGCGTCCCCGACGTCGATCCGGCGATAGCACCCCGGCGCCATCCGCTCCGCGCAGAGCCGGTGCACGTCGCTCGCCGCGCTGCCGACGAAGAGCACCGGCTTGCCCGAAGCGATGCAGCCGTAGACCTTCGACGGCAGCACGTAGCCCACGAACTCGTCGCGCAGGGTGATGAGGTGGGCGTCGGGGGTCACCAGCAGCCGCGCCAGCTCGTCGAGGGGCACTGGACGCGAGCGATGGAAAGGCAGGCGGCGCCGACGCAGCTCCTCCTCCACGCGGTCGGCCTTGGCGCCGGTGGCGTTGAGCCAGAGGACGACCCGGCCGCTTCCCTTTCGATGGTGGCTCTCGTACCCGCCGAGCAGCGTCGCGTCGTCGTGCGCCACGCCGAAGTTCCCCGAGTAGAGCAGCGCGACCTTCCCCGCCAGTTCGCTCGGGCGCGCGAGCGGGCGCGTCGCGGCGTCGATCGCGACCGGCGACTCGTCGCGCCGCAGCTCGATCCGCTCGGCGGGAATGCCGATCTCGAGCAGGCGGCGCCGCTGGTCCTCGCCCAGCACCTCGAAGCGGTGCACCCGGCGGCGCAGCGCGACGGTCAGCCGGCGGAAGGCCGCGAGCCACCAGGGCGCCCGCCCGAGCTCGGCGATCAGGCACTCGGGATGGAAGTCGGTGATGCGATAGGCCAGCTTGCGGCGGAGCAGCAGATTCGCCGGCACGATCCAGTGCAGGAAGAAGGGCGGGCTGCCGGTGAAGAGGATCTCGCCGGCCTGCCGCGCGTGCCGCCATGCCGCGGCGAGCAGCCGGCTGTTGGTGCGCACCGTCCAGAGCAGCCGGCGGCGGAAGTTCGCCCGGTCGTAGTGCGGCGCCCGGACGCGCACCACGGTCAGCGTGCCGTCGCCGTGCCGCTCCTCTTCTACCGAGCTCGCCGAGGACGAGAGGCCGACCAGCGTGACCCGCCGCCCGCGCGCCGCCTCGCCGCGCGCCCAAGCGAGCGCGTACTGCCCCACCGCCCCGAAGTCGGGCGGCAGCCAGTCGCAGATGGAGAGGA
>CAZPZW010000210.1:0-2834 GCA_964591165.1 uncultured Thermoanaerobaculia bacterium | reverse complement strand
TGGCGATGTCGAGCGCGTTCTGCGCGCAGAGCTGCAGGCCATGCTCGACGATCCAGAGAGTGTCCTGGTCTGCCGCCAGATCGGCCGCCGTGAGGTCGCGGTGCCTCTCGAGCGCCGCGAGAGCGCGATCGAGCGCAAGCAAATGCCGCCGCACGATCAGGGCGTCGATGCCGCCCGGGCTCATCGACCGAATTCCCCGGCCGCGATCCGACGGCGGTGCGCCGCGTCGATCCTCGCGAGCTGCGGCACCCAATCGCAGTAGCGCGACAGGGCCCGGCCCTCCCGGCCCGTCGTCGCCCGGGCGTCGCGCTCGAACAGACGCTCCCCGTCGCGTAGCACCCGGTAGTAGAGAAGAGGTGGGGCCGCGTTGAGCGCGACGAGATCGACGTCGTTCGTGCCCAGCCGCCCCATGAGCTCCGCGGTGAGCTCCAGGACCAGGAGCCCCCGCTCGACGGAGGTCAGGGCGTCGTCGAGATAGACCGCCACGTCGACATCGCTCGTCGCCCCTGCCTCGCCCCGCGCGAGCGAGCCGAAGAGGTAGGCCTCGAGCACCCCGGGCCGGGCCTCGAGCGCGGCGCGGATTCTCGCCATCGCGACACTGCGCGCGACCGGGATCATGCGGCGATTCTAACCCTCGGCCCGCTCGGGGACCCGACGCTTCGCCCGCGGCTTCTCGCCCGCCGCCGCAGGCTGTTTGGCGAGCCGCTGCGCGAGGCGGGTGGCCTCCCCTGGATCGGTCCCTTGGGCGCGCCGCAGGAGGTCGAGGAGCAGGCGCGCGTCCGAGAGCCGTGCCTCGGCGCCCGCCAGATCGCCGAAGCGCTGCAGGCGCTCCGCCGCGGCCGCGAGGCACTCGACCGCCGGCGCCAGCTCCCCCGCCAGGCGCCAGTGCAGCGCGAGCTCGTCCAGCCGGGCTTCGTCCCCCTGGCTCGCGATCGCCCGCGCGATCGCCGCATGGAGCACCCGCCGGCGAGCGGGATCGACCGCGGCGTAGAGGAGATCGCGCACCACGCTCTGCGCGAACTCGAAGGGCCCGTGGCGCGCGCCCGCGTTCCAGATGGCCATGTCGCGATCGCGCCGGTGCGCCGCCCAACTGCGCAGCAGGGGGCGCACCATCCAGCGCTCGACCAGGATCTGCAGCGCCGCCTCGAGCACCGCCGGATGCTCGCGGTCGACTTCGAGGAGGGTCGCGGTGTCGAAGCGCTCGCCGGCCACCGCCGCGAGGCCGAGCATGCGGCGGCTGGTCTTCGGCAGCCCGGCCATGCGCCGCTGGACCAGCGGCTCGAGGCCGACCGGCAGGGCCTTGGCGAGCCCCTCGAGATCGGCGATCAGCCAGCGGCCCCGCTCGCCGCGCCGCAGCAACCCTTCGTCGGCGAGCAGGTTCACCGCCTCGGCGAGCGCCAGCGGCAGCCCCGCCGAAGCGGCGAAGAGCGCCGTCGCGAGCTCCTCCGCGCCGCGCTCGCCGACCAGGGCACGCGCCGCGGTCAGCAGATCTTCGCGCTGCAGCCAACCGAGCTCGAGGAAGTCGCCGCCCGCCGGCTCGACCGCCGAGCGGAGCGCGGCGACGGCGGGCGCGCCGAGATCGTCCGAGCGCGCCGCGGCGACGACCCAGACCGGCGCCTTGCCGACCGCGTGGCGGATCTCGATCAGCCCTTCGAGCACCGCCGGGGACTGCTCGAGGTCGTCGACGAAGAGGATGGCCGGCGCACCGCGACCCGGAACGCCTCCCCGCGGCGGCTTGGTGAGCTGCACCAAGAGCGCGGCGAGAGCCCGCTGCGGGGAGCGTGCAGCCGAGGTGGACGGGGGCGCCGTCGCGGCGAGCGCCGTCAGATCGCGGCGCCGCTCGGCCACCTCCGGCAGGGCGGCGACCGCCCCGGCGACCGCCGCCACGAGCTCGGGCCGGGTCCGCTCGGTGACCTCGAGGGGCAGGCTCGCCACCGCGTCGGCGAGCGCCGCCCGGAGGGAGGAGCTCTCCCCCGCCGCACAGCGCGCGAGCAGCACGGCCCCACCCGACTCCCCGAGCGCATCGCGCACGAAGCTGCGGATCAACCGGCTCTTGCCGGTGCCGCGCCCCCCGACCACCAGCGTCACGCGCGGCTCCCCGCCACGGACTTCGCCCCAGACCGCGGCGAGCTCTCGCCAGGCCTTGTCGCGCCCGACCAGCGGGACGACCGGGCCGGTGGGCCCGGCCGCCTCCGCTTCCGGAGGCGGCAGCTCGTCGTCGGCGAGGATCGCCTCTTGGAGCGCGCGCGTCTCCGCGCCCGCTTCGACACCGAGCTCGCGCTCGAGCAGCGCCCCGAACTCGACGAACTCGGCGAGCGCCTGGGCGCGCCGGCCGAGGCGGGCGAGCAGGCGCATGCGCGACCGGCAGGCCTCTTCCGAGAGCGGCTCGAGCTCCCCCAGCCGGCGCGCGAAGCGGAGCGCCGTCTCGTGCAGACCGTCCCCCTCCGAGCGCCGGAGCGCCTCGCGCGCCGACTCCATCGCGAGCTCGCGTAGTCGCTCGCGCTCCCGCGCCCGCCACTCCTCGTAGGGTTCCGACTCCCGCACCGCGAGGCCCGACAGGAGCTCACCGCGGTAGAGCCCGAGCGCCCGATCGAGCGCCGCGACCGAAGCCGGCCCGCGCCCTTCGAGACCCTGGCGTGCGAACGCTTCGAACCGCAGGACATCGACTTCGACCCGCTCGAGATCGAGGCGGAGCTCCGTAGCATCCGCGAGCAGGCAGACCTCCGCCCGCCCGAGCGCCGAGCGCAGGCCGTAGATCGCCTGGCGGAGGTTGCGCCGTGCCCCCTCCGGCTCGAGATCGGGCCAGAAGATCGCGGCCAAGCGGTCGCGCGCCA
>CAZPZW010000209.1:0-4595 GCA_964591165.1 uncultured Thermoanaerobaculia bacterium | reverse complement strand
CAAGCTCAACATCTACAAGCCGGAGTGGCCGGCGATGGTCGAGCTCAAGGCGAAGATCGACCAGGCGCAGCGCAACCTGAAGGTGGTCGCCGCCGAGGCGCTCGGCAAGGCGCGCGACGGCGCGCGCGCCGAGTACCAGACGGCGCTGCGGCGCGAGCAGGCGCTCGCCTCCGAGCTCAACCAGACCAAGGCCGAGAACCGCCAGCTCAACTCGGCGGCGGTCGAGTACAACAACCTGCAAGTCGAGATCTCGACCCGGCGGGCGCTGCTCGACGAGCTGGTGAGGAAGCAGTCGGAGACCGACGTCTCCTCGCGCCTGCAGGCCACCGGCGAGTCGAACGTGCGCATCGTCGACCGGGCGCTCGTCCCCGGCGGTCCGTTCCGCCCCTCGTTGCGCCGCAGCGTCACGCTGGGGCTCGGCCTCGGGCTCCTGGCGGGCGTCGGGCTGGTCTTCCTGCTGCACTACATGGATCGCACCTTGAAGACCACCGAGGACATCGAGCGGATCCTCGGCATCCCGGTGCTGGCCACGGTCCCGGATATTTCGGGGGACCTCAAGGGGGGCCTCCTGGGCCGCTACGGCTATGGCTACGGCTACGGCTATGGCGCGAAGCGCAAGGCGAGCGCCGCGTCCTCCTCCTCCGCTGCCGGCCGAGGTGGGAGCGGGAAGAGCGCGCGCGTGCGGCGCAAGGAGAGCGCCGAGGACGACGTGCGGATCGAGCTCCTGCCGCATCTGCGGCCCCGCCTCGCGGTGGCCGAGGCCTACCGGGCGCTGCGCACCGCGCTGATGCTCTCCTCGGCCCGCGAGCTCAAAGTGGTGGTGGTCACCTCGGCGGTGCCGTCGGAGGGCAAGACTTCGACCGCCGCCAACCTGGCGGTGGTCATGGCGCAGCTCGGCAAGCAGGTGCTGTTGGTCGACGGCGACCTGCGCAAGCCCCGCCAGCACGAGGTCTTCCAGTCGAGCAACAAGCTGGGGCTGGTGAGCTACCTCACCGGCGGCGCGGAGACCGGCAAGATCGTCTTCCGCTCCGACATCCCGAACCTCTACTTGACCCCCTCCGGCCCGATTCCGCCCAACCCGTCGGAGCTCCTCGCCTCGGAGCGCATGGCCGACTTCCTCAAGTTCGTGCGCGCCCAGTTCGACTTCACGATCATCGACACGGCGCCGACACTCGCGGTGACCGACGGCATCCTGGTCGGCGCGCAGGCGGACGGCGTGGTCTTGTGCCTGCGCGCCGGGCATGTCCAGCGGCGCGACGCCAAGAGCTGCCGCGACCGGCTGGTGCAGGCCGAGGTCAGGCTCCTCGGCGCGGTGCTCAACCGGCACCACGGCGTCGAGGGGCGCTACCGCAGCGGCTACGCCGGGGCCTACGAGGCCTACGGCGCCGCGGCCGAAGCGCCGCCGCCCGGCAAGGACGGGGTGGCCGCGCTGTGATCGACCTGCATCTCCACCTGCTGCCCGAGGTCGACGACGGGGCGCTGGATCTCGCCCAGGCGGTCACGATGGCGCAGCTCGCTGCCACCGACGGCTGCGAGGCGCTGATCGCGACGCCCCACCAGCGGCGCGACGAGTGGGAGACCGCGGATGTGCGACGCCTCGAAGAGCGGCTGGCCGCGGTCGAGGAGCGGCTCCGAGGTGTCCAAGGTGACAGCCGATTGGCGCTCCGATTGGCGCTCGGCGCCGAGGTGCGGGTCGACTCCGACCTGTTGGCCGATCTCGCGAAGCCCGGCCGGGCGGGGATCCTCCCGCTCGCCGGTTCGCGCTATCTCCTGCTCGAGCTCGATCCCTTCGGCGTCGGGCCGGAGCCGGTCGAGCTCACCCGCGAGCTGCTCGCCGAAGGCTGGCGCCCGATCTACGCCCACCCCGAAGTGATCCCCTTCCTCTGGGACGACGAGGGCGAGCTCCTGCCGCGCCTGGTGGAGGCGGGCGGCCTCTTGCAGGTCACCGCCATGAGCGTCACCGGCGAGTTCGGCCGCGGGCCGCGCGAGCGCGCCTGGGAGCTGCTGGAGGCGGGTTGGGCGCACTTCGTGGCGAGCGACGCGCATCGCCCGGACTGGCGCCCCCCCGGCCTCACCCGCGCCCGCCGGGCGATCGAGCGGGAGCTGGGGAGCGCTCTCGCGCAGGCGCTGACGGTCGATCATCCGCGCGCCGTGCTGGAGGACCGCCCGCTGCCCGACCTGCGAGCGCAACGCGCCGAGGCCGGCCGATGAGCCGCAGGCGCGCGGTCGCCGCATGCCTCGGGGCGTGCGCTCTCCTGGCGCTCGCCGGCGCCACCCTCGCCGGGGCGCAGGCCGCCGCCGACCCGTTCTACCTCGGCCTGCTGCGCGAGGGGAAGACCTCGCTCGCGCGCGGCAACCCCGCCGCCGCGGCGAAAGAGCTCCGCGTCGCCTGCTTCGGCCTGCTCGACCATCCGCCGCTTCTCGGCGAGTGCCTGGTGCGTCTGGCGCTCGCGCAGGGTGAGCTGAAGGACCGGGAAGCGTTCGGCGAGACCTTCGACCGTATCGTGGGGATCGAAGAGCGCTTCCAGGCCTACTCGCAGGCCGCGCTCCTCGCCGAAGAGCGGCGGGCCTTCGAAGAGCGGGCGCTCGAGTGGATCGAGCCGGAGGTCCTCCGCACCGTGCCCAGCTTCGCCCCGCTCCTCGCCCGGCGCGCCGAGGAGAGCCTGGCCAAGCTCCCGCCGCGCGAACGACAGAAGGAGCTCGAACGGCGCGCCACGGCGGAGCCGGGCAATCCGCGCTGGAAGGTGATGCTGGCGGAGGACGAAGTCGGCCGGGAGCGCTGGTCCGAAGCGCTCGAGCGGCTGAAGGGCGTGCCGGGAGAGGCCGAGGCGGGCCGCGCCGGCTGCCTCACCGGCCTCGCGCTGGCGCGCCTCGAGCGCTGCGCCGAAGCGCTGCCGCCGCTCGCCGCCTGCGCGGCGACCCAGCAGAACGCCGAGCTCGCCGAGGCGCGGCTCGGCTGCCACCTCGAGACCAAGTCGCTCGACGAGGGGCGTGCCTTCGCGGCGACCCTCGACCCCAAGGTCGCTGGCGCGCCGGAGATCAAGAAGCTGCAGGAAAAGCTCTCACCTAAGGAAAAGGCAGAAAAGCCGGAGGCGACCGCGAGCCAGACTGCGCAGGCACGCGAGGGAGGCAAGCCGGCAGCCCCGGCAGCGAAGCCGCCCGCCGCCAAGACGCCGAGCCCGGCGAAAGGCAAGCCCGAAGCCACTGCGGCCCCGCCGGCCACCCCTTCACCGAAAACCACCTCGCCCCCTCGCGAGAGCGCTGCCCGCGAGCCGAGCAAGCCCTCGGCGGAAGAGGAGAAGGCGCTCCGCGACGGGCGCGA
This sequence comes from uncultured Thermoanaerobaculia bacterium, assembly GCA_964591165.1. Taxonomy (GTDB): domain Bacteria; phylum Acidobacteriota; class Thermoanaerobaculia; order Multivoradales; family JAGPDF01; genus JAGPDF01. The sequence continues at coordinate 1,273 of CAZPZW010000209.1, read as the reverse complement.
GCTCCTGCGCTCGGCGCAGAAGCGCGAGGAGCTGCTGCGGGGGCTCGACGCCCTGCGCGCGGTGTCGGATCGTCACCCGGAGAATGCCCAGCTCGCGCTGCTCATCGGCGAGATCGCCTATCGCGGCGGGCAGTGGCGGGTAGGCGCCAACTCCTTCCGCCGCGCGGCGCCGCAGGGGCCGGCGGACCCGACCCTCCGCTTCTACATGGCAGTCTGCCTCTACGAGGCGGGGGAGCGCTCCGCCGCCGCCGAGATCGCCGGCTCCGGGCTCGAGAAGCTGCAGCGAACCCCCTTTGTCGAGAGCTACTTGCAGAAGATCCGCGGGGCCGTTCCTTGACCTCGGGGGCCGGTATCGCCTACGATGCGCGGGAGTATTCGAGGAGATCGTGTCTATGAGCGCATCGAGAGCTGTCGGACTCGGGGTCCTTCTGTCGGTCGCCGCGGGTGTCGCCGTGGCGCAGCAGCCGACGATCACGCTGGGTCCGCTGCCCTGTCTGCCGCAGAAGAGCAATGGCGTCCTGACCGCGACCATCACCCCGGAAGTTCCGGGTTCGACCGCCCGCCTCTACTTCCGCCGCTTCAACGTCGAGGTCGAGGATTTCTACTACGTCGAGATGGAACCCGCTGGCGGCGGTGGCTACTGGGCCACCTTCCCGATCCCCACCGACAGCGACTTCAAAGAGCAGAAGCTGAAGAGCGGAAGCTACGAGGGCAAGACGATCCAGCAGACCGGGCACCCCTGGGCCGAGTGGTGGCGCGCCAAGGAGGGCTCGACCGGCCGCAACCCCAACGGCGACCTCGACGACGACACCATCAAAGAGAAGGCCGCCGCCGGCAAGGCCGAGACGCGCAGCTGGATGACCTCGCTCGACAACCCGACCTTCCAGAAGTGGCTGACCGACCAGAAGACCGAGCCGGGCGAGTACTTCGTGGCGCTCTACGACGGCTACGGCAAACAGATCGCCCGCTCCGAGATGAAGTCGGCTCCGGTGACGAGCGACTGCCGGGTCAACCTGACGCCGCAGCAGCAGGGCTTCGCCCAGAACCTGACCATCGGCGAGACCGCGGCCTGGCAGAAGGAGGACGAGGTCTTCCACTGGGAGTGCACCGGCATCGTGACCCGCCAGGACACGCTGAACGTCCTGCGCGCCGACGGCAACTGCCGCGCCTGCATCATCGCCTGGTGGCCGATCGGCACGACGGCCGGCGCGGTCGCCCTGATCGGCATCGTCGACGACGACCCGATCGAGATCTCGCCGTCGCAGCCCTGATC
>CAZPZW010000208.1:0-4648 GCA_964591165.1 uncultured Thermoanaerobaculia bacterium | reverse complement strand
GCGGCGGCGATCGAGTGGCTCGCGCCGCGGCGGATCACCTGCGGCACCGTGGCGCTCGGCAGCGGCACGGTCCATGGGGCGCACGGCGAGATGCCGGTGCCGCCGCCGGCGGTGGCCGAGCTGGTGCGCGGCATCCCGGTGCGCTCGGCGCCGGGCGGCGAGCTGCTCACCCCGACGGGCGCGGTGCTGCTCGCCGAGCTGGTCGACGAGTTCTGCGAGCTCCCCCCGCTGGTCGTCGAGGGGGTGGGCGTCGGCCTGGGGCGCAAGGAGATCGCCGGGCGGGCGAACGCGGTGCGGCTCTTTGCCGGCCGCCCGGCCGGCAGGGAGTCGCCGGCCGAGGTCATGGTCGTCGAATGCGAGGTGGACGATCTGTCGGGCGAAGGGTTGGGCCATGCCGTGGCGCGGCTGCTCGAAGAGGGCGCGCTCGACGCCTACCTCACCCCGGTGCAGATGAAGAAGGGGCGTCCGGGGAGCCTGATCTCCCTGCTTTGCCGGCGGGCCGACCTCGAGCGCCTGGCCGGGATGCTGCTCGCCGAGAGCGGGTCGCTCGGCTGCCGCTTCTCCCCAGCGGGGCGCTTCGAAGCGGCGCGCGAGATCGTGCCGGTCGCGACGCGGTTCGGCGAGGTGCAGGTGAAGCGGGCGAGCTTCCTCGGCCGGCCGGTCGCCGAGGCCCCGGAGTACGAAGACTGCCGCCGGTTGGCCGCCGCGGCCGGCGTCACCTGGCGGGAGGTCTACCAGGCCGCGCTCGCCGCGGCGCTCGCGGAGCGGCGCGGCGGATGAGCGAGTCTTTGGCCGGCCCGGCCTTCGGCGAGGGGCGGCTCGAGTATGGCGTTGCGGGTGAGGTGAGCCTGCGCTGGGCGGTGGCGGATCTCGCCGGTGCCGTGGAGGAAGCGCGCCGGCGGCACGACCTCTCGCCGGTGGCCGCGGCGGCGCTCGGCCGCGCCCTCGCCGGTGCCGTTCTGCTGCACCGCCTGACCATCAAGGCGTCGCGCCGGCTGACCCTGACGGTCACCGGCGACGGGCCGCTCGGCAGGGTGATCGCGGAGGCCGACCCGGATGGCAACGTGCGTGGCTTGGTGGACAATCCCCGGGTCGAACTCTCGCCGAGCGCGGATGGCAAGCTCAAAGTGGGCACGGCGATCGGTTCGGGCACGCTCAAGGTGCGACGCGAGCTCGCCGACGGTAACACTTACGAGAGCCAGGTGGCCCTGCAGACCGGTGAGATCGGCCTCGACCTCGCCCACTTCCTCGAGCAGAGCGAGCAGACCCAGTCGGCGGTGATGGTCGGAGTCCTCGCCGGCCCGGAGGGGATCCGCGCCGCGGGAGGCATGATCGTCGAAGTGCTGCCCGGCGCCTCCGAGAGCGCCGTGGCGCGGCTCGAACGGAACCTGGGCGAGCTCGGCGGGGTGAGCCGCGACCTCGATCGCGGCGGGCTCGAAGGGCTGCGCGACCGGGTGCTCGCCGGGCTCGCGCCCAGGCTGATCGACCGGCGCGGCGTCCGCTTCCGCTGCACCTGCAGCCGGGAACGGCTGCGCGAGCACCTCGTCCTGCTGCCGAGCGACGACCTCGCAGCGATCCGCGACGAGGTCGGCCGGGTCGAGGCGGAGTGCGCCTTCTGCGGCGAGCGTTACCGCTACGCCGCGGCGGAGCTCGCGCCCTCCGCGGCGCCCGGCGCCGGCGCCGCCGGCTGATAGACTGCCGCGCGCGCCGAGCGCGAGGAGCGGATGTCGACCTTCTACCTCACCACGCCGATCTACTACGTCAACGACCTGCCGCACATCGGCCACATCTACACCACCGTGGTGGCCGACACGCTGGCGCGCTACCGCCGACTGGCGGGGGACGAGGTCCGTTTCCTCACCGGCACCGACGAGCATGGCCAGAACATCGAGCGCGCCGCCGCCAAGGAGGGGATCCCGCCGCAGGCGCTGGCCGACCGGGTGGTGGCGCGCTATCACGAGCTCTGGAAGCTCTTCGGGATGACGCACGACGACTTCGTGCGGACGACCGAGCCCCGCCACCGCCGGGGGGTGGAGGAGCTGATCCGGCGGATCGACGCGGCGGGGGACCTCTACGTCGCCAAGCACGAGGGGTGGTACTGCCCTTCCTGCGAGACCTTCTACACCGAGAAGGAGCTGCTCTCCGAGCGGCGCTGCCCGACCCACGAGCGGCCGACCGAGTGGCAGTCGGAGGAGAACGTCTTCTTTCGCCTGGCCAAGTACCAGCAGCCGCTGCTCGACTGGATCGACGCCAACCCGGGCTGCATCGAGCCGGAGACCCGGCGCAACGAGGTCCGCGCTTTCGTCGAGTCGGGGCTGCGCGACCTCTCGGTCAGCCGCACCGAGCTCACCTGGGGGATCCCCTTCCCGGGCTATCCCGGCCACACCGTCTACGTCTGGCTCGACGCGCTGACCAACTACATCTCCGCGCTCGGCTTCGGCGGTGGTCACCCTTCGGGAACCGGCGAGCCGGCTGCCGACGAGATCGCCGCCGGCCCGGGAGCTCGCTCGGCCACGACCATTGCCGCCGAAGGCGCCACGAATGACGATTCATCGTCCCTTTACCGAGCCTTTTGGGCGGGTGGGGGAAGCCAGACCCGACTCCATCTCATCGGCAAGGACATCATCCGCCACCACTGCGTCTACTGGCCGGCTTTCCTGATGTCGGCCGGCCTGCCGCTGCCGACCACCATCTGGGCGCACGGCTGGTGGCTACGGGACGCGAAGAAGATGTCGAAGTCGGTCGGCAACGTGGTGCGGCCCGACGAGCTGGTGGCGCGCTTCGGACCCGACGTGCTGCGCTACTTCCTGTTGCGCGAGATGGTCTTCGGCCAGGACGCGGGGTTCTCCGACGAAGCGTTCGTCGATCGCTTCAACAGCGACCTGGCGAACGATCTGGGCAACACCGCGAGCCGGGTGGTGACCCTCTCGCGCCAGGCCTTCGGCGGCAAGACGCCGCCGACCGCATGCGACGACAATCCGCTGATCGCGGTGGCGGGGGAGGTCGCGGCGGAGTACCGCCAGGCGATGGACCGCCTCGCATTCCAGGACGCATTGCGCGCGCTCTGGCGGCTGCTCGCGGAAGCCAACCAGTACCTGACCACCCGCGAGCCCTGGAAGCTGATCAAGAGCGAAGGGGCGAGCGAGCGGCTATCGCGCGTGCTCTGGAACGGGCTCGAGGCCGTGCGCATCGTCTCGACCGGCCTTCTGCCGGTGATGCCCGAAACCGCGGCGCGGGTGCTGGCGGCGGTCGGCACCGCCGCGCCGCCGGCCGATCTCGGCGCGCTCGCCTGGGGCGGAACGCCGCTCTCGGCGCCGCTTCCCGAGCTAGCGCCGCTCTTTCCGCGCATCGACAAGAAGGAATTCCTCGCCGCGCAGGCGCCGGCCCGTCCGGCCCGGCCGGCGGCTTCGGGAGTCGCGATGATCGACATCGAGCAGTTCGGGAGCGTCGAGCTCAAGGTCGGCACCGTCAAGTTCGCCGAACGGGTACCCAAGTCGGAGAAGCTGATCCGCCTGCAGGTCGACCTCGGCGAGGAGTCGCTCCGCCAGCTGGTCGCCGGGATCGGCAAGGCCTACGCGCCGGAGGATCTGGTCGATCGCCAGGTGGTGGTGGTGGCGAACCTGCAGCCGGCGAAGCTCATGGGGATCGAGTCGCAGGGGATGGTGCTCGCCGCGACCGACGGCGAAGGACGGCCGATCCTGCTCCGGCCGCACGCCGACGGCGTGGCCAACGGCACGCGCGTGAAGTGAGCGCGCGCCCCGTCCTCGTCGACTCGCACGCCCATCTGCAGTATCTCGATCCGGCGGCGCGCCGGGCGGCGCTCGACCGGGCGCGGGAACGCGGTGTCGGCGGTGTGCTGGTGCCGGCGACCGAGCTCGCGCAGGCGGACGATCTGCTCGCTTTCTGCGACGCCGAGCCGGGCGTCTGGTGCGCCCTCGGCGTCCATCCGCACGAGGCGTCGCGCTGGGAGGCGAGCGACGCGGCGCGGCTCCGCGAGTTGCTCGCCTATCCCAAGGTGGTGGCGGTGGGGGAGTGCGGACTCGACTTCTTCTACGATCACGCGCCGCGCGAGGTGCAGGAGCGCACGTTCCGGGCGCAGATCGAGGTCGCGCTCGATGCCGGGTTGCCGGTCGTGGTGCACAACCGGGAGTCCAACGAAGCGATGCTCGGCGTGCTCTCGGACCCCGCTTACCGCGGCTTGGCGATCGACCTGCACTCTTTCGCCGGGGGGCTGGCGATGGCGCGCCGGGCGCTACCGCTCGCGGCCTGGTTCGGCTTCTCCGGGATGATCACCTTCCCCAAGGCGGACAACGTACGCGAGGTTCTGCCCGAGCTGCCGCGCCAGCGGCTGCTGGTCGAGACCGACTCGCCCTATCTCGCGCCGGTGCCGCACCGCGGGAAGCCGAACGAGCCGGGCTACGTCGTCGAGGTCGCCGAGCGGCTGGCGCGCGAGCTCGGCCTGACCCTCGCGGAGACCGCGGTGCTCACCAGCGAGAACTTCTTCCGGCTGTTTCCGAAGGCTCGCGCGTAGTCTTCAGGTCGGAAGTCTCTCGGTAGCCAGCGTTCCCTCGCGTCCGCTCCGATCTCGCCGCATCGGGAATCGCGGTTTCTCGGTAGCCCTCGTTCCGCCCGGCCAGTCGGATCTCCC
>CAZPZW010000207.1:0-4735 GCA_964591165.1 uncultured Thermoanaerobaculia bacterium | reverse complement strand
CGCCAGCTCGCGGCGGAGCCAGGCGCGCGCCGCGGTCCAGCGGCGCGAGACGGTGCGCTCCGAGGTGTCGAGCGCCGCGGCGGTCTCGGGAAGCGAGAGCCCGGCGAACTGGTGGAGCTTGACCACCACCGCCATCTCCGGATCCTGGGCCTCGAGCCGCGAGAGCGCCTCGTGGAGGGCGAGGAGATCGTCGGCCTGGGGCGACTCGCCCGCGATGCCCTCGTCGAGCGTCACCCGGACCTGCCCGCCGCCGTGCTTCTCGCGAGCGACCCGGCGCGCGCGCTCGATCAGGATGCGGCGCATGGCCTCGGCGGCGGCAGCGAAGAAGTGCGCCCGGTTCGCCCACGGCGGATCGTCGTGACCGACCAGCCGCAGATAGGCCTCGTGGACGAGCGCGGTGGGGGTGAGCGTCAGGGCACCGCGCTCGCGCGCCATGCGGGCTCGGGCGAGCCGCCGCAGCTCGTCGTAGACCAGGGGCAGCAGCTCGCGGGCGGCCTGCTGGTCGCCCGCTGCAACCGAGCTCAGGATCTCCGTGGCCGAACGCGGTGCGGAGCGGCTCATGCGGAGGCGACGCGGTTGCGCCCGGATTCCTTGGCGCGATAGAGCGCGCGGTCGGCGGCGGCGATCGTCGGCTCGAGACGGGTCGGGTCGCGGTGCTCGGCGACCCCGAACGAGGCGGTGAGCAGGAGCGTGCTCCCTGCGAGCTCGAAGGGGCTGGCGGCGATCGCGGCGCGCACCATCTCGGCCACCTGCGTCGCCCCCGCCGCGTCGGTCTCGGGGAGCAGGAGGATGAACTCCTCGCCGCCCCAGCGCGCCACCAGGTCCTGGGCGCGGAGCGCGCCGCGGATGCCGTGGGCGATGCCACTCAGCGCAGCGTCGCCCGCCGCGTGCCCGAGGGTGTCGTTCACCCGCTTGAAGCGGTCGACGTCGGCGAGCACGATCGCGAAAGGACGGCCCGACCGGCGGCTGCGCTCGAGCTCGGCGGCGCACGCTTCGAGGAAGCCGCGGCGGTTGGGCAGCCCGGTGAGCGCGTCGGTGCGCGACATCTCGGCGAGCTGGCGGTTGGCCTCCTGCAGGGCGACGGTGCGCTCCTCGACGCGTCGCTCGAGGTCGCGGCGCAGCCCGTCGAGCTCGCGGCGCTCCCGTTCCCCCTGGTCGGCGAGCGACTTCGCCGAGGCGAGGAACAGGACGATGAACCCGATGGCGGGCAGCCCCTGGTAGACCGGCAGCAGCCGGAGCTGCATCAGGACGTCGAGCAGCAGGCAGACCATCAGGACGGCGAAACCGCCGGCCACGAAACGGACGTCGCGGTCCCCCTCGCGTACGGCGCGCACGGCGCGCGCCATCGCCCAGCCGAGCAGCACGAAGACCGTGCCGAACAGGACCGGCTCGGCGGCGGGCAGCCAGGCGAAGCCGGCGAGCGCCGCGGCGAGGACGGCGAGCGCTTCGCAGGCACGGGCCACTCGCCCGACGGGGCGGCGGCCGAACGTCGCGACGAGCTCGAAGAGGCAGGTCGTCGCCAGGGCCACGGCGACGAAGTTGATCCCCGTAACGACCCGGTCCGGCGGCACGCCCCGCCAGCGGAGCAGCATCCCGGTGAGGTCGACGGCGAGCGCCGAGAAGCTCGCGCCAGCGAGCCAGAGGTGCCCGCGCTGGCCGTTCCGCCGGAGCCCCAGATCGAGATGGAGGCTCCCGAAGAGGAGGTAGATCCCGGCCGCGAAGGCGTCGAAGTACTCGACGGCTGACGGCATGACGTCGATTATCCGGCGATCGAGCCGCCGAGGCTAGCGGCCCGGTTCGGGATCGATTCTCTAGAATCCACGCCATGGATCACCAGGACAGGACTGCCGTGGCCGAGCGCGAGACGCAAGAGGGGCAACGGGGGATCATCAACTCGGTGGCGTACCGCTCGGGCCGCCGGGTGGCGACGCTCCAGATCGAGGAGATCCCCGCGATGCTGGCCGAACCGGAGGCCTTCGTCTGGCTCGGGCTGTTCGAGCCCGACGCGGCCTTGCTCGAGCGGGTCCAGGCGGCCTTCGGGCTGCACGACCTGGCGGTCGAGGATGCCCGTCGCGCCCACCAACGTCCCAAGCTCGAGCGCTACGGCGACTCTCTCTTCATGGTGCTGCGCACCGCTCAGTTCGTCGGTGGAAGCGAGCGCCTCGCCTTCGGCGAGACACACGTCTTCGCCGGTCCGCGCTACCTGGTCACCGTGCGCCACGGCTCGCTCAAGTCGCACGTCGAACTGCGGGCGCGGTGCGAGAGCGCGCCGGAGAATCTGGCGCTCGGCACGGGCTACGTGCTCTACGCGCTGCTCGACTTCGTGACCGACCAGTACTTTCCGATCTTCGAGGAGCTCGAGGAGCAGTTCGAGCGCATCGAGACCGACGTCTTCGACGGAATCTCCGAGCGCGAGACGACCGAGCACATCTACGACCTGCGGCGCGACCTGCTCCACCTGAGGCGCGCAGTCCATCCGTTGCTCGACATCGGCCAGCGGCTCGAGCGTCTGGAGGGGCCGCTCATGCCCGAGGAGATCCGGGTCTACATCCGCGACGTGCACGATCACCTGCTACGGATCCACGAGATGCTCGACGGCCTGAGCGAGATGGCCGGCTCGGCGCTCGAGGCGCATCTGTCGCTGCTCTCGATCGCGCAGAGCGACCAGACGAAGCGGCTCGCGGCCTGGGCGGCGATCATCGCCGTGCCGACCATGGTGGCCGGGATCTACGGCATGAACTTCAAGCACATGCCCGAGCTCGACTCGCAGGTGGGTTACCCGGCGGTCGTCGGCGGCATGGCGCTCCTCTGCCTCTTCCTCTATCGCAAGTTCAAGCAGAGCGGCTGGCTCTAGATGGAGCCCGGCGGTCGACTGCGCGGCGAGCGAAGCGGTTGGTATCTTCGCGGCATGCTCCGCCCGCCCGCCGCCCGTGCCGCCGTCGTCGCGTGGATCGCCCTATTGGCCGCTGTCCCGGCGGTCGCGGGCGACGACGGGGTGCCGCTCCTGGTCTCGATCGACGACCTGCCGATGACCGCCGGCGGGCTGCATGCCGACCCGGCCGACCGCGAGGCCGCGACCCAGGGCATGTTGGCGGCGCTCGCCGCGCACCGGGTGCCGGCGGTCGGTCTGGTGACCTGGGGGAATGTCCGGGGCGCCGCCGATCTCGCCCTGCTCGAGCGTTGGCTCACCGCAGGGCACGAGCTCGGCAACCACTCCTACCGCCATCTCGACTACCACCGGACGGAGACCGCGGTCTGGCTCGCCGACGTCGAAGCGGCCCGCGTCGAGCTGGCCGGTTTCCTCGCGGCGCGTGGCCGTCCCGGGCCGCGCTTCTTCCGCTTCCCGATGCTCCGCGAGGGGGACAGCGACGCCAAGCTCGACGCGGCGCGCGCCTGGCTGGCGACCTCGGGGCAGCGCAGCCTGCCGGTGACCATCGACGATCAGGACTGGTCGTTCGAGCGGCCTTTCGTGGAGGCAACGCGGGCGGGCGATGCCCGGGCGATCGAACGCGTGGTCGAGAGCTACCACGAGGCGCTGCACCTTGCGGTGCGCCATCATCGAGGCACCGCGCACCGCCTCTTCGCACGGGAGGTGCCGCAGATCCTGCTGCTTCACGCCACGGCGATCGGCGCCGCGGAGTGGGACCGCCTCTTCACCTGGCTCGAACGCGAGGGCTTCCGTTTCGCGGGTGCCGACGAGGTGCTCGCCGATCCGGTCTTCGCCGAGGCGCCGCGGTTCCTCGGACCGCGCGGACCCGGGCTCTGGGACCGGGTGCTCGACGGCCGCCGGCGCAGCGAGGCGGAGGCGGCGCTGCGGACGCTGCTCGCCGAGCAGACTGCGGCCTGGAACCGCGGCGACCTCGCGGCGTTCACCGCGGTCTACGCCGACGAGGCGCTCTTCGTCTCGCCCTCGGGAACGCGCGAGGGGAGGGATGAGGTGCTGGCGCGCTACCGCCGGAGCTATCCCGACGCGCGTGCCATGGGGCGGCTGGAGCTCGAAGTCGAACGCCTCCGCCTGACCGCGGGAGGCGAAGTCTCGATGCTCGGCGACGCGGTGCCGGGCGAGGTCCACGGTGCCCGCGTCCTCGCCCGCTGGACGCTCACCCGCGAAACCCCCGAGGGGCCGGTCTCGCGCAGCGGACCGACCCTCATCGTCTTCGAGCGACGGCAGGGGCGCTGGTGGATCGTGGAGGACGCCTCGATGGAGGCGGAGAAGCCGGACGGCGGGTGAGTCGCGGCGGACGGCGAGCTGAGATAATGAGAAGCGCGCGTCCCTTCGAAGCGGAGGAATCCATGTCGTCACCCGAAACTCCCCAGTCCTACGCCACGCACGTCCGCCGGCTTCCGGCGCTCTATGTCGCCGGCGCGGTGCTCGCGGCGCTCGCCTTCCTGGGCGCGATCGCCGAGCTGGTGCGCCGTCCGTCGATTGCCGCGGCGACGTTGCTCGCGCTCGCCGGCGCCGCCGTCCTGGCGCTCTACTATGGTCGGGTGAACGCCTTGCGGGTCCAGGACCGGATCATCCGCCTCGAGGAGAGGCTCCGGCTCGAGCGCCTGCTGCCTGCCGAGCTGCGGGCGCGCGCCGCCGAGCTCACGGTGGAGCAACTGGTCGCCTTGCGTTTCGCGAGCGACGGTGAGCTCGCGGAGCTGGTGCGCGCGGTGCTCGAGGAGAGATTGACCGAGCGGGATCCGATCAAGCGGCGCATCGGCTCCTGGCGCGCCGACTGGCTGCGCGTCT
>CAZPZW010000206.1:0-4773 GCA_964591165.1 uncultured Thermoanaerobaculia bacterium | reverse complement strand
GGATGCCGCTGTTGGTGTGGACCCCGCCGTTGTCGGTCGTGCTGGGGGCGAAGTAATAGTCGGAGAGGCGGTCCGGGTCGTTGAAGGCCGGCGGATCGCTCATGTCGCGCAGCGCCCCGTTGGGAAGGTCCTCCCCCACCAGCCAGTCTGCGGGATCGACGAAGTGGCCGAAGATGTCGGCGAAGCTCTCGTTCAGCGCGCCCGACTGAAAGAGGTACTCGAGATTGCTCGTGAACTCGACGACGCCGTGGGCGAACTCGTGACCGACGACGTCGCGGGTCGCCCACTGCGGCGAGAAGTGGAGGAGCCGGCAGGCACCGCTGTAGGTGGCGTTCGGACCGGGCACGTGGATGGTGTCGACGTGCAGGCCCAGCATGCGCCCCGCGCCGTCGAACGAGTCCCGCTTGAGGGATGTGTTCCAGTAGTTGTGAATCGTCGAGATGTGGCCGAAGGCCGCGGTCGCGTCGGCCGGGGGAGTCGGCACTGCGGGCCCCGACTCGGTGTAGAGCAGCGGCAGATTGGTGCCCCAGCAGTCGGCGTCGGCCGTCGCGGCGTTGCCGTGCGTCCGGATCTCGAGATCGAAGGCCTCCCGCTCGAGTGTGCGGGCATGGCGAAGGAGCCCGTTGCTGGCGTCGACGAAGAGTCGCTCGAAGCCGGCGTCGGTGACCAGGTTGACCTGCCAGGCGAGATAGGTCCCGCGCTCCGCGAAGCCGAGGAGCCCGCGGTCGAAGTAGACGAGCTTGATCTCGCCCGCGGTGCGCGGGAGGGTTCCGTCCGGAGCACTGCGCAGCGCTCGCGCGATCGCCTCTGCCTCGTCGGCCGCGAGGCGCGGCTCGGGAGGCACCTCGATCCCGGGCAGGTACGAGCCGCCCAGACTCCTCGCCTTGCGTACGCTGCCATCGCCGAAGAAGAGGGCGAGCTCGGCGCCCACGACCGGGATGCCGCGGTGGAGCTGGCGGAAGACGACGGCGCCGAGCGCCGGCTCGCGGCGGACGAGCTGCCACTGGTCCTCGGCCGCAGGCGTCCGCAGGAGATCGGTGAACTGGGTGAGAAACCACTGCGCCTGGGCGTCCCGGTTGCTGCCGACCGCGGCCGGCACCGGCACCTCGAAGCTCGCGAAACGGACTGCGCCGCGCTCGATGCGCAGCTGAACCGGAGTCGTCGAAAGCGACTGCAGCAGGTCGATCCCGGCCTGTTGCGTGACGTCGCCGGTCGTCGGATCGAGCGGGATCGGCGCGGGCAGGGGCGCGCAGCTCACCACCAGGCGCGGACCCTGCGGCTGACCGACGACGCCGTGCTCGAAGAAGCTCGCCTGGCCGGGCTCGCTCATGGCGAGCACGAGATCGAAGGTCGCCGCATCGCCCTGCTGCCAGCGGCGGAAGAGGGTCGTGACGTCGGCCGCGACGACCTGCCCGGGTGAGCGATCCAAGGGCAGCGCGGTGGCGACCGGCAGGGGCTGAGGGCGGGTGTCCCAGGTCACCGTCGCCTCGGACCAACTCTCCTCGCTGGCCTCGACCGTCGCCGCGGTTTCCGGCGCGACCGCGAGCTCGAAGAGGGTCAGCTCGAGCCTCGCCTGGTAGACCGTGGCGTCGCGCGGGAAACCGGTTCCGAGGGCGAAGGCGACCAGGCCGCGCTGCTCGCCGCCGGCATTCGCCGAGACGACGATCGGACCCGTCCCGTAATTGCCGGCCGGGTCGGTCTGGATCACCGTCGCGTCGGCGACCGCCTCGAACTGGCCGCCGCACGCGGGCGGTGGAGGTTCCTGCGACCCGACTTCGTGCGGCGCCGCGAGCAGCAGAAGCAGCGCGCCGAGCAGGGCGGGGGATCGACGGGCGGTGGTTTGGTGATCCATGGAGGTTCTCCTCTACCTCCAAGGAACGGAGACGGCGACCGGATCCGGGCGCCGCTCGACGCAGCCGCCTCAGCAGTCGCCGAGCCGCTTGGCGACCAGGCGCTCGCGGACGATCGGCAGGGCGAGCTCGCCTTCGTTGACGATCCGCGCTTCGAAGGCGTCGGGGCCACTCGCCGTGAGCGCCGAGCTCGAGGTCCCCTTGGGCAGCCCGGGCCGGTCGCAGGTCACGCGGAGCCGCCACTCGGTGACGCCGGCCCGGCTGCGCTCGGCCGCGCAGCCCATCTTGCGGAACATGGCGAGCTGCTCGTCGGCCATCGCCTCGGGATCGACGCACTGCTCGCTGCGCACCGCCTCGCCCGGCGCCCTGCCGTCGGCGTACTCGAACGTACGCTCGAAGCGCCAGAGGCCTTGGCGGAGCGGCGGCCCGGCGGCGTCCGCGGCGAGCGCGGGAGAGGTCACGAGGCCGGCGAGCAGCACGGTGGTACCGAAGATCGTTCGTCGCATGGCGTTCTCCTCTTGGAGAAGAACGTCAGCGGGAACGAAAACCGGGCGACTCAGCTGCCGGGGGTGGCGGGCGGAGCCGGCGGGGGCGGGGGCGGCGGCGGTTGGCGCGAGCGGATCGAGGCGACGTACTCCCGCGCCTGGCGCAGGCTCTCGTCGATCTGGGCGAGCAGCGTCTGCCCCTCGTCGGCGAGCTTGCGGGCGTCGGGGCGCAGGCTCTCGAGGCCCGAAGGGTTGAGGTCGTGGCCGAGATAGTTCCACTGGTCGCGCAACCGGCCGATGAACGGCTGATAGGCCGCTGCGGCGTTCGTCCCGGCGGCGATGATGCCGTCGAAGCGCGCCTTGGAGTCGCGCAGACGAACCTCGCTGCGCGCCCGGAGGTCCGCGCTCTCGATGAGCGGCAGGCTGCCGGCCCAGGCGCGGAAGTAGTCGGTCGACTCGGCCCGGGCGGCGTCGGCGCGGCGACGCACCGCCTCGCGCCGCTTGTCGCAACGCTCGATCTCGGAGTCGAGCGCACGATAGGGCTTGCGCAGGTCGGTGGCGTTGCCGAACAGCAGCGCGTCGTAGGAGGTCAGGGTCTGGCGCACCTGTTGCTGCGCCTTCTCCACCTCCTCGATCATCGCCTCGGCCTTCTTCGCGAGCTTCTCCGTCTGGTGCACCCCGGGAGGCTCGCCGGAGACCATCTGGCCGAGATCGGCCGCGACGAGCGGCGCGGCGATCCACGAGAACGCGAGCAGCAGGAAGCAGCGACGGGCGGCGGTGAAACGAGGCATGGGCTTCTCCCTTTCGATGAGCGAAGGACCTTCGGCCGGAGAGAATCCTCCCCACTCCGGGCGCGCCGAGTCAAGCAGCTCCTGGTCCGGGCGGATGAGTTGCACCATCGGACCTCAGAATCGCGCCGCGAGCGCGAGGCGCGCCGAGAAGGCGCCGAGCAGAGAGCCGGTGACGCCGAGCGAGCAGCCTCCCGGCGGGAAGGAGCAGGCGAGCGCGCCGCCGTCGGAGAGCAGGATGCCGGAGCCGCGCGCTTCGAGACGGAGCAGCGCGTGCTCGCTGAAGAAGTAGCGTACGCCACCCGCGATCGCTCCCGAGAAGTACCATCCGTCGCCGGAATCCTGATCGGGACCGGCGAGGCGCGTTCCGCCGAGCGAGAGACCGAGGAAGGGGCGGAACGGACCCGGCCGCGTCTCCCAGAGCCCGCCGAGCTCGACGGTGTCGATCGTCACGTCGAAGCGTTCGGGACCGGAGGTGAGGTCGCCGCTCGCCTCCGAGTCCTGGCGGGTCCAAGCGACTTCGACGATGCCATCCGGCCGCACTCGCCAGCCCACCGCGATGCCGTAGAGCAGCCCCGCCGCGAGATCGAGCGTCCCCTCGCGGGTGCCGATGCCGCCGGTCTGCTGGGCGCCTGCCAGCAGGCCGACCTCGACCTCGGTCGCGTCGCTCGGGGTGGCGAGCAGCAACGCGAACGAGCTGGCGAGCGCAGTGCGCCGGAGGAGAGCGGGTCGGCGAGGCATCGCTGCAGTCTCCCCCACGATCGGCAACTCAGGCAAGGAGCTTCGAGCCCTTGCGGGCACACCGGTTGCCCGGGTTGGGGCGGTGATTGCGTTCCTTCCTGACATGCGAGAAGCACAGAAGAGGGCGGTGAGCGGTTGCTGGGTGTGGCCGGTCGTGGTGCTGGCGCTGCGCGCTGCGGCGAGCCAGGCAGCGGTGGTGGCGGTCTCTCCCGGCGAGGCGGCTCGGGAGGTGGAGGCGGCGAGCGCCTGCCCGACCTACTCGTGGAGCGCGGCGGCGGGGGCTGAGGCGTACGAGCTGGCGGTCTTCCGAGTGGACGGTGGGGAGGAGCCGGAGCTGCTCTTCACCCGGCGAGTCGAGGGCTCGGCGACGAGCTGGTCGCCGTCGCGTGCCGAGTGCCTGCCGGCGGGTGGGAGCTATGGCTGGACGGTGCGGCCGCTGGTGGCCGCGGGGCGCGGCGAGGAGGCGGCGTGGGCCGAGCCGCTGCGCTTCCGGGTGGCCGGCGCGCCGAGCGAAGAGGAGGTCGCGGCGGCGCTGGCGCTGCTCGCGCGCTGGGAGCGGACGCGGAGCGCCTCGGCCACCACGTCCGCGGGCCCCGCCGACTCGCCGTCGGCGCCGCCCGCGCGCCCGTCCCGCCGCGCCAGCGGGAGGGGCGAGCTGGGCGGCCTCGAAGCGCCGATCGCGAGCGGCGTGGCGGCGATCCGCGGCGAGAACCCCGACCCCTCGGGGAGCGCCTTCGGGATCTTCGGCATCGGCCACTCCCCCGCCGGTGCGGGCGTCGTGGCGCGCAACGAGTCGGCCGGCGCCGACCTCGTCCTCGACGGCGAGGCCAACGGCGCGACCGACACCCTGCTCAGCCAGGACTCGCTCGACCGCCCGTCGGCGAATCCCGAGAGCTTCGACTTCCGCAA
>CAZPZW010000205.1:0-4826 GCA_964591165.1 uncultured Thermoanaerobaculia bacterium | reverse complement strand
ACCCCCAGGAAGGGGCAGATGCCGAGGAAGTAGGCGAGCACGAAGTTGTTCACCAGGCAGGCGTTGAGGAAGACCGTCCAGAGCCCCTGATCGCTCATCGGGCGCCTCCCGCGGCGGCGGTGCGCAGGGCCTTCCGCCGCTTCAACCAGTTGAAGAGCAGCAGCCAGCCGGCGAAGGTGAAGAAGCCGCCGGACGGCAGCACGAGGATCACCCAGTCCTGGAAGCGCGGACCGAAGAGCTCGACGCCGAGCAGGGCGCCGCTGCCCAGCACCTCGCGGACCGAGCCGAGGCAGAGCAGCGTCAGGCAGAAGCCTAGCCCCATGCCGATGCCGTCGAGCAGCGAGAGCCAGACGGTGTTCTTCGCCGCGAAGGCCTCCGCGCGCCCGAGGATGATGCAGTTGACCACGATCAGGGAGATGAAGGCGCCGAGCGCCTTGTGGACGTCGAGGCTGATCGCCTGGATCAGGTAGTCGACCACGGTGACGAAGGTGGCGATCACCAGGATGTAGCTCGCGATGCGGACCTGTTTCGGGATGAAGCGGCGCAGCGCCGAGATCACCACGTTCGAGCAGATCAGCACGAAGAGCGTCGCCAGGCCCATGGCGAGGGCGTTGCGTACCGAATTGGTGACCGCCAGGGCGGGGCAGGTGCCCAGCACCTGTACGAGCACTGGGTTCTCCCGCCAGATTCCCTTGAGGAACTCGTCGGTCGAGCGGGGCTGGTCGTTCAGTACCGTCAGAGGCATCGTTCCTACCTCTCCATCCGGAAGTCGTCGAGCCGCGACACCAGCTTGGGCATCCAGAAGGCAGAGCTCTCGCGCAGCATCTTGGTCACCGCCACCGACGACACGGTGGCGCCGGTGATGGCGTCGATCTGCCAGGGCTCGGTCTTCTCGCCCCGCTTGACCGAGACGATCGGATGGGCAACCGCCGCGCCGTCCGGCGACAGCGAGACGTCCAACGCCTTGAAGTTCTCCAGGAACTGCGGATCGAAGTCGATCTTGTCGCCCAGGCCCGGCGTCTCCCGGCTCTCGAGGACGCGGAAGCCGACGATCGTCTGGCGCTCCGGGGAGTAGCCGTAGATCACCTTGATCACGTCCTGGTAGCCGGTGCCCGACGCTTCGATGGCGAGGCCGGCGAGGCTCCCGTCGGCGGCATAGCCGGCGTGCACGACGCGTGCTCCGGCCGGCTTGCCGACCAGCGGCGCGAAGGATCCGTCGTCGTTCAACTTGAACGTGACGCTGGTCTTCGCTTCCGCCAGAACCTGGAAGATGGCGCGCTGCAGCGCCTCCTCGCGATTGCGTTCGATGATCGGCTTGGACCACAGGTAGACCGCCACCAGGAGAATGCCGCAGACCAGACCGATCCCGACCATCGAGCGGTACATCAGCCAGGTCTCGCGGCGGGGCGAGACGGCGGCAGGGCGCGTCGAGACGCTCATGCCGCCCTCCGCGTGCCCGTGCCGTAGACCCTGGTGCGCAGCAGCTTGTCGAGGTGGGGCGCGACGGCATTGCCGAGCAGCACGGCATACATCACGCCCTCGGGCATACCCCCCCAGATCCGGATCAGCGCGACGACGACGCCGATGAGCGCGCCGTAGATCCACGCCCCGGCATGGGTCAGCGGCGAGGTCACCGGATCGGTCGCCATGAACACGGCGCCCAGCATCAGGCCGCCGGCGCCGAGCATGAAGGCCGGAGAGGCGTAGCGCTCGGGCTGCAGCAGGTGCAGAATGCCGCTCAGCGCCGCGACCGCGCCGAAGACCGCCACCGGGATGCGCCAGCCCATCATGTTGCGCGCCACCAGGTAAGCGCCACCGAGCAGAATGAGCACCGCGCTCGTCTCGCCGATCGAACCGCCGACGAAGCCGAGCGCCAGGTCGCGGGCCCCGGTCGCCTGGTGGCCGAACTTCCACAGCGAGAGCGGCGTCGCCGCGGTCACCGCGTCGTAGACCGGCTGGAGGAAAGGCCAGGTCAGGGTGGATGAAGGCAGCATGGCGAAGCGTTCGGCGCCAAACGGCGGGATCCAGGTCGTCATCGCGACCGGGAAGGTCGCCTGCATCACCGCCCGGCCGACCAGCGCGGGATTGAACGGATTGGAACCCAGGCCGCCGAAGATCAGCTTGCCCATCAGCATGGTGACGACGCCGCCGAGGACGGTCATCCAGATCGGCAGGCTGGCCGGCAGGGTCAGCCCGAAGAGCAGCCCGGTGACCGCCGCCGACCAGTCGCCGACGGTCGACGGCTTGCCGCTCAGCCGGCGGAAGATCGCCTCGGTGGCGACGCAGCTCGCCGTCGCGGTGGCGAGCACCGCGATCGCCGCGAGCCCGAAGGCGTAGAGCGCGAAAGCGGTCGCCGGCAGGAGCGCCAGGGCGACGTTGAACATGATGGTGTCGACGCTGTAGCCGGACAGGACGTGCGGCGAGGTCCGGATCTCGAGCGTGCCGGCGGCGCCGGTCTCCTGGCGGCGGCTCATGCGCTCTTCGTCCGGCGGGTCATCGTCTTGGCGACGCGGAAGAGCTGCACGAGCGGGATGTGCGACGGGCAGACGAAGGAGCAGGAGCCGCACTCGAAGCAGTCGAAGAGGTTGCGCTCCTCGGCCATGCGCTGGTACTCGCCGTTGCGGGCCAGCAGCCCCAGCTCGGAGGGGTTGAGGAACATCGGGCAGGCCTCCAGGCAGTAGCCGCAGCGGATGCACGGGTAGACCGGGCTGTGTGTCCGCTCGGCGGCGCTGTCGGTGAACGCCGTCACTCCCGAGGTTCCCTTGGTGATCGGGATCTCCAGGCTGGAAACCGCCTGCCCCATCATCGGTCCGCCCAGGAAGACCCGGTTGATCCGCTCGCGGTCGACGCCGACCGATGTGAGGACGAACTCGAGCGGCGTGCCGATCTGGATCCGGTAGTTGCCCTTCTTGACCACCGCCGGTCCGGTGACGGTGATCACCCGCTCCTGGATGCCCCGTCCGGTCGGCAGGAGCCGCCCGATCTCGGCCGTGGTCGCGACGTTCACCACCAGCGCGTGAACATCGACCGGCAGGCCCCCAGAAGGCACCTGACGGCCGAGCAGCGCCGTGATCAGCATCTTCTCGGCGCCCTGGGGGTACTTGACCCTGAGCAGCTCGACCGCGACCGGCAGGTCGGCCGGCATCCCGGCCCGCAGGTGCGCCGCGGCATCCGGCTTGTTCTCCTCGACGCCGACGATCACCCGCCGGGCGCCGCAGACCCTGAGCAGATACCGGATGCCCATGAAGATGTCGTCGCGCTGCTCGAGCATCACCCGATGGTCGGTGGTGAGGAAGGGCTCGCACTCGGCGCCGTTCAAGATCAGCGTGTCGATCGACTTGCCTTCCGGCACCTTGAGCTTGACGTGGGTCGGAAAGGCGGCGCCGCCGAGGCCGACGATCCCGGCCTCCTGGATGGCGGTGAGGATCTCGTCGGGCGACGCCGACTCGACCGGACAGGGCGTACCCTCCGCGACCTCCTGGGTCGACGCGGCCGTGGGCTCGACGTACACCGCCGGCACCATGCGGCCGGAGATGCTCGGCGCGAGCGCGATCCGCCGCACGATCCCCGAGGCCGGAGCGTGCATCGCCACCGACATCCAGCCGTCCGGCCGGGCGATGCGCTGGCCGCGCGTCACCCGCTCCCCCTCGCGGACGATCGGCAGCGCCGGCTTGCCGCTGTGCTGCAGCAGCGGAACGACGAGCAGGGGCGCGAAGGGGAACTGGCGCACCGGCAGATCGCGCGTCTCGTCCTTCGCCTCCGGCGGATGCACGCCGTGCCGGAAGGTCTTGAGGCCGAGCAGCCTCATGCGACCCTCCCGGCGCGGCGTCGAGCTGCGGAGCGGTTCGGCAAGGCGGGCATCCTCTTCAGTTGTACTTCTGGCCGCGTTCGATCCACTTCGCCGCGTCCTTGAAGCTGCGGTCGCGGGGCAGTCCAGGGTGGATCACCCGCGCGGTGCAGCGCTCGGCGGCCTTGACCAGGTCGGTGTAGGGCCCGCCGTTGGCGTCCTTGATGTAGGCCTTCTTGTCGGCGTTGTAGGCGAACAGCTTGGGGTTGAGACGGGTGCACTCGTCGCAGGAGGTGCAGAGCTCGGTGTCGAGCCAGGGCGCCAGCCCGTCTCCGCCCCCGGCCGCCGGCGCCGGCGCGGCGGTCGGCGCCGTCTTGGCGGGCGCCGCGACCGCGACACCGCCACCGGCCGACGAGAGAACGCTGGCGACCGAGCCGGCTCCGCCCGAAACGAGCTGCACGAGACCGGCGGCGATCTTGCCCAGGACGTCCTGACGCACCCGCGACTCCACTTCGTCGGAAACCTGGGGCGTGGCGCCCGCGCTGCTCAGGGCGCGGAGCATGCGCCAGAAGTTCCGCCGGTCCTCGCACGATTCGACCATCGTCCGGTCGACCAGCAGCCGCGAGAGCTGCTGTTTCTTGTCGACCGACCAGATGAAGGGGAACTTGCCCTCGCGGTCGTCGGCCCCGAGCTCCAAGAACTCGGCGAGCGGCACCATCTTGTCGTTCCAGGTGTCGGGCGGAGCCATCCGGTAGTGCTTGCGGAAGCGCGCCTCGCTGACCGCGAAGTCGGCGAAGGTGAGCGGCAGCTCCATCTCCTTCTCGCGCGATCCGGCGAGGTACTTGAGGGTGTAGGTCGGCCAGTCCAGGTCGGCCGCCGGATTGCCCTCGAGGTCGAAGCAGTCGGCGGGCAGCGGACCGCCCGCGGGGTCGTAGCGGAAGAGCGGATAGGCCCGCGACTCGACGACCAGCTTGCCCTGCTGCGAGCTCATGTCGTCGCCGATGCCGTGCTCGGGCTGGCAGGAGCTGTAGAGATTGAA
>CAZPZW010000204.1:0-4873 GCA_964591165.1 uncultured Thermoanaerobaculia bacterium | reverse complement strand
TCGCGTTCGGCGTCGTCGAAGTAGGTGAGCGCGCGCAGCAGCAGGCCGTCGTCGATCTCGCCCTCGTAGACCTTGCGGATGGCGGCGAGCAGCGCGGCGACGCCGAGGCGCTCCTGCTCGAGCAGGACGTAGAGGTCGAAGAAGTCGCGCCGCAGGCCGCGATCGAGAATCGCGTGCAGCTTGGTCGCCAGCAGGCTGGTCAGGTCGAGACGGCGGTCCTCCACGAACGACGACAGCCGCTCGAGCACGAAGCAGGAGACCTTGATGCCGTTCCAGGCGAGGTGGGCGGTGTCGGACGAGCGTTCCTGCATCTCGACCGCGCCGCTCTCCTCGAGCCGCGCCACGAGATCTTCGAGATCGTCCGCGGTCCCGACGCCGAAGTCGACGTCCCGGCTCGGCCGGAACGGCGCGAAGCAGCGCACCGCCTGGCCGCCGATGACGAACCAGTACCGGATCTCGTCGACCGCGCGCGCCAGCTCGCGCGGCATCACCTGCTGCGGAGAGTAGGTCGCGCTCAGGTCCGCCTCCTCGACGACTCGCGCGCGGCGAGCGCGGCGAGGAGCAGCCCGCGGCTGCGCGGGCGCCAGCCGCGCGAGCGCGAGGCCTGGTGGAGATCGAGCCAGGGCAGGCCGGCCGCGAAGCTCGCCGCCGCCAGCGAGCCGTAGTTGAAGCAGTAGAACGCCACCTGGTGCCCCGGCACCGTCGCGTCGGGAGCCAGGTTGTAGAGCGCCGCCCGCACCGGCGCCGGCAGCTCCGCGAGCTCGTAGCGGCTGCCCTCGAGTCCGGCGAGCGCGGCGTAGAGCGTGGCGCGGGCGGGCGGTCGCCAACCCCGCTCGCGGGCGAACGCCGCGAGCCGGCGGTGGACGGCGGTCATCGACGGGCGCTGCGGGGTCATAACCTGGGCGCGGAGCTCGGCGAGCAGCTCCGGCCGGAGCCGCGAGCGCCCCGCGTCGGAGCGCCGCCGCCGCGCTGAGGTCGTGCCCAGTCGCTCCCGGGCCCGACGCTGGGACTGACTCAAGTCGAACATCTCAGTAGATAATTCTAGACAATCGAGCGAAAAATTCTAGTCACCATTCATCTCCGCGGCAGCCTCGCCGTCCAGCTCGTCACCAGGGTCAGCGGCCGGTTGGTGTCGCTGTCGGCCGAGCGGAGCGCGACGAGGCGCTGTCCGTCGGGCGTCACGTCGTAGCTTTCGAACGGCTCCTGGCGGAAGAGCTCGCGCGGCGCCGAGAAGCGCGGCACCGCTCCGGGGGTGACCTCGACGACCGAGAGTCGATCGGGCGGCGTGTGGAAGTAGAGCTCGCGGCCGTCGGCGCGCCAGCGCGGGTCGCCGCCGCCCCCGTTCGAGATCTGCCACCGGCCGCGCTCCCCCCCGAGCGCCTGGACGTAGACCTCCCAGCGCCCCGACTGCTCCGATGTGTAGGCAAGGAGCCGGTCGTCGGGCGAGAGCGCCGGCCACTGGTCGTTGAACGGGGTCGCCACGAGCGGCGTGATCGCCTGGGTCGCGAGATCGAAGCGGAGGATGTCCTGGTTGGTGTCGCTGCCGACGGCGCCGATCACCAGCCAGCGGCCGTCGTGCGCGGCGTCGAGCGTCCAGATCCCCTGCGGCGTCGTGCCGATCTCCTCGGCGCCGCCGGTGCCGTCGGCCGCGCGGCGGAAGATCGTGCCGTCGTTCCTCCGGTCGCTCGTGTAGTAGACGTAGCGGCTGTCGGGCGACCAGACCGGACGGTCTTCGTCGCCCTCGTCGAACGTGAGGCGGCTCGCGGCGTCGCGCTCGAGGTCGTAGATCCAGAGATCGGTGGAGCCCTGGCCCGGAGAGTTGAAGGCATAGGCGAGGCTCCTCCCGTCGGGCGAGATCCGGAGATCGGGCGCGAAGAGCTCCCGCTCCACGAGCGGCTTGACGCCGAGGCCGCTGCGATCGCGCAGGACCAGCGAGGCGTAGCTGCCGCGCTCGCCGGCGCGGTAGACGAGCGTGCCCTCTTCGGAGAGCGAAGCGAGCATCTGTTCGTTCTGGGTGAAGGCGACCGGCGAGGCGAGCGCCACGGGGTCGCCCGAGAGCGCGAGCCGCGCCGGATCGAAGCGCTGCGCCAAGAGCGCGCCCTCGCGCCAGAACAGGAGCTGCCCGTGGCCAAAGAGCGGCGAGGAGTTCGCGGGCACCAGGCGGGTGCGCTGTCCGCTCGCGAGATCGAGCGCCTCGATCGCGCTCTGGTCGTCGCGCGCGCCCCCTTCCGCCGTCTGGGCGAGGAAGAGAATTCGTTCGCCGCCGGGCAGGAAGCGGGGGAAGCGATGACTCTTCTCGTGGCGGGATTCGTCGAGCGTGGTCAGCGGCCGGGCGGGGCCGCCGCTCGCCGGCACGATCGACAGCCCGACCCGGAACGAAGGCGAGAAAACGATGCGGCCGTCGGGTCCCCAGGCGCCTCCGCGCGGAGTCGGCGCGTCGGCGATCGGCTGAGCGGGGCCGCCGCGCAGGTCGAGCCGCTTCAGCTTCCCCTCGGCGAAGAAGCCGACCTGGGAGCCGTCCGGCGACCAGAAGGGCATCTCGCCGCGCTCCCCCCCGGCGAGCTTCTTCGCCTCGCCGCGGTCGAGGTCGCGCAGCCAGAGTTCGCGCTCGCCGGAGGCCGCCTGGTAGCCCTCGAAGAGGATTCGCCGGCCGTCCGGCGAGAGGGCGAAGGAGTCGGTAAACGAGACTCCCGCCGGGGCGACGAGCGCGAGCTCGTAGCTGCGCGCAGCCCCGGCGCCGCCCCGCGCTCCGAGCCAGAGCGCCGCGAAGAGCGCCGCGGCGGCGAGGCCCACTGCGGCCACCGCCCAGGCGAGCCGCGCGGCGCGGACGCGCTCGTCCGGGGCCGTGCCCGGCGTCGCGCCGGACCGGACGTCGACCATCGGACCGGCAATCACCTCCTCGAGCACGACGCGCGCGTCGCCGATCGCCTGCAGGCGCTCGCGCGGCTTCTTGCGCAGGCAGCGGCGCACCAAGTCCTGGATGCGCTCGGGCGTGGCAGCGGGCAGCGCCGAGAAGTCGGGCTCGTCCTTGAGCACGCCGGCGAGGACGTGCGAGACGGTCTCGCCCTCGAACAGCCGCCGCCCCGTGAGCATCTCGTAGAGCACGACGCCGAACGCCCAGACGTCGGCGCGATGGTCGACGGTCCGGCCCGCCGCCTGCTCGGGCGCCATGTAGGCCGCCGTACCGAGGATCACGCCGAGCTGTGTGCCATGCGCTGCGGTCAGCGTCGGCGAGTTCATCAGCGTCGGGGAGCGGGCCAGATCCCCGGCCGTCGCCGAGGTGGCGCCCGAAGCCGGTTCCATCGCCTTGGCCAACCCGAAGTCGAGAACCTTGACCTTTCCTTCGATGGACGCTTTGATGTTCTGGGGCTTGAGGTCCCGATGGACGATGCCCTTCTCGTGGGCCTCCTCCAGCGCTTCCGCGATCTGCTTCGCGAAAGAAAGGACTTCATCCAAGGGCAAAGCTCCCCGTTCGAGGCGGTCGGCGATGGTGGGGCCCTCGACGAGCTCCATCACCAGGGCGTGGCTCTCGCCGCTCGTCTCCATCCCGTAGATCTGCGCGATGTTGGGGTGGTTGAGTTGGGCGAGGAGCTGGGCTTCGCGCTCGAACCTCGCGAGTCGCTCCTTGTCCTGGGTGAAGACCGCCGGCAGGACCTTGATCGCCACGTCGCGTTTGAGCTTGGAGTCGTGGGCGCGGTACACCTCGCCCATGCCGCCCTCGCCGAGCTTGGCGGTGATCTCGTAAGAGCCGAGGCGGGCGCCGGTCGAGAGGGTCACGGCGCGCCTGCCTGGGCTGGCCTCGCTTCCCAGCCGAGCAGCAGCTCGAGCTGGCGCGAAGTGGTGATGTCGGTGCGGCGGCGGACGAAGGCGAGGCGCCCGCCCGGTCCCTCGTCGAAGTTGCGGAAGGGCGCCGTGCGGAGCTGGTAGGGGCCGCGCGCCGCGACGCGCGGCGTGCCGGCGTGGAAGCCCCCCGCGGTGTCGACGTCGACCGCCCAGATCGTGTCGCCCCGGAGGTAGTAGATCGTCTTGCCGTCGCGCGACCAGACCGGGACTTGGCCGCCGGCATCGGAGACCTGCCACTTGCCCTTCCCCTCCGGCATCGTCGAGACGAAGACCTCGTCGACGCCGGTCTCGACCGACGCATAGGCGAAGTAGCGGCCGCTGGGGTCGAAGGAGCCGCCGTACTGGCCGCCGGGCGCGGCGAAGATCCGGCGGTCCGCGCCGCCACCCAGCGGGACGAGATAGAGGCCGAGCTCGCCCCGGATGTCGGCGCCGACGAACCCGCTGCCGTCCGGCAGCCAGTCGGCGATGGTGCCGATGTCGGTCCCCCGCCAGAGGCGCTCCTCCTCGGCGCCGCCGTCGATGCGCTTGCGGAAGACCGCGTTGATCCGGTCCTGGGCGCCGCCGGTGTAGGCGATCCAGGCGCCGTCCCGCGACCAGGCAGGGAAGGCAGAGCCGGCGACGAAGCTCAAGCGTGAGAAGCGCCCGGAGGGAAAGTCGTAGACCCAGATCTCGTCGTCGAATCCCGACCCCGAGCCGACGTCGAGCGCGAGCCGTCGTCCGTCGGGCGAGAAGCGCGGGTACCAGTAGCGCTTCTCCGGCAGGGGCAGCGCTGCGACACCCCCGTCCGGCTCGACGACGACCACTTCGGACTCGCCCGCGAGCGCCTCCACCGGCACGTAGGCGAGCGTCCCGCCGGCGGCGGCCGCGAAGTAGCCCGCGCCGCTCGTCGGGTCGCCGCCGGCGTTCTCGAGCAGGACGCGCTCGGGCCCGGTCGCCTCGGCACGGTGGGGGTCGAAGGGGAGGGCGAGCAGCGAGGTCCGGCGCTGGAGCAGCAGCGTCGAGGGCGGCGCGAAGCGCGCCAGCCACGCCC
>CAZPZW010000203.1:0-4886 GCA_964591165.1 uncultured Thermoanaerobaculia bacterium | reverse complement strand
CCCCGATGCAGTCGACCTTCGGCATCATCCTGCTCGCCATCGTCGACAACCAGCCCAAGGTCCTCACTCTGAAGGAGCTGCTGCAGCACTTCCTCAACCACCGCAAGGCGGTGGTCATCCGGCGGACGCGCTTCGACCTCAAGAAGGCGGAGGAGCGCGCCCACATCCTGGAGGGGCTCTTGAAGGCCCTCGACCACCTCGACGAGGTGATCACCACCATCCGCCAGAGCCAGACGCCGCCCGAGGCGCGCGAGCGCTTGATGAGCCGTTTCGGCTTCACCCAGCCGCAGGCCGACGCGATCCTCGACATGCGCCTGCAGCGCCTGACCGGGCTCGAGCGCCAGAAGATCGTCGACGAGTACGAGGAGCTGCTCAAGCTCATCGATCGCCTGCGTTCGATCCTCGGCTCCGACAAGCTGCTGCTCGAGGAGATCCGGCGCGAGCTCCTGGAGCTCAAGGACCGCTTCGGCGACAAACGGCGCACCGAGATCATCCCCGAGACGCACGACATCACGATCGAGGACATGATCGCCGACGAGGACATGGTGATCACCGTCTCGTCCTCGGGCTACGTCAAGCGCTCGCCGCTCTCGCTCTACCGCGCCCAGGGGCGCGGCGGCAAGGGCCGAACCGGCATGGCGACCAAGGAGGGGGATTTCGTCGAGCACCTGTTCGTCGCCTCGGCGCACAGTTACGTGCTGGTCTTCACCCAGTCGGGGCGGGTCTACTGGGTCAAGGTGCACGAGATTCCGCAGGCCGGCCCGGCGGCCAAAGGCAAGGCCATCGTGAACCTGCTCAACCTCGACGCGGCCGAGGAGATCGCCACCACGATCGCGGTGCGCGACTTCCCCGAGGACCGCTTCCTGGTCTTCGCGACCGAGAACGGCACGATCAAGAAGACGGCGCTCTCCGAGTACGGCAACCCGCGAGCCGGCGGGATCATCGCGATCAATCTCGAGGCGGGGGACCGCCTGCTCTCGGTCAAGACCACCGACGGCACGAAGCACATCTTCATGGCGACCGCCGAGGGGATGTCGATCCGCTTCCCCGAGAGCGACTGCCGGCCGATGGGGCGGGCGACCTACGGGGTGCGGGGCATCTCGCTGCGCCAAGGCGACCACGTGGTCGGCATGGAGGTGCTCGAGAAGGAGGGCGCCATCCTGACCGCCGCCGAACGGGGCCTGGGCAAGCGCACCGACATCGCCGAGTACCGCGAGCAGGGGCGCGGCGGCCTCGGGGTCATCAACCTCAAGGTGACGTCGCGCACCGGCCGGGTGGTCGGCGTCGCTCAGGTGTTCTCCGGCGACCAGCTGATCCTGATCACCCAGGACGGCATGATCATCCGCATGGCGGTCGACGGCATTCGCGAGATCGGGCGTTCGACGCAAGGGGTCAAGCTCATCGACCTCGAGGGCGAAGACCGCCTGGTGGCGATCGCCAAGGTGGTCGAGCGCGACGACGAGAGCGACGCCCAGGCCACCGATCCGGGCGGTCCGCCCGCCGAACCGCAGGCGACGATCCACTAGCGGGCTGCCGAGAAACCCGCTCAGTCGCGGGCGCGGCGCTCAACCGCGCGGCGAACCGTCCGCCCCCATTCGGCGGATCTGGCGGTAGAGCGTCGAGCGGGCGATGCCCAGACGGCGCGCCGCGAGCGCCAGGTTGCCGCCGGTCGCGGCGAGGGTCTGCTGGACCAGCTCACGCTCGAGCGCGGCGAGCGTCCCGCGCGGAGCCTCCGGCCCCGAGGCGGGACTCGCCGGAGGAGGAACGGTGGCCGCAGCGACCGGCTCGTCCGGGGTGGGGCGGGCGAGCGCCGAGGGCCGATGGACCAGCATCGGCGGCAAGTGCTCGCAACGGATCTCGGCCCCTTCGGCGAGCGTCGCGCCGTACTGCAGGGCCGTCTTGATCTGTCGCACGTTGCCCGGCCAGCTCTGCGCGGCCATCCAGTCGAGCGCCTCCGCGGAGAGACGCGGTGCCGGGCCGCGGTCCTGCTCTCCGAGCGAGCGCAGCACCTGAACGACCAGGGAGCGCACGTCGCTGCGTTCGCGCACCGGCGGGAGGGTGAGACAGGCGCCGGCGATGCGGTAGAAGAGGTCCTGACGGAAGGAGCCCTCCTCGACCATGCGCGGCAGGTCGCGGCAGGTCGCGCAGATCAGGCGGACGTCCGCCTGGCGCGGTACGCTCTCGCCCACCCGGTAGTAGGTCCCGTCCTCGAGCACGCGCAGCAGCAGGGATTGCAGCGGCCCCGGCATCTCGGCCACCTCGTCGAGGAAGAGGGTGCCGCCGCGCGCCGCGCCGACCTTCCCCTCGTGGCCCTCGCGGCGCGCGTCGGTGAACGCTCCCGGGGCGTAGCCGAAGAGCTCGCTCTCGAGCAGTTGCGGCGAGAGGGCGCCGCAGTTGATGGCGACGAACGGGCGCTGGCGGCGCGGGCTGGCTCCGTGGATGGCACGCGCCAACAGATCCTTGCCGGTGCCGGTCTCGGCGAGCAGGAGCATCGGCAACCGCGTGGCGGCGAAGCGTGCCGCCGCCGCCTTGGTGGCGACCAGCCGCGGGTCCTCGGCGAAGAGGTCGTCGAAGCTCGCCGGTCCGGCGGGGCGTCGACCCGGGGCGGGTGCGCCGCTCGGCTCGACCAGGTAGGCGACCACCGCGAGCGGACGGCCATCGGCGCCGCGCACCGTCTCCGGGCGGAGGCGCCACCCTTCGCGCGGCAGGCCCGGGGAGTAGATCGCGAGATCGACCACCACGTCGGCCTCGCCCTCGCTCGCCACCAGCTCGAGCTCCCGCCAGCCGACCCCCAGCAGATCGCGCGCCCGCCGGCCGCGGGCCACCGCGGCGGCGCCCAGCCGGCTCTCGGCACCGAGGCTCGCGGCGAGGAGCGTGCCGTTGGCGCCGACGACGAGCGCCGGCGCGGGGCAGGCGGCGAGCGCCGCCACGACCGCGGCGAGCTCGGGCGCCTGTGCGACCGAGCGGCGGTGACGATTCCGCATCCCAGAGGAATGTAGCATGAAACGACATGGGCTGTAACGTCTCGCAACATCCGATTCGGATCGCTACATAAGACTGCCCCCGAGCCGCCTCAAATGGCCCCCGGGAGCCTCCGCAAATGGCACGTTCCCTGCTCTTTGACGGTCAGGTTTCCCATTTCCCTCGGCCGCCGCGCGGCGGCCCAAACATCGCGTGCCCCCGGGTGGGGGCGGGCTTTCCGGCCCCCGGGGCCAGAAAGGAGATCCGGTGAGCGCACGAGGCAAGTCGGCGGGATGGACCGCCCTGGTGGTAACCGGGGCACTGCTCGGGTCGGCGCAGCCCGCGTCGGCGCAGCTGCAGTGGAAGTCGGCGGACGAGAAGCTGGCGTTCAAGATCGGTCTGTTGGGGCAACTCCAGGGCGAGCAGGTGGACGTCGCGGGGACGAACGATGCGGCGACCAACCTGTTCCTGCGCCGGGCGCGCATCCTGATGAGCTTCACCCTGGGCGAGAAGCTCTCCATCTTCTTCGAGACCGACAGCCCGAACCTCGGCAAGTCGAACAACGCCGGGGTCAAGGACGCGAACGACATCTTCATCCAGGACTTCGTCGCGACCTACAAGTTCTCGCAGGCTTTCCACCTCGAGGCCGGCATGATTCTGCCGGCGATCAGCTACAACCACACGCAATCGGCGGCCACACTCCTCGCCACCGACTACGGTCCGTACTCCTTCGTCGAGTCCGGCCCGCTCCAGCAGCGCGTGGGACGCGACTACGGCGTGCAGGCCCGCGGCTACCTCGCCGACAACCACCTCGAGTACCGCGCCGGCGTCTTCCAGGGCACGCGCGGCACCAACGCGGCCAACGACCTGCGCTACTACGGCCGCCTGATGCTGCAGTTCGGCACTCCCCAGACCGGGCTCTTCTACCGCGGCACCTCGCTCGGTAAGACCAGGACCATCGCCTTCGGCGCGAGCTACGACACCCAGGAAGAGTACTCCTCGCTCGCCGGCGACGTCTTCATCGATCTGCCGGTCGGCGAGAGCGGATTCAGCGGCCAACTCGGCTACCAGACGATCGACGGCGACACCTTCCTCGCCACCCTGCCGGAGCAGGACAACCTGCTGGTCGAGGCCGGCTTCTACTTCTCGAACATCAAGCTCCTCCCCTTCGTGCAGTACGCCGAGCAGGATTTCGCCGACGCCGCGCGGGTCGACGAGGAGAAGCTCACCGTCGGCCTGGGATACATGGTGAGCGGGCACAACAACAACATCAAGTTCTCCTACAGCAAGATCGATCCGAAGGTCGGCGAGTCGCGCGACCAGTACAACGTGCAGTGGCAGATCTTCCAGTTCTGAGGAGAGGACGATGGCCGAACTGACGCAGCAACAGAAAGAGGAGTACTGGCGCTACAACATGCGCCTGACCACGATCCTGCTGGTGATCTGGTTCGTGGTCACCTACATCCTGGGCGGCGTGCTCGCCGGCAGCCTCAACGCGATCACCATCCTCGGCTTCCCGCTCGGCTACTACGTCGCCGCGCAGGGGTCGCTGGCGATCTTCGTCGTCGAGATCGCGCTCTACGCGCGGTTGATGAACAAGAAGGACCTCGAGTACGGGATCCGGGAGTAGGGGGACGCGATGAACCTGAAGAAGATCTTCACTTTCTATACCCTCGGTTTCATCGGCGTCACGCTGCTCATCGGGCTCGCCGAGGCGCTCTTCGACCTGCCCAACAAGTGGATCGGCTGGCTCTTCATGGGCCTCTCGCTCGGCATCTACATCGTGATCGGGATCATCACCCGCACCTCGGACGCCGACCAGTACTACGTCGCCGGTCGCGGTGTGCCGGCGATCTACAACGGCATGGCGACCGGCTCCGACTGGATGTCGGCCGCCTCGTTCATCTCGATGGCGGGCGCGCTCT
>CAZPZW010000202.1:0-4894 GCA_964591165.1 uncultured Thermoanaerobaculia bacterium | reverse complement strand
CGGAAGTCGGTGACGCCGATGCCCCCGATCTGCCAGAGGATCAGGTGGCTCGTCGGATCGAAGCGGCGCCGGCGGACGAGGAAGTCGGTCGCCTCGAAGCTCTGGCAACCGCCGTCTCCCGGATCGAATCCGAGGTCGGCGATCATGCAGTCCTCGGCCGACACTCCAGGGAGCATCTCGGCCGCGTGCCCCTCGCGGCGCGCGCGGCGGATCGCCTCGTGCGCCGGTCGCACGAAGACCCCGGGGTGACCGTAGAAGGCCGCGCAGACCCGCATTCCCTCGCGAACCGGTGCGAGGACGCGCTCGACGATCTCCTCGTAGGTCTCACGACGCGCTCGCCCCGGACGGTAGGAGTCGATCAGCGACTCGGCGCGCGGATTGAGCTCCTCGAGCCAATGCTGCGAGACGATGTCCTGGAGGAGATGGAAGAGCTTGTCGGCGTGCTCCATCGCGGAGAGCGCCTCCTGGGTGACTTGACCCTCCAGCCGCATCCCCGTTCCCACGATGCTGAGCGATCCACTAGACATCCTCGCTGCTCCTTTTCGCTTCCCGACTGCTTTCCGGAGTTCGCCCTCCGGTGCTAGATTCCCGGCCGTCAGCGACAACGAGACAGGGGGAGGATTCTCATGGCCTATCGGGATCTCGAGCAATTCCTGCGCAACCTCTCGAAGCACTCGCACCTTCGCGAGGCGTTCAAGAAGGACCCGCAGAAGGTGATGTCCGAAGCCGGTCTGACGGCGGCGGAGCGGAAGCTGGTGCTGGGCAAGGACAAGGCGGCGATCAAGAAGTACATGGGCGACAAGTACGCCGCCGCGCTCTCGATTCAGGTCCCCTGACCCGCGATCCGACCCCGAGCCGGGCGACTCAGGAACCCGGCCTCGGCAGCTTCATCTTCGCCACCAGCGCCTGATAGTCCGCGCGCTCCCAGAGGCTCTCGAGGTCGGGCATGGTCGCCAGCCAGCCCATGTGCCAGTCGTGCTCCGCGTATCCGCGCTCGAGCCAGCGCACGGCGCGATCGGGCTCGCCGGCGCAGGCCAGCAGACCCGCGGCGAACCCCGGCTTGACCCGCGGGTCGCCGGCCATGGCGTCGACTCGGAGCGCTGCCCAGTGGAGAGCGCGTTCGTAGCCGTCGCTGGTCATGCGACGCGCCAGTTCGGGTTCGAGCTCGGCGAGGTCCTGCGCCAGGAAGTAGCGGCCGAGCTCTTCGCGCCGCTCGGGGTCCTTACCGAGCTTGTGATGGAAGAACCAGGAGTACGAGTGAACCAGGACGAAGTCGGGTTCTAGCTCGAGGGCGTGCGCGAACTCGGCAAACGCCTCCTCGTAGCGCTGCATCATGCCGAGCTGAAAACCGAGGTTCGCCGAGATGTTGGCCGAGAGGGGATCGAGCACGCGCGCCCGCTCGATGGCGTCCAGCGCCTCGTCGAAGCGGCGCAGACGCATGAGCAAGCGCCAGTGGACTAGGTGGGCCTCGGCGTAATTGGGCTCGAGCTCGATGGCGCGCAGGATCTCGGCCTCCGCCTGGGGCCAGTCCCAGCGCGCGAGGTGGAAATCGCCGAGCAACGCGTGGGTGGCGCCCGAAGCCGGGTCGAGCTCGAGCGCGCGCGCCAGCGCGGTCTCGGTCTTCGCGAGCCGTCGATCGAGGTCCTCGAAGAAATATCCCTGCTTCTGATGGACTCGCCCCAGCTCCGCCCAGGCGGGAGCGAAAGTCGAGTCGATCGCGATCGATCGTTCGAAGTACCCCTGCGCGCGGCGGAAGTTCTCCGGGCTGAACTTCTCCGCCCAGTAACGTCCCTGGAGGTAAGCCTCGTAGGCGGCCGGATCGACGGCTTTCGTGGTGGCCATGCTGTCTCGCTCGGAGGAGGTCAGGCGGACGTCGATGGCGCCGGCGATCGCCGCTGCCACGTTGTTCTGCAGGCTCAAGATGGCGTCCGTCTTGCGCTCGAAGGTCTCGGACCAGAGCGTGCGTTCGGGCTCGGCCTGAACGACCTGGGCGGAGATGCGGACGCGGTCGGCCTCGCGTGCGACCGAGCCCTCGACGACGTAGGCGACGCCGAGCTCGCGGGCGATCTCGGGGAGGAGCTTCGACGATCCCTTGTAGTGCATCGCCGATTGACGGGAGATGACGCGCATCCCCTCGATGCGCGCCAGCGCCGAGATCAGCGCGTCGGTCATGCCGTCGACGAAGTACTCGGGCTCGCCCGAGAAGTTGGTGAGCGGCAGCAGGGCCACTCCGGGCGTCGCCGTTGCTGCGGCGACGGTGCCGCCCTCCGGCGCCGGCGCCGGGCGGAGGCGCGCCAGCACGTAGCCGCTGAGGAGCAGCACCACCGCTGCCGCGGCGGCGAGGGTCCAGGGGTGGATCTGGCGCAGGCCCCGTTGCATCCGCGGCAGGGTGCGCGCCATCAGGCTGGCGGTCCGGCCGGCCGAGACGTCGCGCGCGATGGCGCCCAGCGTGTCGCGTAGCTCGGCGGCCGAGGCGAGCCGCTTGGCCGGGTCCTTTTCGAGGCAGCGCCGCAGGACCTGGTCGAGCGCCGGCGGCACGCTCTCGTTGCGTTCGTAGATCCGCGCCGGCTGGTCGCGCAGGATCGACGAGATGACCTCGGCGGTCGACTGGCCGAGGAAGGGGCAGCGGCCGGTCGCCATCTCGAAGAGCACGACGCCGAGCGAGAAGATGTCGGAGCGGTGGTCGGCCGACATCATGCGCAGCTGCTCGGGCGCCATGTAAGCGAGGGTGCCGACCGCGAGCCCTTCCTGGGTGAGAGTCGTCTCCGGTTGCACGCCGAGCATCTCGGTGGCCTCGTGCTCGCGCAGCTTCGCCAAGCCGAAGTCGAGCACCTTGACCCGTCCCTCGGAGCTCACCATGACGTTGCCCGGCTTGATGTCGCGGTGGGTCACCCCCCGGGCGTGGGCGGCGGCCAGCGCATCGGCCAGGGGGACGGCGATCCTGAGGAACTCGCGCAGCGGCAGCCCGCCCGGCGGGATGAGCTGCGAGAGGGTGCGGCCCTCGACGTGCTCCATGGTGAAGAAGCGGTAGCCGTCCGCCTCCTCGACCGAGTAGATGGTCACGATATTGGGATGGTTGAGTGCCGCGACCGTCTTCACCTCGCGCTCGAAACGCGCCAGGCGATGCGGGTCGTTGGCCAGCGAGGGGGGCAGCATCTTGAGCGCCACCTTGCGCTTGAGCCGCTGGTCTTCGGCGAGGTAGACGATCCCCATGCCCCCTTCGCCGAGCTTGTCGAGGATCCGGTAGTGCGCCAGCGTGCCGCCGATCACCGAGGCTTACTCTACCGTCGCAGGCGCTTGATTCCGCGCCGGGCCGGCCGTAACATGAGGTTGCCGCTGGGATCCCGCGGGTGCGGGACCGAGACGGGAAGAGTAGCTTGCCTCGCAAGGCCCGCCTGCGTCGGGGCTCGATCCTCCTGGAGGACCCGGAGGACGGACACCCGAGGAGAGTTCGGCGCGAGCCTCCGGCACCGCGAAACCCTTCCGTCCCTCTTCGAGCGGAAGGGTTTCGCATAGGGAGGTGCCGGATGGCCAGCCAGCCCAAGAAAGTCTCTGTGCCGCAGGTCCGCGAGGCCCCGTCGCGGGGGGAGCGCCTCGTGATGGTGACCGCCTACGACTACCCGCAGGCGCGCGCCGCCGACGCCGCCGGGGTCGATCTCGTCCTGGTCGGAGATTCGCTCGCCATGGTGGTGCTCGGCCACGCCGACACCCTCTCGGTGACGGTCGACGAGATGCTGCATCACGTCAAAGCGGTGCGGCGGGGGCTCGCTCGCGCGCTGCTCGTCGCCGACATGCCCTACGGCTCGTTCCACCTCTCGCCGGCGCAGGCGGTCGACAACGCGCTGCGCTTCGTCAAGGAGGGGGGCGCGAGCGCCGTCAAGATCGAGGGTGCCCGCATCGACGTCATCGAAGCGCTGGTCGCCGCCGAGGTGCCGGTGATGGCGCACCTCGGGCTCACTCCGCAGTCGATCCACAAGTTCGGCGGCTTCAAGGTCCAGGGCCGGGGGCTCGAGGCGCGTCAGGCGCTGCTCGCCGCCGCGGAGGCGGTGGAGGCGGCGGGTGCCTTCTCCCTGGTGCTCGAGTGCATCCCGACGGCGCTCGCGAACGAGGTCTCCGAGCGGCTCGAGATCCCGACCATCGGCATCGGCGCGGGTCCGGGCTGCGACGGCCAGGTGCTGGTCTATCACGACCTGCTCGGCATCGAAGAGCGGATCGCGCCCCGCTTCGTCCGACGCTACGCCGAGCTCGGCCGCGCATCCCGCGAGGCGATCGCGGCGTTCGCCGAGGACGTCCGCGCGGGGCGCTTTCCGTCGGCCGGCGAGAGCTTCGAGGACCCGAGCGTGCCGGCGCCGGTCGAGCGGCTCTACGGCGGATGAGAACCGTCCGCACGGCCGACGAGCTCGCGTCGGCGGTCGACGCCTGGCGGGCCGCGGGCGAACGGATCGCTTTCGTTCCGACCATGGGGGCGCTGCACGCCGGGCACCTCGCCCTCGTCGGCGCGGCCCGCCGGGTCGGTGACCGGGTGGTCGCGTCGATCTTCGTCAACCCGAGCCAGTTCGCGCCGCACGAGGACTTCGACCGCTATCCCCGGCAGGAGGCACGCGACGCCGAGTTGCTCGCCGCGGCGGGCTGCGACCTGCTCTTCCTGCCGGAGCGCGCGACGATCTATCCGCCGGGCTTCGCCACCTGGATCGAGCCGCGCGGGGCGGCGCTCGGCCTCGAAGCGGAGGTCCGGCCCCACTTCTTCCGCGGGGTCGCGACCGTCGTGGCGCGGCTCCTCGGCCTGGTCCGTCCAGACCTCGCGGTATACGGCGAGACGGACGCCCAGCAGCTCGCGGTGGTTCGCCAGCTGGTGCGCGATCTCGCCTTGCCGGTCGAGATCGCCGCGGGCGCC
>CAZPZW010000201.1:3208-4899 GCA_964591165.1 uncultured Thermoanaerobaculia bacterium | reverse complement strand
CCGCGGCCACCGGCGTCACCGCGTCGACGTCGGTCTCGCCGGTGCGGATGCGGACGACGCGCTCGACCGGCAGGACGAAGATCTTGCCGTCGCCGACCTCGCCGGTGTGGGCGGCGCGCCGGATGGCGTCGACCGTGATGTCGACGAAGGGGTCCGAGACGCCGATCTCCAGGCGCACCTTCTCGACCAGCTCCATCTTCACCGTGGTGCCGCGGTAGGTCTCGACCGCCTCGGTCTCGCCGCCGTGCCCCTGCACGCGCGAGATCGAGAGGCCGGTGACTTCGGCGCGGAAGAGCGCCTCGAGGACGGCGGAGAGCTTCTCCGGGCGGACGATGGCAGTGACCAGTTTCATGGCGTCAGGCTCCGGCCGTGGCGCCGGCCGGGCGCGCCTCGGGCGAGATCTCGGCCGCGGGGCGGAGGATCGCCGGCCGCGGCGCGTCGAGCACCAGGATCGCCCCCTCGCCGCTGCCGTAGGCCTCTTCGCCGTGCAGCTCGACGTCCAGGCCGCGCCCCTGCAGGCGGCCGTCGGCCCGCAGCGGCATGGCGAGAGCGAGGAGCTTGAGCAGCCCCCAGGTCGCGGCGCCGGAGTAGAGGAAGGTCGCCGCCACCGCGATCGCCTGCTTGCCGACGAGCGCCGGGTTCCCCTCGAGCAGCCCCGCCGTGCCCCCCCAGGCGGCGCTCGCGAAGACGCCGGTCAGGAGCGCGCCGGTCAAGCCGCCGAGACCGTGCGCCGCGACCACGTCGAGCGAGTCGTCGAGCCGGGTGCGCGAGCGGTAGAGGATGCCGAAGTAGGACGGGAGAGCCGCGATCGCGCCGAGCGCCAGCGCCGCGAGCGGCGAGACGAATCCGGCCGCCGGCGTGATCGCGACGAGGCCCACCACCGCGCCGGTGGCGGCGCCGACCGCGGTGACCCGGCGGGTGCGCAGGCGGTCGAGCGCCATCCAGACGGCGAGCGTCGCGGTGGGGGCGAGCAGCGTGTTGGTGAAGGCGAGCGCGGCCGAGGCGTTGGCGGCCAAGGCGCTCCCGGCATTGAAGCCGAACCAGCCGAACCAGAGGAGGGCAGCGCCCAGCAGGACGAAGGGGACGCTGTGCGGCAGGAGCGCCTGGCGTCCGTAGTCGCGCCGCGGCCCGAGGACGAGCGCCGCGACCAGCGC
The DNA here is from genome assembly GCA_964591165.1 of uncultured Thermoanaerobaculia bacterium. Lineage (GTDB taxonomy): Bacteria > Acidobacteriota > Thermoanaerobaculia > Multivoradales > JAGPDF01 > JAGPDF01. Next base: position 3,745 of record CAZPZW010000201.1, on the reverse strand, counting down.
CGCGGCGCCGGCGTTGACGTGCACCACCGTGCCGCCGGCGAAATCGAGCGCTCCGAGCGTGGCGAGCCAGCCACCCCCCCAGACCCAGTGGCAGACCGGGGCGTAGACCACGAACGTCCAGAGGACGCCGAAGGCGACGAAGGCGCCGAAGCGCATCCGCTCGACCACGGCGCCGGAGACCAGCGCCGCGGTGACGATGGCGAAGGTCCCCTGGTAGGCGAAGAAGAGGAGATGGGGAATGGTGCCCTTGGCTTCGACGCCGAGGCCCGCGAGCAGGGCGAAATCGAGGCCGCCGAGGGCGCCCGAACCGGGGGCGAAGGCGAGCGAGTAGCCGAGGAGGGCCCAGGCGAGCCCCACTCCGGCGAGCGAGGCGAAGCTCATCATCATGGTGTTGAGCGCGTTCTTGGCGCGCACCAGCCCGCCATAGAAGAAGGCGAGCCCGGGTGTCATGAGCAGCACCAGGGCGGTCGCCACGAGCATCCAGGCGGTGTCGGCGGGGGCGATCGGCGCGACGTCGGGGGTCATTCGCGGCTCCTT
>CAZPZW010000201.1:0-3108 GCA_964591165.1 uncultured Thermoanaerobaculia bacterium | reverse complement strand
AGGCGCCCAGCTACCAGGGGTGGCTCGACCTCGACGCGCTGCCGCTGGTGGAGGAGATGCTGATCGCCGGGGCCTGGTGGGATCTCGTCGACGCCATCGCCACGCGACCGCTGGGCGAGCTGCTGCGCCGTCATCCCTCAGCAGTCCGCCGCCGGCTCCTGGCCTGGTCGCAAGGGGAGGACCTCTGGCTGCGACGGGCCGCCATTCTCGCGCAGCTCCACTTCCGCGAGGCGACCGACCGCGCGCTGCTCGCGCGGCTCATCGCCCCGTCACTCGGACGGGGCGAGTTCTTCCTCGCCAAGGGAATCGGCTGGGCGCTGCGCCAGCTGGCGCGCAGCGACCCGGAGTGGGTGCGCGACTACGTGGCGCGCCGGCGCGAGCTCCTGGCGCCGCTCTCGCTCCGCGAGGCGACGAAGCACTTGCGAGGCGTCTAGCGATCCGGTTCGAGGTTCTCGCGCCCCGGCGCGCGAACGTCGCTCGCCACCTGCCGCGACCCCGATTCCAACGAGCTCTCGGCGCTCCCCGCGCGCGCGCGCTCGGCTGCGGCGACGAAGCGCTTCATCTCTTCGAGCCAGCGCAGCCGTTCGACCGGCGTGGCCGCGGCCCAGGCCGCTTCCTGTTGGGAGCGATGCCCGTTCCAGCCCCGCGGCCAGGGGTCTCGCTCACCCGCCATGCGGCGCTTGCTCTCCATCCGCCAAACGCCGGAGGATCCTTAGATCGTCGAGGTCCAGCGGCCGTCCCGCAGCTTCTTTCATGCGGATGAGATGTTGCAGCGAGGCGACGGGAGCGACGACGCTCTCCAGCCGGACCTTCGCCGCCTGGGCTTCCAGCTCGCTGAACGGCAGGGGCTCTTCGACGAAGAGATCGACATCGGTACCGCGGAGCCTCTCGCTCCAGAGCGAGAAGAACCGGAGCTCTTTCTCGCGGGCCCAGCGCTCGCGCTGCAGCGGGTCGGCGAAGGCCTCCGGCGGCACCGGGATGCGCGGCACGTAGCCGAGGCGGCCGAGCTCCCGGAGCGCCGCGAGCACGTTGTCTCGGTCGAGCGCGACGACCAGGTCGAGGTCGGCGGTGAAGCGCGGATGGCCGTGGAGCACCAGGGCCACGCCGCCCACGACGACGAAGCGAACGCGCGCCTCGACGAGCGCCTGGAGTACCGTCTCGATGGGTCCGCTCGCCACGAGAGGAAGTGTAGCCGAGAGCTTCCCGGTCGGCAGGGGCCCGTCCCGGCGGGCGCCCGCCCGGGCGCGGCGGATCAGGGCTTCCTGGGGGGCGGCAGGTCGCGTGCCACGACCGTCGAGTCGAAGTCGCAGCGCGCGTGCGAGCCGTCGCAGAAGGGCTTGTCCTGCGAGTTGCCGCACCGGCAGAGCGAGAAGGCGCTGCGGCCGCCGAGGCCGAAGAGGTTGCCCTGCCCGTCGACCAACTCGACGGTCTCTCCCGGAGCGCACTCGATGCGCAACGAGGCGCGGTCCCTGACGACGATTCTCATCTCGCGGTGCTCCTCACTCGCCGACGATCTTGACCAGGACGCGCTTGCGCCGGCCGCCGTCGAACTCGCCGTAGTAGATCTGCTCCCAAGGGCCGAAGTCGAGCCGCCCGCCGGTCACCGCCACCACCACTTCGCGCCCCATCACCTGGCGCTTGAGGTGAGCGTCGGCGTTGTCCTCGCCGGTCCGGTTGTGCAGGTAGCCCCCCTGGCGCGGGTCGGTGCCCTCGTTGAACGGGGCCAGCCCCTCGAGCCAGCGCTCGTAGTCGGCGTGCAGCCCCGATTCGGCATCGTTGACGAACACCGAGGCGGTGATGTGCATGGCGTTGACCAGGCAGAGCCCCTCGCGGATGCCGCTCGCCGCGAGCGCGGCTTCGACCTGGGGCGTCAGGTTGACGAACCCCCGTCGGCCGGGGACCTCCAGCCAGAGCTCTTTGCGAAAGCTCCTCATGATGCGGGAGTATATGGAGGCCGCCGGCGCGAGAACCCCCCCGCCGGCTCCTGCGTAGACCATCCTCAGGAGGATTCCATGCGTTCGATGTGTGCTCTGCTGGTCGCTTCCCTCATCGCGGTTCCCGCATTCGCCGCCTCCCCGAAGGCTTCCGGCGACGCCCCCCAGGGCGCCGACCTCAAGCTCGCCGCGATCGCCACCTCGGTCGACAAGTCGCTCGACCGCAAGGCCGATCCCTGTACCGACTTCTACCAGTTCGCGTGCGGCAACTGGCTCGCCGAGGTCGAGTTGCCGGCCGACGAAAGCGAGTGGGTACGCTCCTTCTCGGTGATCCACGAGCGCAACCGCGAGCTGTTGCGCACCCTGATCGAGGACGCCGCCAAGAACCCCGCCGGCGACCCCGACCGGCAGCGGGTCGGCGACTTCTTCGGCGCCTGCATGGACGAGGCGGCGGTGGAGAAGGCCGATCTCGCGCCGCTCGCCCCGTGGCTCGCCAAGATCGACCAGGCGCCCGACGCCACGGCGCTCTTCGCGCTGGCGGGCGAGATCCACACCACCAACGCCTCGCCGTTCCTCACCGTCGAGGTCTTCGCCGACCTCAAGGACCCCAACACCCAGGTCGTGCACTTCTCGCAGGGCGGCCTGGGCCTCCCCGAGCGCGACTACTACGTCTCCGAAGCCGACGACAAGAAGGAGCTGCGCGCCAAGTACGTGACCCACGTCGGGCGCATGCTCGAGCTCTCCGGGATGCCGGCGGCGGACGCCGCGGCGCGCGCCCAGGAGATCCTCGCTTTCGAGACTGCGCTCGCCCGCGCCGCGCGCACCATCGAGCAGATGCGCAAGGTCGAGGACCTGCACCATCGGTTGGACGCCGCGGGGCTCGCCCAACTGGCGCCCCATCTGCCCTGGGAGAGCTTCTATCGCAACCTGGGACGGGCCGACCTCTCGACCATCAACCTGCAGACCCCGGAGTACTTCGTCGCGCTCGAGCGCGAGGTGGGCGCCGCCCAGCTCCCGACCCTGCGCGCCTATCTGCGCTATCACCTCCTCTCGGCGACCGCCGGCCTGCTGCCGCAGCGGATCTACGACCAGCACTTCGACTTCCAGGGCCGCACGCTCGCCGGCCAGCAGGAGCCGCAGCCGCGCTGGAAGCGCTGCATCTCGGCGACCGAGC
>CAZPZW010000200.1:0-4916 GCA_964591165.1 uncultured Thermoanaerobaculia bacterium | reverse complement strand
GCGTATCATTGCCGGCCTCATGGACGGGACGCTCGAGCGCACGCTCAGCCGCGAGATCGAAGCGATCGTCATCCCCTACGGCTCGCGCACCGCGATCCCCGAGGGGACGAAGGTCCGACTGCTGCAGGAGCTCGGCGGGAGCGTCACCGTGACCACCGAGTTCGGCGGGCTCTACCGGGTCGACGCCGACTGCTTCGACGCGCTCGGGCTCGAGCCGCCCAAGAGCGCGGTGCCCGCCGAGGGCGCCGCGAGCTCCCTCGAGGATCGGGTCTGGGAGGTGCTGCGCACCTGCTACGACCCGGAGATCCCGGTCAACATCGTCGAGCTCGGCCTGATCTACGACTGCCACCTGGAGCCCGAGGGCTCCGCCGGCCAGCAGGTCGCCCGCATCAAGATGACCCTCACGGCCCCCGGCTGCGGCATGGGGGACGTCCTCGCTCAGGACATCCGCCACAAGCTCGAGAAGATGCCCGAGATCTCCCGCGCCGAGGTCGAAGTGGTCTTCGACCCCCCCTGGAACCAGGGCATGATGAGCGAGGCCGCCCGCCTGCAGCTCGGCTTCTACTGACGGAAATCCCCCCTCGCCCGTAACATTTTCAGGGCTGGGCAGTAGATCTTGATGAGTGATCATGATGACCCAGGTCGCACCGCGCTTCCCGGACGTCCAGGTCTCCCTGCGGACCGACAACCGCTGGGCGATCGCCTCGGCGATCCGCCAGGCGCTGCGCCGGGCCGGCAAGGACCCCCAGGAGATCGAGCGTTTCCTCGCCGAGGCTTTGGCGAGCGAGGATCCACGGCGCTTCGAGGAGATCTGCCGCCGCTGGGTCCGCCTGGCGACCAGCCACTGAGTCCCTGGCGCCGGGGGGCGGGTTAGACTCGCCCGCCCCATGGTCGATCCCGCGTTCGAACAGCTGGCGACCGCGCACCCCGCGATCCCCTGGCGCTCCGGTTGGCGCGACCTCCGAGGCCTCCGCCTGCACGTCGTCGAGGGGGGCCCCCCCGATGGGCCGCCGGTGCTCCTCCTGCACGGATTCCCGGAATTCTGGTGGGGGTGGCGACGACAGCTCCCGGCACTCGCCGCAGCCGGATATCGCGTCGTCGCGCCCGATCTTCCGGGCTACAACCTGAGCGACAAGCCGAAGGGGCTCGGCCCCTACGGCCTCGACCGATTGAGCGACGTGGTCCGCGGCCTGATCGACCGGCTCGAGGTGACGAGCCTGCCGGTCATCGGGCACGACTGGGGGGGCGTTGTCGCCTGGTGGTCGGCGCTCCGCTTCCCGGAGCGCATCGCTCGGCTCGCCGTCCTCAACGCCCCCCACCCGGCGGTCTTCCGGCACGCGCTTCGGCGCGATCCGGAGCAGCGCCGGCGCAGCCGCTACATCGTCTACTTCCAGCTCCCCCGGCTGCCGGAGCGCCGCCTCCGCCACGCGGACTACCGCCCGTTCCGCTCCATCTTCCGGCGCACCAGCCGGCCGGGCACCTTCGACGAATCGGAGCTCGCGGCCTACGCCGCGGCGGCTGCCCGACCGGGGGCGCTCACCGCGATGCTCAACTGGTACCGGGCCGCCCTCTGGCGCCCGCCGCGCCGGCCGGCCCACGCCCAGGTCGAACCGCCGGTGAGGATCCTCTGGGGTGCCGAGGATCTCGCCCTGGGCCGCTCTCTGGTCGAGCCTTCGGCGGCCCGCTGCCGTGCCGCCGGAATCCACTGGATCGAGTCCGCCGGGCACTGGGTGCAGCACGAGGCCGCCGCGGAAGTGAATCGCTCGCTGCTCGATTTCCTCGCCTGAAAGCCGGTACGATTCTCCTCGGATTTCTTTTCGCGCCGCCCGCCCTCCGGGCTCCCCTCGGCGGCCAAGCGAGGTGAAGATGCGACGTCTGCTGGTTACCGGAGCTCTCGGCCAGATCGGCTCGGAGCTGGTACCTGAGCTGCGCCGGCGCTACGGCGCCGATTCCGTGATCGCCTCCGACATCCGGATGCCCCCGGGCCCGCCCAACGGCGACGGGCCTTTCGAAGTGCTCGACACCACCAACTACCGCCACATCCAGGACATCGTCCGCAAGTACGACGTGGGCTCGATCTACCACCTGGCGGCGCTACTCTCGGCCACCTCGGAGGAGAAGCCGCACGTCGCCTGGGAGCTCAACATGGGCGGGCTCTACAAGATCCTCGAGGTGGCGCGGCAGACGCGCGCCTCGGTCTTCTTCCCGAGCTCGATCGGCGCGTTCGGGCCCGGCACGCCGCGCGACAAGACACCGCAGGACACCATCCAGCGCCCGAACACGATGTACGGGGTCACCAAGGTGGCGGGCGAGCTGCTCTGCGACTACTACGCCCACCGCTTCGGGCTCGACGCGCGCGGCCTGCGCTTCCCCGGGCTCATCTCCTACGTCGCCCCGCCGGGCGGCGGCACCACCGACTGGGCGGTCGCGATCTACTACGAGGCGCTGCGCCACGGGCGCTACACCTGCTTCCTCGGGCCCGAGAGCCGGCTCGACATGATGTACATGCCGGACGCGATCCGCGCCATCGTCGGTCTGATGGAGGCGGATCCGGCGCGGCTCAAGCACCGCAACGCGTTCAACGTGACGGCGATGAGCCTCAACCCGGAAGAGGTGGCGGCGGAGCTGCGCAAGCACCTGCCGGACTTCAAGCTCGACTACGAGGTCGACCCGGTCCGTCAGCGGATCGCCGACTCCTGGCCCCAGTCGCTCGACGACACCGCGGCACGGGAGGAATGGGGCTGGGAGCCACGCTACGACCTCTCCTCGATGACCGCCGACATGCTCGAGAAACTGCGCAGCAAGCTGAAGATCGCCTGAGGAGCGCCGCGATGCCGCACGACCGATTCGTCCACGCCCTCGCCGAGGAGCTCGTCAAGATCGACGAGCGCGGAAACCCGAAGCGCTTCGAGAAGGTGATCGTCGGAGTGATTCCGCCGCGCGGCGGCTGGGGACCGCGCTATCTCCTCGCCGAGCGGCCCGATCGCCTGTACCTCAAGATGAACTCGAACAACTACCTCGGCATGGGACTGCGCCAGGAGATCCTCGCCGCCGAGGAGGCTGCGGTGGCTCGCTACGGCGCCGGCCCCGGCGCGGTGCGCTTCATCAGCGGCACTTATCAGTCGCACGTCGACCTCGAGGAGCGTCTGGCACGCTTCCACGCCCGCGGGGCGGCGATGATCTTCAGCTCGGCCTACGCCGCGATGCTCGGCACCTTCGTGCCGCTGGTCACCCCGGAGACCGCGATCGTCTCCGACGAGCTCAACCACAACTGCATCATCAACGCCATCAAGCTCTCCCGGCCGAAGGAGAAGCGGGTCTACAGGCACAACGACGTCGAGGACCTGGAGGCCCAGCTCGCCGCGGTCGCCGGCAGCTGCCGGCGGGCGCTGGTGGTGACCGACGGCATCTTCTCGATGCGCGGCGACCACGCGCCCCTGCTCGAGATCCTCGCCGCGGCGCGCCGCGCGGACGCCGAGTTTCCGGAGAACGTCGTGGTGATCATGGACGACTCGCACGGCGTCGGGGCCTACGGCCCCACCGGCCGCGGCACCGAGGAGCATCTGCGCAGCGGCCCGGCGGACATCCTGATCGGCACGCTGGGCAAGGCCTTCGGCATCAACGGGGGCTACGTCGCCGGACCGCGGCAGCTGGTCGACTTCCTGCGCGAGAGCTCGCCGACCTACATCTACTCGAACCCGATCAGCGCCTCCGAGGCCGCCGCCGCGCTCGCCGCCGTGGAGATCCTCGACGGCCCGGCGGGGCGGCCGTTGCTCGCCCACCTGCGCGCGCTCACCCGGCGCTTCCGCGACGGGCTCGTCGCGCGCGGCTTCGAGACGCTCGACGGCGAGCATCCGGTGGTGCCGTTGTTCGTCCGCGACACCGCGCGGACGACGGCGCTGGTCCGGCACCTGGTCGAGAACGGCGTCCTGGCGACCGGCCTCAACTACCCGGTGGTGCCCAAGGGAGACGAGACGATCCGTTTCCAGGTCTCCGCCGATCACACCGAGAAGGACATCGATTCCGTTCTCGAGGTGCTGGATCGTTTCCCGCGCTGAGCCGCGGCGCGGTCTCGGATAGGATTGCCGCTGCGCGGCAGGTCCGCCGCGCCGCCAGCAAGGAGCCTGACGATGTCCAGTCCGATCCGACCGACCCTGATCTCCGGCGGCCACAAGGGGGCCGAAGCGGAGTTCGGCCGCGCCGCCAAGCGTTGGGAGATCGAGCAGACCACCTTGTCCTTCGCCGGGCACGCCATGGAGTGGCCGGTCAACGTACGCGTGCTCTCCGCCGACGAGCTCGCCGCGGGCGACGTCTCGATGGAGATCGTCTCCAAGCGCATGGGTCGCACCTACCACCAGGCCGACCTCATCCGGCGGGTCACCCAGTCGCTCTTCCACATGGTGAACCCCGCCTATCAGATCTTCGCCATCGGCTGGATCCAGCCCGACGACACGGTCAAGGGGGGCACCGGCTGGGGCGTCGAGCTCGCCAAGCTGTTCAACCGTTCGCTGCACGTCTTCGACCAGGGCCGCAACGAGTGGTTCACCTGGCGCGACGGGCACTGGATCCCCGATTCGCCGGCGATCGGCGAGAAGGTCTTCGCCGGCACCGGGACGCGGAACCTCACCGACGAAGGGCGAGCGGCGATCGCCGCTCTCTTCGAGCGTTCCTTCGGACCGGCCAAGCACTAGCTCAGCCTGCTTTTCGCGCTGGCCAGGGTTCCCCCCGGCCGGTCGGATCTCCCCTGCGGCAGGTTTCGGTTCCTCGGTAGCTATCGCTCCGCCCAGCCGGTCGGATCTCCCTGCGCCGCAACCGGTTGAAGCAAAGTCGGCCTCTCGGTAGCCAACGCTCCCCCCGGCCAGTCGGATCTCCCTGCGCCGCGACCGGCGGGCGCCTCTCGTAAGCCACCACCGGGC
>CAZPZW010000199.1:0-4954 GCA_964591165.1 uncultured Thermoanaerobaculia bacterium | reverse complement strand
TCCGTCCGCAGCTTCCACATCTTGAAGGCCACCGGATAGATCAACAGCTCGAGCAGGAACGAGGTGACCAAGCCACCGATCATCGGCGCGGCGACCCGCTTCATCACGTCGGCGCCCGCCGAAGTCGAGAACAGGATCGGCAGCAGCCCCATGAAGGCCGCCGCCACGGTCATCATCTTCGGTCGCGCCCGCTTCACCGCGCCGTGGATCACCGCCTCGTCGAGGTCGGCCAGGCTGTTGAGCGCGCCGCGCTTCTTGTACTCCTCGTAGGACAGGTCGAGGAAGAGCAGCATGAAGACGGCGGTCTCGGCGTCGAGGCCGAGCAGCGCGATCATTCCCACCCAAGCCGCGATCGAGACGTTGTAGTCGAGCAGGTGGAAGAGCCAGATCGCGCCCACCGCCGAAAACGGCACGCTCACCATGATCAGCAGCGCCTTGAAGGTCGACTTGGTGTTGGCGTAGAGCAGCAGATAGATCAGGCCGAGGGTGACCGGCACGATCACCTTCAACCGCTCGCGCACCCGGATCATGTTCTCGTACTGACCGCTCCAGGAGAGGGTGTATCCGACGGGCAGGACGAGCTCGTCGCGCACGATCCGCTTCGCCTCTTCCACGTAGCCGCCGATGTCGCGCCCGGTGATGTCGACGAAGACGTAGCCGGCGAGGAAGCCGTTTTCGTTGCGGATCATCGCCGGACCGGAGGTGAGCGCGAGGTCCGCCACCTGCGCGAGCGGCACTTGCGCCCCGCTCGGCGTCGGCACGAGCACTCGCGCCAGCCGATCGAGGTCGTCGCGCAGCTCGCGCGGATAGCGCACGTTGATCGGATAGCGCTCGCGCCCGGCGATCACCGTCGAGACGTTCTCGCCCCCCACGGCGGCGCCGAGCACCGCCTGCAGCTCCCCGATCGTCAGCCCGTAGCGCGCCAGGGCGTCCCGGCGCGGCTCGATGTCGAGGAAATAGCCGCCAGCGACGCGTTCGGCGAAGACGCTGCGCGTCCCCGGGATCTCGCGCACGATCGCCTCGAGGCGGGCGCCGATCCGCTCGATCTCGGCCAGGTCCTTGCCGAAGACCTTGATCCCGATCGGCGTCCGGACGCCGGTCGAGAGCATGTCGATCCGCGCCTTGATCGGCATCGTCCAGGCGTTGGTGACCCCGGGAATCCGCAGCGCGCGGTCCATTTCGTCGACCAGTTCCTCCCAGCCGATGCGATCGGGCCAGAAGGGCCGGACGAGCGGCTTGAGGTAATCCGGGAGCCATTCGGAGTACCAGGTCGCCTTGGCCCGCCATTCGCTCTCCGGCTCGAGCACCACCGTCGTCTCCATCATCGAGAACGGCGCCGGATCGGTCGAGGTGTCGGCGCGGCCCGCCTTGCCGTGCACCGTCACCACTTCGGGAAAGCTCTTGAGCACGCGATCCTGGGTCTGCAGGAGCTCCATCGCCTGCCCCACCGAGAGGCCGGGCAGAGTGGTCGGCATGTAGAGGATCGTCCCTTCGCCCAGCGGCGGCATGAACTCGCTGCCCAGGCGGAAGTACATGGGCAGCGACACGGCGAGGATCGCGAGCGCGGCCGCGATCACCGCCTTCGGCCAGCGCAGCACGAACCGGCAGGCCGGATCGTAGACCGCATGGATGGCCCGGCTCACCGGGTGGCGCTCCTCGGCGTAATAGCGCCCGACCAGCACGCCGCTCGCCAGCTTGGCGAGGAAGCGCGGCCGGAAGCTGAACGGATCCATGCGCGCGAACATCATGCGCATCGCCGGATCCAGGGTCACGGCGAGGATCGCGGCGAGCAGCATGGTCAGGTTCTTCGACCAGGCGAGCGGACCGAAGAGCCGGCCTTCCTGATCGACCAAGGCGAACACCGGGATGAACGCCACCGCGATCACCAGCAACGAGAAGAAGACCGACGGTCCGACCTCCTTGAGCGCCTCGAGGCGGATGGCGTGGAAGTCCCCCTGGCGGCCGCCCGCCTCCCAGAGATGGAGCTTGTTGTAGGCGTTCTCGACCTCGACGATCGCGCCGTCGACCAGCACGCCGATCGAGATCGCGATACCGGCGAGCGACATGATGTTGACCGTGATCCCCATGAAGTAGAGCGGGATGAAGGAGAGCAGCACCGAGATCGGGATGGTCAGGATGGGGACGATCGAGGACGGAACGTGCCAGAGGAAGACCAGGATGACCAGCGAGACGATGATCATCGCGAGCGTGAGCTCGTGGGTCAGGGTGTCGATCGCTCGACCGATCAGGTCCGAGCGGTCGTAGGTGGTGACCACCTCGACTCCCGCGGGGAGCGATGGCGCGAGCTCGCCCAACCTCGCCTTCACCCGGCGAATCACGTTGAGCGCGTTCTCGCCGTGGCGCATGACGACGATGCCGCCCACCGCGTCGCCCTCGCCGTCGAAGTCGGCGATGCCGCGCCTGAGCTCCGGGCCGAGATCGACTCGCGCCACGTCGCGCAGCAGGATCGGCACGCCGCCCTTGCCCGCCTTGAGCACGATGCGTTCGAGGTCCTCCAGCGTCCGCGCGTAGCCGCGCACCCGCACCATGTACTCGCGGCCACTCCACTCGAGCAGGCGGCCCCCCGTCTCGTTGTTCGACATCTCGACCGCCCGCACCACGTCCCCGATCGCGATCGAGTAGTTGGCGAGCCGGTTGGGGTCGACGGTCACCTGGTACTGCTTGACGTAGCCGCCGAGCGAGGCGACCTCGGCCACTCCGGGGACGCTCTGCAGCGCGTAGCGCAGCGTCCAGTCCTGGTACGAGCGGAGCTCTTCGAGCGAATGCTCGCCGGAGCGGTCGCGGAGCACGTACTGGTAGATCCAGCCGACGCCGGTGGCGTCCGGGCCGAGCTCGGTCTGTACCCCCTCGGGCAGGCGAGGCTGGATCTTCGACAGGTACTCGAGGACGCGCGAGCGCGCCCAGTAGAGATCCGTCCCGTCCTCGAAGATCACGTAGACGTAGGAGTAGCCGAAGTCCGAGAAGCCTCGGACGGCCTTGACCTTGGGCGCGCCGAGGAGCGCGGTGATGATCGGGTAGGTGACCTGATCCTCGAGGATGTCGGGCGAGCGGTCCCAACGCGACGAGATGATCACCTGGGTGTCGGAGAGGTCGGGCAACGCGTCGAGCCGGATCTGCTGCAGGACGTGCACCGCGTAGCCGCAGAGCGCGAGAACCACGGCGAGAACCAGCAGCCGGTTCCGCGCCGAGAATTCGATGAGCCGTCCGATCATCGCGCGCCTCAGTGCCCGGCGTGCGGATCGGCCGCCGGAGCCGCCGGAGTGGATCCCGAGATCGCGGCGCGCAGGCGCGATTCGGAGTCGAGCAGGAAGGTCGCCTGGACCGCGACGCGCTCGCCCTCGGCGAGACCGGAGAGGATCTGCGCTTCGCCGCCGCTGCGCTCGCCCAGTTGGACCTCGCGCGGCGCGAACTGACCAGGACCCCCTTCCACGAAGACCAGACGGCGGACACCGGTGTCGAGCACCGCCGAATCCGGCACCAGGACCGCTTCGCCGAGCTCGACCGCGAGCTCGACGTCGACGAACATCCCGGGCCGCAGCTTGAAGCCCGGGTTGTCGAGCTCGAAGCGCGCGCGCAGGGTGCGCGCCTCGGGGTTGAGCGTCGGATAGACGTAGCTGATCCTGGCCGAGCGTCCCGCTCCCGGCTCGTACGGCAGCTGGAGCCGGGCCTCCTGGCCCGGCGCGACGAAGCGCGCCTCCGACTCGTAGAAGTCCGCCTCGACCCAGACTCGCGAGAGATCGGTCACCGTGAAGAGCTCCATGCCGGGACGAATCTCCTGGCCCTGGACGACCCCCTTCTCGGTGACGAAGCCGGTGGCCGGCACCGCGAGCTCGACCGTGCGCTGCGGGGTGCGGCTGCGCTCGAGCTCGTCGAAGAGCGCGGGCGGCACGTCGAGCAGCTCGAGCCGGCGCCGCGCGGCGACCACGAGGTCCTGGCCGCCTCGCCGCACCTCGGGCAGGGCGGAGCCGGTGAGGCGCTTGGCGGCGTCGCGCGCCAGCAGGTACTCGCCCTGCGCGGCGAGCAGCTCCGGCGAGTAGATCGCCATCGCCGGATCGCCGCGGCGCACGAACTGGCCGGTCGTGTTGACGTCGAGCCGCTCGATCCAGCCGGCGTACTTGCTCTGGGCGCGCACCTGGCGGCGCTCGTCGGCGACCACCGAGCCGACCGCCCGGACGCGGCGCACCAGCGCCTCGCGGCGCGCCGCTGCGCTACGCACGCCGGCGAGCCGCACGCCCTCGCTCGTCAGATCGAGCTCGGCGTGCGACGTGGCGGACTCCGCCTCCGGCGCCGCGCCCGCCGCCGGCTCGCGCAGGACCAGGTCCATGTTGCAGATCGGACAGGTGCCCGGCCGGTCGCTGGTGTAGGTGGGGTGCATCGGGCAGTACCAGGTCTCGGCGGCCTTCGCTTCGGGGTGCGGCGCGCAGGAGAGCGCGCCCAGGACGCCGAGCAGGACGAAGACCGTCCAGAGGAGTCGCGGGGTGTCGAGTCGATGCCTCATGTTCACTCCTCCTTCGCCACCGTCTCGGCCGGGAGATCCCCGACCCAGCGCTGCCAGTCCGCCCAGACCGCGTACCTCCCCGCCTCGGCGCGTGCGATCTCGATGCGCGCCTCGAACCAGTCGTCATAGAGCGCGAGCACGCGCGGCAGGGTCTCCCGGCCGTTGAGGAAGGCCACCCGGGCGGCGTCGAGCGCCGCGCTCGAGCGCGGCACGATCGCCCCCCAGAGCCGCTTGAGGGTGGTCTCGAAGCGGTCGCGCTCGGCGCCCAGGCGTACCGACTCGGCGGCGAGCTCGAGACGTGCCGCCGCGAGCTCGGCGCGCGCCGCCACCACCTCCTGCTCGGCGGCGCGGACCAGCGGCTCGAGCCGGCGGCGGCGCAGGAAGGGCAGGTCCATCCCGAAGCGCAGGGTCAGCGAGGCTTCCGAACCCTCGGGC
>CAZPZW010000198.1:0-4965 GCA_964591165.1 uncultured Thermoanaerobaculia bacterium | reverse complement strand
CGACGGCCTCTTCGCCGACGGCTTCGAGAGCGGCGACACCACAGCCTGGTCACTTTAGGAGGCGCGCGACCCAGCGCACCGAGCGTCCGAGGCCGAGCGTCGCGAGTGGACGGGCGCAGCCGGCGACGCCGAGCAGCCGGGTGAAGAGCTCAGGGTCGGCGGCGAGAGCGGCGATCACCCGTTCGCGGAGCGCCGGACGGCGCGCGACGCCGAGCAGCAGGCGGGTGAGCGCCTCGGGCCGCCGCCGCAGTCGGCGGGCGGCGCGCGCGTAGCGCGCGAGATCGTCCGCCGCCAGCGCCTCGCCGAGCGCCAGCGCCTCGGCGAAGCCGAGCGAGAGCCCTTCGCCCGAGAGCGCGTCGACGTAGCCGGCGGCGTCCCCCACCAGCGCGATGCCGTGGCCCGCGATCCGCCGCACCCGCTGGCGGAGCGGCCCGGCGCCGCGATCGCGGCCGAGCACCGGGGCTCCCTGGAGCCTGTTCGCGAGCTCCCCCGGCAGCCGCTCGGCGAGCAGCCGGTCGAATCCCCCGGGGCCGCCGCTCCACAGCAGGGCGACGCCGATCTCGTCTGCGGCGAGCGGAGTGACGTAACTCTCGGCGCCGTCGCCGAAGGTCACCTCCACGCGCTCCGACCAGGGGGCGAGACGGAAGTGCCGGCGGACTCCGAAGCGGCCCGCTCCGGCCGGCGGCTGGCGCACCGGCCCGAGCGCGCCGCGGACGCGCGAATGCAGGCCGTCGGCTCCCACCACGAAGCGGCAGGCGAGCCGGCGGGACTCGACCTCGACCGCCCCCGGCGCGACCCGATCGACCATCGTTCCCCAATGCAGCTCGACGCCAGCGCCCGCGGCGGCATGGACGAGGGCGCGCGAGAGCTCGGTGCGGCGAATGCCCAGCCCCCGCTCGCCGGCGGGAAAGTCGGCCTCCGCCGCCGTCTCTCGGCCACGGTAACGGATGCCGGAAAAGGGGTGCGCGCGCTCCGGGAGGGCGACGCCCAAGCGGCCGAGCGCCGCCACGCCCGCAGGCATCAGTCCTTCGCCGCAGGCCTTGTCGATCGGCGGTCGGGCGCGATCGAAGAGCGCGACCGCGAGGCCGTGGCGGCGCGCCGCGATCGCCGTCGCCAGTCCCACCGGACCGCCGCCGACCACGACGACGTCCGCGGGGCGGCTCATCGCGACCGGGTCGGGGTCGTCGCGCCGCGCGGCGGGCGCTCGATGCAAAGGTAGGACGCGCGATAGATCCCGGCGCGCGCCGCGAGCCCCTGCAGCGCGACCGCCAGGACCCCGAAGCCGTAGCGCACCGAGCGCCGGAAATCGATCGACGACGCCTCGGCGAAGTACTTGGTGGGACAGGAGAGCTCGCCCACTCGGAGGCCGGCGGCGAAGCACTGCGCCAGGATCTGGTTGTCGAACAGGAAATCGTCGCTGTTCCTCGCGAGCGGCAGCGCGGCGAGCACCTCGCGGCGGAAGGCGCGCAGCCCGGTGTGGTACTCGGAGAGTTTCTGGCCGAGGGCCCAGTTCTCGAGCAACGTGAGCACGCGGTTGGCGACGTACTTGTAGCGCGGCATGCCCCCGGCGAGCGCGCCGTTGCCGAGGATGCGCGAGCCCAGGACCACGTCGTACTGGTCCGCGGCGATCATCGCCGCCATCGCCGGCACCAGGCGGGGGGTGTACTGGTAGTCGGGGTGGATCATCACCACGATCTCCTCGCCCCCCGCGAGCGCCGCCGCGTAACAGCTCTTCTGGTTCGCGCCGTAGCCCCGGTTGGCTTCGTGGAGATGGGTCTCGATGCCGAGCCGCCGCGCCACCTCGACCGTCGCGTCGGCGCTCGCGTCGTCGACCAGCAGGACGCGGTCGATCACCGCGCGATCGAGCTCGGCCCAGGTCCGCTCGAGCGTCGCCGCGGCGTTGTAGGCCGGCATCACCACGCAGACCCGTTGGCCGAGGATCATGGCGCTCATTCTAGGTCGCGCGGCGCCGCCGCGGCGCGCGCCGGTCGCCCGCGCCGCCGGGCAAACCACCCCGCGGCGCGGGGAGCGGCCGGCCGGCCGGACGGGTCTTGGCGACCCAACGGCGTGTTGTCGGGCACCCGCGCATCGCCGAGGATGCGCACGGGGAACCACGGGCCGCTCGGTTGCGGGCCAGCGCGGTATTCCCCTTGCGATTTCGCACGGCATTCGCCAGGAGGACCCGTCGATGGCTCGTCCCTCCGTTCCCGCGACTCCCACCGCTCCGGTCGCCGGCGCTTCGCCGCGCCGCCGCGCGGCGCGCACCCGCATCGACGACGAGCATCGGCAGCTCGGCGAGCTGCTGCGCTCGTTGGTGCACACCCACGATCTGCATCGCGTCGACTCGCTGCTCGGCGAGCTCCACGCCCTGCTCATCCGCCACTTCGAGGGCGAGGAGGGGGAGCAGGGGCTGCACGCCGTGGTCGGCGAAGGCGCGGCGCACCGGCTGCCCAACCTGCAGCACCTCTTCGACGAGCACCGGGTGATCCTGGCGCGGGTCGACGAGCTGCGCAGCTCGACCACCGCGGCGCTCGCCGGGCCGCTCACCCAGATCGCCGATGGGGTCGCCAACCTGGCCGAGATGCTGCGCCGCCACGAAGCGGAAGAGGAGCGGCTCTTCGGCGAGGCCTTCTACACCGATCTCGGCGGCCGCAGCTCCTGAGCGGGCGCCGACCAGCACATCCGACGCGCGAGGAACCGACGATGCCCACCACTCCCACCTCCGTACCGGCGGCGCCCGCCACGCGGTCGCGCACCGCCGTCGACGAGCGCATCGTCGAGATCGTCTCCGACTCCGGCGAGGGCGCGCAGAAGGCCGGCCAGACCTTCGGCACGGTCTGCGCCAAGCTCGGCAACGGCGTCTGGACGGTCGAGATCATCCCGGCCGAGATCAAACCGCCGGCGCGCTCGCGGGCCGGCGCCTCCGGAATCCGGGTGCGCTTCGGCAGCCGCGAGATCACCAACTGCGGCGAGCAGGCCGACCTGGTCGTCGCCTTCAACGAGCAGGTGCTCTACGGGCGCATCGGCAGCGGCGCGTTCCGGCCGGGCACGATCGTCCTGCTAGAGAACAAGTGGGCGGAGGACGGGCAGGAGGAGATCCGCCAGCAGTATCGCGATGCGGTCGCCGAGTTCCGCAACCAGGGCCTCGAGGTGATCGAGCTCGGCATGGAGGCGGCCTGTCTCGAGGTCATCCCCGACGCGCGAGTGGGCAAGAACATGTTCGTCGTCGGCATGCTCTGCGAGATCTTCGGGCGCGAGCTCGATCGGGCGCTGGAAGAGGTCGAGAGCGTGCTCGGGCGCAAGGGGCCCGACGTGGTCAAGCTCAACCAGGAGCTCGTCCGGCGCGGTGCCGCCTTTGCGGCGGCCGCTGTCCCGGTGTCCTGGCAGGTCCCGCCCCGGCCGAACCGCGAGCCCGTCCTGGTGCTCAACGGCAACCAGGCCCTGGGGCTGGGCGTCATGGCGGCCGGCATGGAGGTGGTCGCGATGTACCCGATCACTCCGGCAACTTCGGTGTCGCACTATCTCGGCCGCGCCTTCCCCCGGGTGGGCGGCTTCCTGCACCAGGCCGAGGACGAAATCGCCGCGATCGGCTTCGCGATCGGCGCCTCCTATGCCGGCAAGACCGCCTGCACCGTCACCTCGGGCCCCGGCTTCGCGCTCAAGACCGAGTTCCTCGGCTACGCCGTGATGGCCGAGATCCCCCTGGTGCTCATCAACGTGCAGCGTGGCGGGCCCTCGACCGGCCTGCCCACCAAGGTCGAGCAGGGGGATCTGCTGGCGGCGCTCTACGGTCAACCGGGCGACACCCCCAAGGTGGTCTTGGCGCCGGCGACCATCGAGGAGTGTTTCCACTTCCCGATCCTGGCGCGCAAGCTCGCCGAGGAGTTCCGTACCCCGGTGATCGTGCTGACCGACGCCAACCTGGCGACCGGGGTCACCCCCATTCCGCGACCCAAGGTCGATCTCGACTGGTTCTCGCCGCCGCTCGACCAGTCGCCCTGGCCGGAGGGGCTGGCGCCGTTCGACTGGGACGCCGAGACCGGCCTCTCGACCCGCCCCATTCCCGGCCAGCGCGGCGGCGAGTACGTGGTCACCGGCCTGGCGCACACCCGCAAGGGCAAGGTCGCCTACGACACCACCTCGAACCAGGAAGGCTGCGAGATGCGCAGCCGCAAGCTCGCGGCGCTCGCCCGCACCTTGAAGCCCCCGGTGCCGCACGGCGCCGAGTCGGGCGAGCTCCTGGTGGTCGGTTGGGGCTCGACGCTGGGCGCGATCGAAGAGGCGGTCGACCTGCTGCGCGCGGAGGGGCACTCGGTCGCATCGCTCCATCTGCGTTTCCTCTCGCCGCTCGAGCCGGGCCTGGGCGAGATCCTCGCCCGCTTCCGGCGGGTGATGACCATCGAGATCAACTACAGCGACGAGGGCGGCGGCGAAGGACGCCGCCGGGCGCAGCTCGCGATGCTGCTGCGCGAGCGCACCCTGGTCGACATCGACTGCTGGGCCACCGTCCCCGGTCAGCCTTACGGCCCGGGGGAGGTCGCGACCGCGATCCGCCGGCGGCTGCCGGGCGGCGCCGCGACCCGCGAGAGAGGAGTCGCCTGATGATCGGCAGCGGCACGGACTACGCGCTCGAGGTCCCGGAGCGTTACTTCACGCTGGAGAACTACGACGGCGGCGTGGCGCGCTGGTGCCCGAGCTGCGGCGACTTCGCGATCCTCTCGGCGGTGCAGCGCATCTGCCGCGACGAGCAGGTGCCACCCGAGAAGCTCGCCATGGTCTCCGGCATCGGTTGCTCGTCGCGCTTCCCGCACTACATGCATGCCTACGGCTTCCACGGCCTGCACGGGCGCGCGCTCCCGGTCGCCTGCGGCATCAAGTCGCGCCGCCCCGACCTCAAGGTCTGGGTGGCGACCGGCGACGGCGACTGCTGCTCGATCGGCGCCGGCCACTGGCTGCACGCCGCGC
>CAZPZW010000197.1:0-5023 GCA_964591165.1 uncultured Thermoanaerobaculia bacterium | reverse complement strand
TACCTTCTCTTCCCCGCGTTCGGTGAGAAGAGCGACGCCAAGTACTCCTTCAAGTGGGTGACGACCTCCACCTGGGCCGCCTTCGGCAAGGCGTACGACCAGTACGGGACGGGAGGCGGCTGGATGAAGTCGCAGGAGCTCTTCGACGGCCTGCTCGACTGCGACAGCTCGCGCGTCTACGTCAGTCAGCGGGTGCGGCGCATACCGCCGGCGAAGTAGCGGCGCGCGCGGCCTCGACCCGACGCAGGACCCATGGGACGAAGCCAGCGGTGACTCTCGCCGGCGGAGCGCCTTCGCGCTCCGCCGGCTCGAGTCCGACGCGCCATCCCTCGGCCGACTTCAGCCGCCGAATCCCCGGGGGCGGTGAATCGTCACGCCGGTCCGGCCGAGGGCGCGATCGGCGTACACCACGACCGCCCGTTCGACGCCGTCGGCGCCCTTCACGATGAACAATCTCGGATCGCCGAAGAGCGCCGCATCGAGGTAGTCGTCGGCGAGACCGGCATCGAGCAGGCTCCGGCCGGCGGCCTGGGCCATCGCTGCCGCCTGCTGCTCCGGCGATGCGTCGGGGTTCGCCTCCATCGCGGCCATCATCTTCTGCGCCATGGCCATCATCTGCGCCATCTGCTCGGCGGAGGGCATCTCGCCTCCGGTATCCAGCTTCTCCATCTCCGCTTCGGAGCTCGTCTCCATCCGCTCGATCTCCTGGCGGAACTGCTCGGGAGTGAACGGCCCGCGCCCCTTCTTCGCCAGCGCCGCGAGGAGCTTCGCGGGCGCTTCGGCGGTCGAATAGGTGGCGCGCCCCTCGCCAGCGTTGCTCGCGAAATAGAGAAAGGCCGCATCCCCCGGCAATGCGATGCCGAGCTCGGACGCCGCCGGCGCGACGTCGGGTACGAGCGCCTCGTCGTCGCTCCGATCGACCGACTCGGCGCGACGCACCAGCGGCTGAACCGATTCGTCGTTGCTTCCGGCGAGGGCACGGCGCGCCGCGGTGCGCACCGCCGCGACCGGATCGTCGAGCAGCTCGCGCAGCAACGGCGTCGCGCTCGCGGTGGCGACCGGCTGCGCGAGCGCTTCAGCGGCGGCCGCCCGCAGCTCGGGAGAACTCGAATCGGCCGCCCGCACGGCGAGCGGTTCGGCCAGCTCGGGCCGGTAGCGCGCCAGCTCGACCAGCCGGCGCGCGGCTTCGGCCGCGGCGCTGCCGAGCTCCTCGGAACAGGCCGCCGAGGCCGGGGCGGCGCAAGCCGCGGCGAGCCTCTCGGTGGCGTATTCGATGCCGATCGGTTGCACGAAGCGCTCGCTCGCCGGAGCCGCGGCGGCGGCGAGGGCGAGGAGCAACGCGGCAGCGAATGGGGTCACGGTCGGAGGGCGCATGGTCACTTTCCCTTCCTCGGGCGGGCGAGCGGGCTCTTCGACGGCGGCTTCGGGGGGCCCTGCTCGACGATCGCCTTGATGAGGTAGCCGAGCATCTCGGCGTTCTTGTCCCACGGCAGCTTGGTGCTGTCGCAGGAACGCTGCTGGCAGTCCAGCGCCGACTCGAGACGAGCCTCCTCGAGCGCAGCGATCTCGACGTCGTACCCGGGTACCTCGCCGGCGGCGATCTGGGCCGGGGTGAGCTTCAGGTTCTGCTTCGCGGCGCGGCGCGCCGCGCAGTCGGCGACGTGCTTGTTCTCGTGCGCGATGGTCGCGCGGCCGATCCCCTCGCAGGCGGTCACCTTGGGAATCAGGTCGATGGCGTCGGAGTTGGCGACGCAGTTCTCGATGTCGGTGGTCACGGTATAGCTCGTCCCCAGCACCCGGTTGGCGTCGTCGCGTTGCACCTTGAACCCGGCGTTGCGGAAGTGGCTCTGCTCTGCGTAGCACTGGTCCTTCTTCGGGACATAGTAGTTGCAGGTGTCGAGACCGCCGAGCGACGAGACGCGGATCGCCTCGGCGGCGGCGCCCATCGCCTTCTCCTCCGCCGCGTAGGCCTCCGCGGTCAGGTTCTTCCGCTTGGCGATCTGGCGGTAGAAGCTCTGCTGGTACTTCGCCTTCAGGATTTCCGCCTCGATGCAGGGCAGCTTGCAGCAATCGGCGCAGGTCTGCGCCTCAGCCTCGCTGCATTCGTCTGCCGGCGCGGCGTGCGCGGGCGGCTGCGCGATCATCATGGCGATCACCGCGACGAGCGGAAGGACCGCACCTGGCGGCCCGCTGCGGGGGTTCATGGCAAGAGACTCCTTTCGGGGAGTTGGCTCGCCCGCTGCCGGATGCGGAGGGCGAGGAGCGCGCAGCGCGCGCTGGATGCGGCGGGATCGAGCTCGAGCGTGCGCTCGAAGGCCCGCTCGGCCGGCTCGAGCCGGTCGGCGAGCATCAGCTCGACCCCCAGGTTCTGCCAGGGCCGGGGCCGCGCCGGCGCCTTCTCGGCGGCGTCGGACCAGAGCGCGATGGGATCGGAATAGAGCTGCGCCCTCTGGTAGGCGCGGCGGGCGAGCGCGCTCGCCGGCAGCACCAAGGCGAGGGCGCAAGCGGCGACCAGCGTCGCGCGGACCAGACCAGCCGCCGGCGGAAGACGGCGGGCGAGCCAACCCGCCGCGGCCGCGGCCAGGGTGACGAGCGCCACGAGCGGCACCAGGGTGGCGAGATAGAGCGGGCGCGCCGACACCGGATCCAGGCGCCAGACCAGCGAATTGGTCGGCGCGAGGGCAAGCAGCGCCCAGCCGCAGGCGAGCGCTGCGAGCGGCCAGCGGCGCCGGCCCGCCAACGCGAAGACCACCACGGCGGTGAGCAGCGCCGAGCGCAAGAGCGTCGCGGGAGCGCGCCAGGCGAGGTCCGCGACCGGCGCTGGATCGATCGAGATGCGGCTGGGCTCGAGCCACAGGCGTCCGATCTCGAGGAGCGCGAAGACGTTGCCGCGCAGCGCCTCGAGCGGCGGTCGCACCGCGAAGCTGTAGGCCAGGAGCTCGCGATGGCGCGCCGAGAGCGCGAGCGCGCCCAGGGCGAGTAACGCTCCGGCGAACAGCGGAACCTGGCGGCGGAACGCGGCCGCGCGGCTCTCGCCGGCGCCGACCGTCGCCTGCCAGACCAAGCCGAGCGCCGGCAGAACGAGCGCCGTCTCGCGCGCCAGCGGCGCGGCCAAGGCGAGCGCAGCGGCGCTACCGGCGAGCACCCGGCCCGGCGGGCGTTCACCGGTGACCAACAGCAGCGCCCCGAGCAACAGGAGCGTCGAGAGCAGCACCGAGCGACCGCTGATCGGCGCCACCGCCTCCACCACCGCCGGGTGGAGCGCCCAGAGGGCGGCCGCGGCCGCGCCGACGAGCGTGGCGCGCGGCGCTCCGGCGGCCCCGGCGAGACGCCGGGCCAGCCCGAAGGCGGCCAGCGTGCAGGCGAGGTGGAGCGCGAGGTTGACCGCGTGGAACGGTCGCGCCGCCGAACCGGTCGCGGCGCGCTGCAGGGCGTAGGTCGCCTTGAGCAGCGGGCGGTTGGTGCGCCCGAGCGCCGAAAGGAAGCCGTGCGGGCTGGCGGCCGGGTTGTCGAGGACATCGGAGCGGTCGTCGTAGACGAAGCCGGCATCGAGCGTGGGTGCGAGCACGGCGCCAACCGCCAAGAGCAGAACGATCATCAGGAGCGCGGTCTGACGCCCGCTCGGGGACAGGAATCGATTGTTGGGCTGCGTTGGCGCCATCGACGAGTCGGGTTCGCTCCGGAAATCGGCTCCCGACCTTAGCTCAGATCCGTTTCGCCCGGAAGGCGCTGGGCAGTCTCGTCGGACCGCCGCGGGCGGTCCTCCACGGCCGTCGGATCGCCAGCGCTAGAGCCCCGAGACGCGCAACCGGCGGCGGATGGCAACGTGCCAGATCCACATCAGGAGGGCCGTCGCCCACCAAGCGAGCCCGACGATCGGCGCGTCGCGGATCAGAAGGAAGGTCAACTTCGAACTCTGGACCACGAAGGAGAACGGCAGCAGGGTGAAGAAGAGCGCCACCGCGAAAGTGGCGCTGCGCTGCTTGAGCAACTGCCGGGTGGCGTCGAGCGTCCGTTTCTCGGCGCTGGGCTCCTGCGCCGGCGCCGCGGGCAGGGCGAGCGCGGCGCGGAGCGCCTCCGCTTCGCGCGCCAGCTCGGGGTCACGGGCGAGGAAATCCTCCACCAGCCGTCGCGAGTCGGCGCTCGCTTCGCCGGCCAGCACCACGGTCAACAGGTCCTTCGCCACGTCGCGGGTCACGTTCATCGTCGGAGCTCCTCGGAAGTCGGATGGGTCCTGCCGGCGGCGAGCGCCGCGGCGAGCTTGAGGCGCGCGCGATGCACCTTGACGCGCGCGGCAGCGGGCGAGAGGCCGAGCGCGGCGGCGATCTCCTCGTAGGGCAGGCCGTCGTCGGCACGCATCAAGAGGGCCGCGCGATCCATCTCCGGCAGATCCTGCAGCGCGGCGAGCGTCGCCCGTAGATCGCTGCGCGCCAGCGCACGCGATTCCGGGCCGGGACCGCGGTCGGCGAGCCGCTCGTCGAGCGCGGTGACGCCACGCTTTCCTCGCCGCTGCTGCAAGAAGAGATTGCGCGCGATGGTGAACAGGTAGCCCTTGACGGTCGCGAGGTCCACCCGCTCGCGCGCGTTCCAGAGACGGATGAAGGTCTCGGCCACCAGGTCTTCGGCGAGCGCCGGGTCGCCGGAGAGGAAGAGGGCGAAGCGGTGCAAGTCGCCGCTGTGCGCGCGGTAGAGCTGGGCCACGTCGATCACCCTCCGCCGCCTCCCACCTGCCGATCCGCTGCCTCCCACGGATTCGTCACGCCGCCCTCCAACCGGTCGCGCGGAATGTTCTCCCGCTACCTCATCTATCCCGTAGCCGCCGCTACGTTACAGGGATCGCAGAGTGCGGACCCCTCGATCTGCTGCACCGAAGTGTGCACTCTACGGGTCCGCTTGACGCCGAGCGTTCCCTTCTTCGGTAGGCCTCGCTCCCCCCGGCCAGTCGGATCTCCCTGCGCCGCGACCGGCGGGCGCCTGTCGTAAGCCAACCGAGGGCGCCCGCCTCCGGCTTCGGCCTCGCCGA
>CAZPZW010000196.1:0-5066 GCA_964591165.1 uncultured Thermoanaerobaculia bacterium | reverse complement strand
CGTTGACGATCACGTCCTGGGCGACGTCGACCAGACGGCGCGTGAGATAGCCCGAGTCGGCGGTCTTCAGCGCCGTGTCGGCCAAGCCCTTGCGCGCGCCGTGGGTCGAGATGAAGTACTCGAGAACCGAGAGCCCCTCGCGGAAGTTGGCGTGAATCGGGGTCTCGATGACCTCGCCCGACGGCTTGGACATCAGGCCGCGCATGCCGGCCAGCTGCCGCACCTGCTCGCGCGACCCTCGCGCGCCGGAGTCCGCCATCATGTTGATCGGATTGAACTCGTCACGCTGCTTCTCGACCAGCTTCATCTCCCGGAACATCTCCTCGGAGACCTTCTCGGTGACGCGGTGCCAGATGTCGATGATCTTGTTGTGGCGCTCGCCGGCGGTGATCACGCCGGCGGTGCGCTGATTCTCGATCTCGACGACTTCCTTCCGCGCCTGATCGAGCAGCGATTCCTTGGCCTGCGGGATCACCATGTCCTCGACGCCGATCGAGATCCCCGCCCGGGTCGCGTAGGCGAACGTGACCTGCTTGATGTCGTCCAGCATCTTGACGGTCATGTCGTTGCCGTGCTTGATGAAGGAGAAGTTCACCAGGTCCTGCAGCCCGCGCTTCTTCAACAGGCCGTTGACGAACGGGATCTCCGGAGGCAGGTGCATGTTGAGGATCACCCGCCCCACCGTCGTCTCGATGAGCTCGTTGTGCAGCGTCTCGATCTCGGAGTGGAGAACGTCCTGATTGTCGTACTGGGTATCGAGGTTGAGGTACTCGCCGCTGAAGCGCACGCGGATCACCGAATGCGTCTCGACCACCCCTTCGTGGTAGGCGATCATCACGGCGTCGAAGTCGGAGAAGGTCTTCCCTTCGCCCTTGGCTCCCCTCTTCGACATCGTCAGGTAGTAGCCGCCGAGCACCAGGTCCTGACTGGGAACCGCCAGCGGCCGGCCGTGCGCCGGCGAGAGGATGTTGTTGGCGGCGAGCATCAGCACGTGGCTCTCGATCTGCGCCTTGGGCGAGAGCGGGACGTGCACCGCCATCTGGTCGCCGTCGAAGTCCGCGTTGAACGCGGCGCAGACGAGCGGGTGGATCTGGATCGCCTTGCCCTCGATGAGCTTCGGCTGGAAGGCCTGGATGCCGAGCCGATGGAGGGTCGGAGCGCGATTGAGCAGCACCGGGTGATCGCGGATGACCTCTTCGAGGCAATCCCAGACCACGTCCTCCTCGCGCTCGACCATCTCCTTCGCGGCCTTGATCGTGCCGACCAGGCCCTTCAGCTCGAGCTTGTTGTAGATGAACGGCTTGAACAGCTCGAGCGCCATCTTCTTCGGCAAGCCGCAGTCGCGCAAGGAGAGGTCCGGCCCGACCACGATGACCGAGCGGCCCGAGTAATCGACGCGCTTGCCCAGCAGGTTCTGGCGGAAGCGGCCCTGCTTGCCCTTCAAGGTGTCGGAGAGGGACTTCAGCGGGCGGTTGTTCGAGCCCTTGAGAACGCGGCCGCGGCGCCCGTTGTCGAACAACGCATCCACCGCCTCCTGGAGCATGCGCTTCTCGTTGCGCACGATGACGTCCGGCGCCCGCAGCTCGAGCAGCTTCTTGAGGCGGTTGTTGCGGTTGATCACCCGGCGATACAGGTCGTTGAGGTCCGAGGTGGCGAACCGCCCGCCGTCGAGCGGCACGAGCGGACGTAGCTCGGGAGGGATCACCGGTAGCACGTCGAGGATCATCCACTCGGGGCGCAATCCGCTCTTGCGGAAGGCGTCCACCACCTTCAGCCGCTTGGCCGCCTTGAGCCTGCGGATCTGGCTGGTCTCCGTCCGCATGACGACGCGCAGCTCCTCGGCGAGCTCGTCGACGTCGATCCGCTGGAGCAGCTCCTTGATCGCCTCGGCGCCCATCTTGGCGATGAAACCGCTCTCCCCGTACTGGTCGCGCAGCTCCCGGTAGCGCTCCTCGGAGAGCAGCTCCTTCTCCTTGAGCTCGGTGTCCACCGGATCGATCACCACGTAGCTCTCGAAGTAGAGGATGCGCTCGAGGTCGCGCAGCGAGATGTCGAGCAGATGTCCGATCCGGCTCGGCAGCCCCTTGAAGAACCAGACGTGGGAGACCGGGCTCGCCAGCTCGATGTGCCCCATGCGCTCGCGACGGACGCGCGACCGCGTCACTTCGACCCCGCACTTGTCGCAGACCACGCCGCGGTGCTTCATGCGCTTGTACTTGCCGCAGAGGCACTCCCAGTCGGTGATCGGACCGAAGATCTTCGCGCAGAAGAGCCCGTCGCGCTCCGGCTTGAAGGTCCGGTAGTTGATGGTCTCCGCCTTGGTGACCTCGCCGCGGCTCCAGGCCCGGATCCGCTCGGGCGACGCGATCGCGATCTTGATCGCGTTGAAGTCCCTCAACGCTCTCGGCTTGTCGAAACTACGAAAAGGTTGCAAGTTCGTTCCTCCTCGGCTCGTCGGGAGTAGAACTGGGGTCAGAGCTTCATGAGTTCGACGTCGAGGCAGAGACTCTGCAGCTCGCGCACCAGGACGTTGAACGACTCGGGAAGACCCGGATCTTCCGGCACCTCGCCCTTGACGATCGCCTCGTAGACCCGGCTACGACCCTCGACGTCGTCCGACTTCACGGTCAGGAGCTCCTGCAGCGTGTAGGCCGCGCCGTATGCCTCGAGCGCCCAGACTTCCATTTCTCCGAAGCGCTGACCGCCGAACTGCGCCTTGCCACCGAGCGGCTGCTGGGTGATCAGGGAGTACGGTCCGATCGAACGCGCGTGGATCTTGTCGTCGACCAGGTGCGAGAGCTTGAGCATGTAGATGTAGCCGACGGTCACCTTCTGCTCGAAGGGCTCGCCGATCATCCCGTCGAACAGCACCGTCTTGCCGGAAGCCGGAAGCTCGCCCTCCGTGAAGAGCTGGCGCATGTCGGCCTCGGTGCAGCCGTCGAAGACGGGCGTCGCGAAACGCAGGCCCAGCGCGCGCCCGACCCAACCGAGGTGCGTCTCCAGGATCTGGCCGACGTTCATGCGGCTCGGCACGCCGAGGGGGTTGAGGACGATCTCGACCGGCGTCCCGTCGGGCAGGTAGGGCATGTCCTCCTCGGGGAGGATCCGCGAAATGACGCCCTTGTTGCCGTGCCGGCCCGCCATCTTGTCGCCGACCTGCAGCTTGCGCTTCATGGCGACGTAGACCTTGACCAGCTTGATCACGCCCGGAGGCAGCTCGTCGCCCTTCTGCAGCAGCTCGATCCGCTGCTTGTTCACCTTGTGCAGGATCTCGATGTGCGAATCGGTCTTGCGATAGACGCTGTCGACCGTGTCGGTCAGCTTGCGGTCGCTTAGCGGCAGGCGCAGGATCTCGGCCCGCGACAGGGCCTGCAGGACCTCGCGCGAGATCCGCTCGCCCTTGTCGATCAGCTTCTCGCCGGTCCGCGACTTGACCTGAGCCATGACCGTCTGGCCGAGGAGCAGCTCGTTGATCTTCTTGTTGCGCTCCTCGGAGAGGATCCGCACCTCGTCGCGGGCGTTCTTCTCCAGGCGCTCGATCTCCTGGTTCTCGATCTCCTGTGCGCGCAGGTCCTTCTCCACGCCCTTGCGCGAGAAGATCTTGACGTCGACGATCGTGCCCTCGATTCCCGGCGGCACCTTGAGCGAGGCGTCGCGCACGTCGCCCGCCTTCTCGCCGAAGATCGCCCGCAGCAGCTTCTCCTCGGGGGTCAGCTGGGTCTCTCCCTTGGGAGTCACCTTGCCGACCAGGATGTCGCCCGCCTTGACGGTGGCGCCGATCCGGATGATGCCCGCCTCGTCGAGGTCCTTGAGGGCGGCTTCGGAGACGTTCGGGATGTCCCGCGTGATCTCCTCCGGCCCGAGCTTGGTGTCCCGCGCCTCGATCTCGAACTCCTCGATGTGAATGGAGGTGAAGTAGTCCTCCTTCACCATCTTCTCGGAGATCAGGATCGCGTCCTCGAAGTTGTAACCCCGCCAGGGCATGAAGGCGACCAGCACGTTGCGTCCCAGGGCGAGCTCCCCCCGCTCGGTCGACGGACCGTCCGCCAGGACGTCGCCCTTGCGGACGCGTTGACCCTGGCGCGCGACCGGGCGCTGGTTGATGCAGGTGTTCTGGTTGGAGCGCCGGAACTTGGTGAGCTGGTAGATGTCGGCGCCGAACTCCTTCTGCTCACCCGTCTCGATGTCCTCTCCCTCGACCCGAACGATGATCCGTTCGCCGTCGACCAGGTCCACGATGCCGCCGCGCTTGCACAGCACGACGGCGCCCGAATCCCGCGCCACCGTCGCCTCCAGTCCGGTGCCCACGATGGGCGCCTCCGGACAGAGCAGCGGTACCGCCTGGCGCTGCATGTTCGAGCCCATCAGGGCGCGGTTGGCGTCGTCGTGCTCGAGGAAGGGGATCAGCGCCGCGGCCACCGACACCAGCTGCTTCGGGCTGATGTCCATGAAGTCGACGCGGTCGCGCTCGACGGTGACGAAGTCGCCGCCGGCGCGCGCGATGACGCGGTCGTCGAGGAAGTGGCCCTTCCCGTCGACCCGGGCGTTCGCCTGCGCGATGATGTACTTCTCCTCCTCCCAGGCGGTCAGGTAGAACGCCTGCGGCTCGGCCTCGACGGACTTCCGGTTGCCACGCTTGATCCGCGCGTTCTCCTCCTCGAGGTCGTCGCCGGTGACGATCTGGCCGAGCTTGAAGCGGCCGTCGCCCACCTTGACGACCTTGAAGTGGTTCAGCACCCGCCCGTTCTCCACCTTCTTGTAGGGCGACTCGATGAACCCGTACTCGTTGATGCGCGCATAGGTGGCGAGCGAGGAGATCAAGCCGATGTTCGGGCCTTCCGGCGTCTCGATCGGGCAGATCCGGCCGTAGTGCGAGGCGTGCACGTCGCGCACCTCGAAGCCGGCCCGCTCGCGCGACAGTCCGCCCGGTCCGAGCGCCGAGAGGCGCCGCTTGTGGGTGACCTCGGAGAGCGGATTGGTCTGGTCCATGAACTGCGAGAGCTGCGAGGATCCGAAGAACTCCTTGATCGCCGCGATGACCGGCTTGGAGTTGATCAGGTCGTGCG
>CAZPZW010000195.1:0-5107 GCA_964591165.1 uncultured Thermoanaerobaculia bacterium | reverse complement strand
TGGAAGCCGTAGTAGAGCAGCTCGATGTTGGTCGGCCACTCGTCCTCGGGGAAGGAGTCGAGGCCGCGCACGTCGGCCGAGAAGTCGCCGTAGGCGATCCAGGAGAGCATCGCCGGCAGCTCGAGCGGGTTGTCGAGCTTGCGCTCGGCGACGTTGGGCTGCCCGATCACCGCGAGCGGCGCGCGCGGGCCGCTCACGAAGCGACCCTCCATGCCGGCGAGCGCCGCCGGCTGATGCTCGGCGACCAGGCGCCCCTGCACGTGGCCGGTGGGCATCGCCACCAGGATCGACGCGACGAGGCCGACCAGGACGCCGGTCGCGAGCGAGACGCGGGCCGCCTCGCGATGCTCGCCGCGCAGCGTCCAGAAAGCGCCGAGCGCCGCCATCGCGAAGGCGCCGGTGACCACCGCGCCCATCATCGTGTGGGCGTACTGGGCGATCGCCCAGGGGTTGAAGAGGAAGGCCGAGAGGTCGGCGAGATGGAAGGTGCCGTCGGCGCCGAGCCGGTGACCCACCGGGTGCTGCATGAAGGCGTTGGTGGTGACGATGAAGTAGCCGGAGAGCCAGCTGCCGACCCAGAGGGCGACCGCGGTGAAGAAGTGCTTGACCTCGCCCAGCCGGCGCTCGCCCCAGATCAGCAGGGCGAGGAAGCTCGACTCGAGGAAGAAGGCGAAGATCCCCTCCATCGCCAGCGTCTGGCCGATCACGCCGCCGGTCTTGGCGGAGAACTTCGCCCAGTTGGTGCCGAACTGGAACTCCATCGGGATGCCGGTGACCACGCCCATGGCGAAGGAGAGGCCGAAGATCCGGATCCAGAAGCGGGCGGCGTCGTTCCACTCCGGCCGCCCGGTGCGCAGGCCCAGGCCCTTGAGCGCCACGATGAGCAGCGCCAATCCCATGGTGAGCTGCGGGAAGAGATAGTGGTAGGTGATGGTGAAGCCGAACTGCAGGCGATGCCAGAACAGCGGGTCGGTCATCCGGTGGTCTCCAGGGAGCTCCTCCGGCCGCTAGTGTAAGCCCCCGCGGTCGCGCGCGCTCGGACTTTCGCCCGGCGCTCTCTAGCGGCTCAGCGCGGTGCCGGCGGCGCGGGCGCCGGGCTGGCCTCGGGGAGCGGCGGCAGACCGAGCAGGGCGCGCACGGCGGGTTCGAGGCGGGTGAGGCCGGCGCGCCTGCCGAGCTCCAAGGCGTCGGCGGCGGGGGTGCCGTGGAGCCAGAAGGCCTCGAGCGCGAGGAGCGCGCCGCTCCGATTGCCGCTCGCGCAGACCAGGGCCGTCGGCGCCGGCTGCGGCCCGTGCAGCAGCTCGTGCAGCGCGCGGGCGCTCGCCAGATCGAGCTCGGCCTCGCCGCCGACCGGGAGGCGCGCATAGACGAGCCCGGCGGCCTCGGCGGCCGCCTGCATCTCGAGCGTGACCTCCTTGTCCGTGCGCAGATCCACGTAGACGCGGTAGCCGGCTTCGGCAAGGCGGGCGTACTCGTCCGGTGCCTTGGTCGAGCCTCCGGCGAGCAAGCCGGGGAGCGGTTGGCGCTCGTTGAGCAGCAGCGTGGCCGCTGGCGGCTCGGCGGGCGGGGCGACCGGCGGCGTGGCGCCGAGGGCGATCGGCGGCAGCGTGAGGAGCCCGGCGAGGGCGATGGCGAATCGACGCATGAAACCCCCCTACAGGAGCTTGGGCCAGGCGCGGCGCGGGCCCACGACGACGTAGAGGCTCGGAAGCGCCGCCGGGTTCCCGGTCAGTTGCAGTGCTCGGCGCTCGCCCGGCCGGCGATGGCGGCGCCCTCCTCGCTCTCGCAGTCGATCGCGAGCTCGAGGCGGCGGACCGGGAGATCGTTGATCGTCCAGCCGGTCTCCTCGAGCGACAGCTCGAACGACGTGCACTCCTCGCGGAAGAGGAGCACCGTGCGCTCGAACGGCGCCGCGCGGTCGAAGACCCGCAGGATGGGACCCTCGAGTGGATCGACGACCAGGCGGACCACGAGACCCGAGCGCTCGTCGAGGAGGTCGGCGCCCAGGAAGAGCTCGCGGTCCCCGGCGAGGCAGACCGTCGGCGTCACCGTGCCGCGCGCGCCGCCGGGCGAGGTCACCGTGAACTCGCCGAGCGGCGGTCCGGAGGCACCGCCCCCCTCGCCGGTCGCCGCAGGCGGCCGGGTGGAGAAGCAGCCGCAGACGGTGAGCGCCGCGACCACGAGGGCACCGCATCGCACCAGAATCATGGTTCTCTCCTCGTCCGGAGACTATGGCGAGACCGCCCCGGCGCGCGAGCGGGCGCGGATTAGAATGGCGCCATGAACCTGACTTCCGCCCAGCGCAAGCGCCTGCGCGGCCTGGCGCACGACCTGAAGCCCTTGGTGCAGCTCGGCAAGTCGGGTCTGACCGCGGGCGTGTTGGCCGAGATCGACCGCGCGCTCGACGACCATGAGCTGATCAAGGTCCGCTTCCTCGCCGGCAAAGAGGCGAAGGAGGCTCTGGTCGGCGAGATCGTGGCCCGCCTGGGATGCGGCGAGGCGG
The DNA here is from genome assembly GCA_964591165.1 of uncultured Thermoanaerobaculia bacterium. Classification (GTDB taxonomy): domain Bacteria; phylum Acidobacteriota; class Thermoanaerobaculia; order Multivoradales; family JAGPDF01; genus JAGPDF01. The sequence continues at coordinate 2,604 of CAZPZW010000195.1, read as the reverse complement.
GGAGGATCGGCCATGTCTCGATCCTCTACCGCCAGCAGCGCGATCCCGAGAAGCGCAGGATTCGTCTCGACCCGGAGTGAGCGCGCCGCGAGCGCGGCCGGTGGCTCAGCTCGCGAGATCGGCGAGCGGGGAGGCGTCCGCCAGGAAGGGGCGCAGGCGGGGCTCGGTGAAGATCGCCGCCGCCTCGGCGGCCGCCGCGCGGAAGGCCTGGGTCTCGGTGGCGCGCAGGCCCGGATCGGGGATCGCCTCGGCGAGCTCGAGCTCGATCCTCTCCAGCTCCTGCTCGAAGGTCCGCCCGACCAGGTGCTCGTCGACCCGCGGCCCGTCGTCGAGCACGACGCGGTGGTGCAGCCACTGCCAGGTCTGGGCGCGCGAGATCTCGAGCGTCGCCAGGTCCTCCATCAGGTTGTCCCAGGCGACGCAGCCGATCCCCTCGCGCCAACCCTTGAGGTAGGCGATGCCGACCCGCACGTTCTTGGCGAGCCCTGCCAGAGTGCGCGGTCCGCCCCCCTGCGGCAGCAGGTCGGGCCGCTCGGCGAGCTCGGGCAGCGCGGCGAGCTGGTTGTCGTCGGGGAAGGCGGAGAGCGCCGGCCCGATGAAGTAGGGGTGCGAGACCCAGCAGCCGTCGTGGCCGATCGAGCGCTCGAAGCGCTTGTCGTCGAGCACCTTGGCGGTCTGCTCGGCGCGCAGCTCCGCGCTCTTGCCGGGCGTGAAAGCGGCCATCCCGCCCATGCCGAAAGCGCCGTGGCGATGGCAGACCCGGATCAGGTTCTCGGCGTAGGCGCGCATCCAGGGGCGTCCGAGACCGATCGTCGCGCGGTCGGCGAGGATGCGGTCGGGGTGCGCCTTGAGGACCTTGATGTCGCTGAAGATCTTGTCCCAGCGCCCGACGTTGAGCCCCGCGGCCCGTTCGCGCAGCTCCCAGAGGATCTCCTCGACCTGGAAGGCGGCGGGGAGCGTCTCGATGAGGAAGGTGGCGCGGAGCGTCCCGCCGGCGAGCCCGAGCTCGCGCTCGACCGCCGCGAAGAGGCGGTTCCACCAGCGCGCTTCGAGGTGATGCTCGACCTTGGGGACGTAGTACTTCGGCGTCTTCCCCCGCTCGAGCAGCGGGCGGGCGCTGTGCAGGGCGGCGAGCGCGAGCTCGAGCAGGCCGCCCGCGACCGGGGCGCCGTCGATCTCGAGATTGGACTCGGCGAGGTGGAGCCCGCGCACGCGCACCATGAGCAGCGGCATGTCGTGCGGATCGATGCGGTAGGTCTTGCCCGGCGCGCCGCTCTCGCCGGGCTGCACGAACTCCAGCTCGCCGACGGCGGCGCCGACCAGGTTGTCGAGGCCGGCCAGCAGCCCCGGCCAGGTGGGGCGCATCGAGTCCTCGAAGTCGAGCATCGCGGCGTCGGCGCGCAGGCCCTCGTCGTTCCTCGACAGCATCTGGATGACCATCTTGCGGCTGTTGATCGGGCCGGTGATCTCCACCCGGCGGCGGAGCAGATCGGCGGGCAGCGGCGCGACCCGCCAGTCGCCGTGCGCGTCGGGCAGCTCTTCGGGGGCCAGGTAGCCGGGCAGGGCGCCGTCGTCCCAGCGCCGCTCGCGCTCGCGGCGGGCGGCGAGCAGGTTCTGGCGCTCGGGTTCGAGCTCGCGATGCAGGCGGGCGACGAGGTCGAGCGCCCACGGGGGGAGCAGGCGTTGGGCATCGGGAGTCCAGGCGGCGGCGCAGATGGCGACTCCCGGAGCGAGCGGACGGAAGCGGGGCGCGGAGTGGGTCATCGGAAAAATGATAGCGGAGCGGGGGCGGGGAGGAGACGCCGCGGGTCCGACGCGCCCTTCCGGCCGGAACCCTGGGGCCCTGGGGAAAGTCGCATAAACTCAAAGCTTCGGCGGCCGGGAATGATCCAGCCGCGCCGCTTGTTCGTAGAGTTCGACGACAGGAGTCTCGACGATGATGTTCGACCCGATCTATCTGCTCTTCATCGCCCCCGGGCTGGCCCTCTCGCTCTGGGCGAGCTTCCGCACCAAGGCGGCGTTCCAGAAGTACTCGAAGGTGCGCATCGCGACCGGCCTGACCGGCGCCCAGGCCGCGCAGCGGATGCTCGACGCGGCCGGGATCAGCGACGTCAAGGTCACCCCGCACCAGGGGATGCTCTCCGATCACTACAACCCGGTCACCAAGACGCTGGCCCTCTCCGAGGGGGTCTTCGGCGTGCCCTCGATCGCCGCGGTGGGGGTCGCCTGCCACGAGGCTGGTCATGCCATCCAACACGCGACCAAGTACGGCCCGCTCTGGCTGCGCTCGATGCTCGTGCCGACGGCGAACATCGGCTCGTCGGTGGGCTACATCGTGATGACGCTCGGTCTGGTGATGGGCACGATGAAGCTCTTCCTGCTCGGGGTGGTCCTCTTCTCGATGGTCATCCTGTTCCAGTTGGTGACCCTGCCGGTCGAGTTCGACGCCTCGGCGCGCGCCAAGAAGCTCGCAGTCGCGAACGGCATCGTGATGCCGCAGGAGCGCGAGGGGATGGACCGGGTGCTCAACGCCGCGGCCCTGACCTACGTCGCCGCCGCCGTCTCGAGCCTGCTCACCCTGCTCTACTTCCTGTTCCGCGCCGG
>CAZPZW010000194.1:0-5191 GCA_964591165.1 uncultured Thermoanaerobaculia bacterium | reverse complement strand
CGCACGCGCTCCTCGGTGGTCTGCACGTTCTTGGGCGTGAACTCGGCGCTGCTCGCGATGAAGGACACCTCGCCGTCGTACGTCTTGCCCGGGAAGGTGTCCGAGGTGATCGCGGCGCGCTGGCCGAGTGACACGCGCGACAGGCGGTTCTCGGGCACGAAGATGCGCACCCAGCGGTCGTCGGGGTCCATCAGGGTGACCACCGGCGCGCCGGCCCCCAGGATCTCGCCCGGCTCGCGGTGGCGCACGGTCACCACGCCGGCGAAGGGCGCCGTGATGCGCAGGTTGGCGAGGGCGGCATCGAGGGTCGCGACCACCGCCTCGGCCGAGGCGAGCTGGGCGCGCGCCGCGGCGATGCGCTCCGGACGGGGACCCTGCTCGAGCAGCGAGAGCTGCTCGGCGGCCTGGTCGCGTTGACGGCTGGCGAGCTCGACCGCGAGGGTGGCCTTGTCCACGGCCTCGCGCGAGACGGCGCGGCCGGCGAAGAGAGTGTTCGCCCGCTCGAGGTCGCGCCGGGCGTCGGCGACCCGCTCGTCGGCCGCCGCCACGGCGGCGCGCCCCTGCGCGACCTCCTCCTTGCGCGAGCCGGCCTCGAGCTCGGCGAGCGCGGCGCGCGCCGATTCGACCCGCGCCGCGGCCTCGGCGCGCCGGGCGCCGAGCTCGCTCGCGTCGAGCCGGGCGAGGAGCTCGCCGGGCTCGACGCGGTCCCCTTCGCGCGGCACGAGCTCGACGATACGACCCGGGGCCTGGAAGCCGAGCTGGGCGTCGGTCGCCTCGACGGTGCCGGAGGCGGTGAGGCCCCCCTCGTCCGCCGCGCGCGGCTTCCAGACCAGGTTCCAGGCGGCGAAGCCGCCCGCGGCGAGCAGGACGACGACGGGGAGGATGCGCTTCGGGCTCATCGGGCGGTCTCCAGGTTGCGGCGCAGCCAATCGGGCGAGAGCTCGCCGGTCGCGCGCGCGAGCTCGACGCGGGCGAGGCGGGCCGACGTTTCGGCTTCGGCGAAGCGGGCACGCGTCGCAGCGAGCTCGGACTCGGCCGTGAGGTAGTCGGTCTGGGTGCCCGAGCCCACCTCGAGCAGGAGCTTCTGGATGCGCGCGACCTCGACGAGGCGTGCGGCGGCGCGCTCGAGAGCCAGCGCGCGCGCCGCGGACTCGGCGAGCGCCGCGAGCGCGCGATCGACCGCCTCGCGAGCGTCGAGCTCGGCCTGCGCCAGCGCGCTCTGCGCGGTGTCGGTGGCGGCGGCCGCGCGGGCGACGCGGCTCCCGGTCACGCCACCGTCCCAGAGCGGGATCGAGACTTGGACCCCGGCGTTCCAGTCGGCGACCGGATCGACACCCGCCGCCGCGAACTCCTGCAGCGCGCCCACCAGCTTGAGCTCGGGGAAGTAAGCGGTGCGCGCCAGCGCCCGGGACGCGTCGGCGGCGTGGGCCGAGCGGCGGGCGGCCTCGACCGCCGGGCTCGTGGCCACGGCCTGCTCCTGCAACGCGGCGCGCGAGGCCGGCGGAGACGGCGGCGAGGCGAGCGGCGCGAGGCCAGCCGCGCGTGTCTCTTCGACGTCGGCGCCGAGGAGACGCGCGAGGTCGCGCTCGGCCGAGTCGAGCGCAGTCGCCGCGTGGGTCCAGTCGGCCTCGGCGCCGGCGAGCGCCGCCTCGGCGCGCAGCCGTTCGACCTCGGGCGACTTGCCGGCGGCGAGCATCAGCCCGGCGCGCTCGAGCTCGAGCCGGAGTGCTACCAGCCGGGCCTCCTCGGCAGCGAGGATCTCGCGGCGAGCCAAAGCTTGACCGTAGGCGGTCGCCACGCGCGCGGCGAGCGCCTGCTCGGTCGCATCGAGCGCGGCGGCGGCCACCGCCTGCTGCTCGGTCGCGGCCCGCGTCCGCTCACGGCGCGCGCCCGAGTCGAAAAAGGTCCAGCTCACGTTGAGCGAGCCCTGGAGCAGCGTTTCGTCGAAGGGCGGGATCCCGCTCGGGGTGAAGGAGTGGATCGGACTGGTCAGCATCGGATCGTCGTACTGCAGCCCGGAGAGACCGATGCGCAGCAGCGGGCCATGCGTCGCTTGCGCCTCGCCGACGGCCTCGCCGGCCTCGGCGAGTCGGGCGCGGGCGGCGGCGACGCTCGGGTAGGCACCGAGCGCCGTCTCGACCGCGGCCGATAGGGTGAGCTGCGGCTCGGCGGCTCGGGCGGGCAGCGCGAGCGTGAGCCCGGCGAGGGCGATCACCCGTGGAATCCACAGCACCTTCGAGGGCGCGCTCATCGCTTCTCCTCCAGCGGCGCGGCCGCGGTCAAAGCCCCGACGTAGAAGCGCACCAGGGCATCCACCTCCTCGTCGCTCGGCGCCAGGTCGGGCACCGCGCGCAGCTGCATGCCGAGCGCCGCGGGCAGACCGAGGAACATCGCGGCCTGGCGCTCCGGCGGCAGAGCGAGCGGCAGGGCGAGCTCGCCGAGCACCGCCGCGAGACGCCCCAGATAGGCTCGCATCACGCTCCCCAGTCGTCCGACGAGCGCTTGATTCCCGGAGGCGAGACCCTCGGCGACCAGCAGGATCGGCAAACCGCCGGTCGAGCGCAGCACGTGGACGTGATGGCGCACCATGGCGAGCAGCCGCTCGCGGGGCGGCTGGTCGGCGGCGGCGGCGAGCGCGGCGATCGGCCCGAGCAGGCGGCTGCCGAGCTGATCGATCAGCGCGAAGACCAGCGCCTGCTTGTTGGGAAAGTGGCGGTATATGGCGGCCTCGGTGAAACCGACCCGATCGGCGACCCGTTTCAGCGTGAGATTGGCGAGCCCGCTCTCGGCGACCAGCTCCGCGACCCGCTCGAGGATCTCGGCCTGGCGTGCCGTCGGCGTCGCCACGAGCTCGTTCTTGGAGAGTAAGTTAGTGTTCACTTACTTTAGTGTAAGAGGCCTTTCCCGGCCTGTCAAGCGGCGGCGCCGCAGCAGCTTCGCTAGGCTTGTCGATCATGTCCCGCAAGCTCTCGCGCCGGCTCGCCCTGACGCTGTCGCTGACCGTCGGCCCGTGGGTCGCCGCGGCCGTCCCCCCCTCCCGTCCCGCCGCGATCACCGCGGGCGACGAACGGGCGGCGGCCGCGGGGCTCGAGATCCTCGCGGCCGGCGGAAATGCCGCCGACGCCGCGGTCGCTGCGGCGCTGGCGCTCGCCGTCGTCTATCCCGAGGCGGGCAACCTCGGCGGCGGCGGATTCGCGCTGGTGCGGAGCGCCGGCGAAGTCGCCGCGCTCGATTTTCGCGAGGTGGCGCCCGCGGCCGCCACCGCCACCATGTACCTCGACGCCCGCGGCGAACCACGGCCGGGCGCCTCGCGCTACGGACCCCTCGCCGCCGCGGTCCCCGGCTCGCCGGCCGGCTACTTCGAGCTCCACCGGCGGTTCGGCCGCCTCCCCTGGCGGCGGGTGGTCGGGCCGGCGCTCGCGCTCGCCGCGGCACCGGTCGAGATCTCGGCGCGCACCGCAGCGACCCTGGCCGCCGATCGCGACCGCCTGCGACGCTTTCCGGAGACCGCTGCGGTCTGGCTGCGCGGGGGCAAGCCGCCGGGCTGGGGCGAGCGCCTCGAGCTTCCCGGCCTCGCCGCGACGCTCGAGCGCTACGCCGCGGCCGGGCCCGCGGGAATCCAGAGCGGTCCGGTCGCCCAGGCGATCGAGTCCGCCAGCCGCCGGCACGGCGGCATCCTCACCGCCGCGGACCTCGCGGCCTATCGGCCGGTCTGGCGCGAACCGCTGCGTTTCGAGCGTTTCGGCTGGAGCTTCGCCGCCATGCCGCTCCCCTCCTCCGGAGGCTTCATCCTGGGCGAGGCTCTGGGGCTGCTCGAGCGGCTCGAGTGGCTCGCGCTGCCGGCCGAGTCGCCGGCCCGCGCCCACCTCCTGGCCGAGGTCCTGCGGAGCGCCTTCGCCGACCGCTTCCGGCTCGGCGACCCCGATCTCACACCCCACCTTCTCGACGAGCTCCTCGTCCCGACCCGCCTCGACCGACTGGCAGGGCGCATCGACCGCCGGCGAGCGACCCCCTCGGCGACCTTCGGCACCCCGCCACGACGGGAGCCGGGCGAGACCACTCACCTCTCGGTGATCGACGGCGAAGGCATGACCGTCGCGCTCACCACCACGCTCAACGAACTCTACGGGTGCGGCCTGTGGGTCGCCGGCGCCGGGTTCTTCCTCAACGACCAGATGGACGACTTCACCACCGCCGCCGGGCGCCCGAACGAGTACGGGCTGATCCAAGGGGAGGGCAATGCAATCGCGCCGGGCCGACGGCCGCTGTCGTCGATGGCGCCCACCATCGCCTGGCGGGAAGGCGAGACGATCGCGTTCGGCGGACGCGGCGGATCGCGCATCCCGACCGCGATCCTGCAGGTCTTCCTGGCGCTGCTCGAGGGCGATGGAGCGCGCGCCGCCGTGGCGCGGCCACGTCTCCATCATCAGTGGCTCCCCGATCAGCTGGAGCACGAAGCGGGTGCCCTGGACGATGACGCCACGAACGAGCTCGCGCGACGCGGCCACCGGCTCGTCGCCGCCAAGGACCTGCCCAAGGTGAATTTGGTGCGGCGGTTGGCCGACGGCTCCCTCGAGGCGGCCGGCGATCCGCGCGCCGGCGAGGTGGGGCTGGTCGCGCCCTGAGGACGGCGCCCGCCGGAGGCGCTAGAGTGCGAGTCGCGAGGAGCTCCGCCATGATCCGACGCTCGTTCTCGACGCTCTGCTGCCTTTCGACCCTGCTCGCCGCCGGTTGCCGCCCGCCGGCGCCTCCCGCCGCGCCGCAACCGATCGAGAACCGCGCTCTGGGGCTGCGCTGGAGCGAGCTCCCCGCCGGGGTCACCGTGGCGACCAATCAGGGCGCGACGCTGGAGCTCCGGGCCGAGGATGCCGCGATCGCGGTTTCCGTCGCCGCGGAGGATCCGGTCGGCGTCGATCTCGTCGCGGTGACCAAGGCCTATCGCGACCTCGTCGAGGGCGAGGGCGGTAGAGTGCTCGGCGCGGCGCAGCTCGTCGCGCCCACCGGCCCCGCCTACACCACGCGGGCCGAGCGCGGCGGCAGCGAGGAGCGCTCGATCTTCTTCCTGCATCCCGATGGCGGCGGCCGCCTGGTCACCCTGACCAGTCGCTACCCGACGACCGATCCCTCCGGGGCCAAGCACCGGATGGAGACCCTCCTCGAGCTCGTCGCCACCCTCGAGGCGCTGCCGCCG
>CAZPZW010000193.1:0-5240 GCA_964591165.1 uncultured Thermoanaerobaculia bacterium | reverse complement strand
GTACCGACCGATCGCGCGGGCGGAGGCTCTCCGCCGCCCCGGGCTCGGCGAGGCGTGGAGCGCGGAGATTCGACGGGGGGTCGGCTCGCGCCCGCTCAGCCGCGCTTGCGGAAGAGGTAGAGGTCCTGCTCGGAGGCGTCGCGGGCTTGGCGACTCAGCCGTCGCACCGCGGGAACGAGGAACGGGTCAGCGAACGGCGCGGTAGAGCACAATTCCATCGTGCTGCTCGGTCTGGACGAGCGCTGGCAGCGCGAAGTGCTCTCGGCACCACTCGATCCAGGGGTCCCCAGGTAGCGCAGCCAGCGTCGACGATCCCCAATCGGTGTCGCGCCAGAGTTCGCTCACCGCCTCGGCGCGGTCCGCGAGCGGCCAGACGACGCGGCGCTCACCGCGCTCGTACAGAATGCTGTTGACCCGGAAGACGAGCGGGTAGACCTTCCAGTATTCGCCGATCACGAAGCTGGCGCCGCTGTCGATGACGGCGTGCGCCAGTCGGTCCAGGGGAAGGCTCTGATGACGGCAGTAGCCGAGCGCGGCGCGGCCTCGGCGCGGATCGGGCGGTCCGTAGACCGCGGCCACGGTGATGATGAGGGCGGCAAGGGAGAGGCCTCCGGCCGTGCGGCGCGCCACTCCAGTCCTCAGAGCTCCGGCCCACGCGCCGACGAGCGCCGGGCCCGCGAGGCAGATGAGGTAGATCCCGATCGTGAGGTACCGCCAACCCATGAAGGTGTTGACTTCGTTATAGGCCACCCAACGCAGCAGGCCGACGACGAGCAGTTCGAGCGGGACGACGACGGCGATAGCGAGACCGACGTCCCTGGCGCGGCCGAGCCAGGGACGGTTCGCAAGACTCTGTCGTGGCGCTACCGCCAGGGCGGCGAGCAAGAGTGCGGTGATCAGTGTCAGGGACGGGGGGAGGAGTTTCAGGACAGATCGGGCCAACAGGCTCCACGTCTCGCCCCACTCGGTCGTGGCGGAAAGGCCGAGGGGCGTCGTGTCTTCAATGGGTACCAGCTTTCCGGTCGCCGCGATGCCGACCGCCAGGAGCGTCATCCCAGCGAGGCGAATGGCGAGCGACGTTGGGCTGGGGGCGCGACGCTCCCCAAGACCGGCGGGGAAGCGGTCGCGCAGGAGCGCGAGCGGCACCGCCCAGAAGAGCGTGGAAGGGGTCATCCAACAGGCCAGCGACCAGAGCGCCGCGGCACCCCAGGCCGCACCGCGCCGCCTGGAGTCGAGGGCAAGCAGGCTGAGCAGGGCGAGCACGCCTGCGGTGGGGTACGGCAGCTCGTTGGCGAGGAAGGAGACTCCCGACGGTCCCAGCCCGAGGACGAGGACCGCATCAGTGAGCGCTCCGGCGACGAGCCAGCCGTGCGCTCCGATCAGCCAGCGCGCGAGCAGGAAGGGGAAGATCAGGGTGGTGAATGTGTTCGCGACCTGCTGCGCCAGCAGGTTGGCGATCGGGTTGGCGATCGGTGACACGAGCAGGGGAATCAGCATGCCGAATCGACTCTCGCCCCAGGTGTAGGGCGTCCAGCGGTAGAGGCTCGCGAAGACACGCTGCAAGCCGTCGCTCTGCACGTACTCGAGCTGACGGGTGACCACGATCCAAGCCGCGAGGCCGAGGCAGGTCAGAGTGACAGCTAACCAAGCGGCACGCGGCGCGTCGGGGTCGAGGGGCGCGCGGGCGGAGCGCTCCGATGCTTGGCGCATCTCAGCTGGGAAGCTCGCAGCCGGAGTCCCAGGCACAGGTGCCTCCCGATTCGAAGCCGTCGGAGAAGATCGATCCGGTCGCGCCTTCATCGACGAAGACCGTGACCTCGGCATCGTCACCCCCCTCCTCGGTGACCACGAGGAGGCGATAGGTCGTCGTCGCGGCGGGGGAAACGAGAAGGGAGCCGCTCGACGGCAGGCCGGTTCCGAGTTGCTGATCGAGCGCGGCATCGAGGAAGGTGCCCGAACTCGCCGCCCACTGCAGCGTCGAGCTGGCGCCGCCAGGAATCGACTCGGGGCTCGCCGAGATCGAGCCCAGCGGGCTGGCGCCGTTGGCCGCCGAATCGGTGAGCTCGAGCGACCCTCCGGCCACCGAAAGGGTGTGGATTCCGGTCCCCACCTCGATCAGCCCGTGATTGCCGCTCACCGAGGCGCCGTCGAATGTCCCGGAGCCGCCGCTCCAAGTGAAGATCGCGAACGCCTCGGTTGTCGGCTCGCCGTCGCCCGAAGCCACCGTGGGGAGGATGGCGCCGGGGACTATGGAGAGTGCGCCGAGCGTGGCCGGCGCGCCGAGCGCCGTGTTGGCGATCTGGGACTTGTCGGTGTCCGGAGCCCCGGGGCGGTTCACCACCAAGGCGTTGAGCGCCGCGGTGTTCAGGCAGCAGGCGAGCGAGTTGGAGTAGACGTGATCGCCGAAGGTCGTGTTGTAGAAGGCATTGGAGTTGTAGCGCAGGTCGTTGATCGGGCCGTTGCCGTTGTCGCCGTCGAAGACCGGAATCCCGACGTTCTCCGAGAAGACCGAGGTCGACACCTCGCCTGTCATGTCGACGGCCTGGCCGGTGCCCAGCAGGTTAGAAACCGGTCCGGTGAACATCGCGGCGCCGTTGGAGGAAGCCTCGCCCTCGGCGATCCCGGGGCTGATGTCGTTGCGGAAAAACTGCGAGTCCGCAATCGTAGCCTGGCTCCCCTCGAGGTAGAGGCCGGCGGCGATGAAGACCGCGGTGTCGAGCGCCACGGTCGACCGGGTGAGGTCGATCAGCGAGTCCGACGTGATCCGTCCAGCGCCGCCGGTCGAGCTCGAGCCGAACGCATCCGAGCGTAGGACCAGGAGATCGGACATGGTGACGTTCGCGAGGTAGATGTCGAATCCGCCGCCCGAGGCCAGCGACGTCGCGCTCGCGTCGCAATCGTAGAAGACGGAGTCAGTGATCGTCAGCGAGGCGCGGGTCTGCGCGCTGCTGAAACCGTTCTGCCGGCGGTAGAAATCGCCCGCGGCGTGCAGGCACGCTCCGGCCTTGGCGGCCGTCGTCGTTGCGCCGTACCTGCCTTGGAGCAGCGTTCCCTCGATCAGCAGACTTCCCGAGCGCCGATTGGTGGCGCCGTCGGCAGCGGTGTCGTTGGAGATGAGGTTCACCCCCCCGCCGAAGTTCGACATCGCATCGACCGCCCCGGCTCGATTTCCGCGCAAAATCGAATCGTGGACTTCGACGATGGCGCGATAGACATTGATTCCGCCGCCGACTTCAGAGGTGTTCTCGAGGAAGCGGGAGTTGTAGATGCGCACCGTCGCCTGATCCTCGGCGTGCACCGCGCCGGCCTCGTTGGGCCCGGGCGGCGTGACGGTGGGGTCGGGCACGGAGCGATTCGCGACGAACGTGGAGTTGGCCAGTATGGCGTCCGCGTGTGGCGTCGCGATCGGTTCCTGCCACGTGCCGAGGGCGTAGAACGCGCCGCCGACGTAGCCCGCTTCGTTGCTCTCGAAGCGCGTGTTGGTGACGCGGATCTTCCCGTTGGTGAGGTGGATGCCGCCGCCCGCGGCCGTGTTGCGGTGGTTCGGGAGGTTGACCCGGTTTCCCGTGAACTCTGAGGCGTGCACGGCGACCACCGGCTCGCCACTCGTTCCGCCGCCCACCCGGAGGCCGCCGCCCTCGTTCTTGGCCCGATTGCCATCGAAGCGGCAGCGCAGAAAGAGGGCGCGCGAGTCCTCGAAGATCGCCGCGCCGCCCCCGCCCGTGGAGCTGGCTGCCGACTCGTTGTTGGTGAAGCGACAATCGACGAAAGTCACGTTCCCACGGCTCACGGTGACGCCGCCGGCGACACCGTTGGTCGTCGATCGGCCGTTCGCGATAGTCAGGTTCTCGAAAACGAACGGGCCGCCGGACGCCGGCGTCGTGTTGAAGTAACGCAGCACGGTGCGGGAGCCGGCGCCGTCCAGGACGACGGTTTGTCGGCTCCGGCCCCGCAGAGTGAAGCCCTTGCCGAGGTTGGAGAGGGCGAAGCCGTTGGGAGCGGGCGCCGAGTAGGTGCCGCCGGCGACGTCGATGGTCCCGCCGTTCGGCACGGCAGCGATCGCCGCCTGAATCGTCGGTTGATCTTCGGGGACACGGACGACGGACTCGGCGCTGGCGCCAGGAACCGCGACGAGAGCGACCGCCAGGAGCGTGCTTCGAGCCAGCCAGCGCATCAGTCCGCTTCGAGGAGGAGCAGGTCCTGCCAGTCGGAGATCGCGCCCGAGCGATGGCTGAGCAGGCGGAAGCCGCTCCAGAGAGCGTTCATGGCCGCCGGGCGGAGGAAGACCAGGCCGTAGGGCTCGCGATGATCGTAAGCGCCAGGGACAATGTGGTCGACGAACGCGAAGCCGTCGTGCCCCCAGCCGGGCGCCGCGCGGGCCAAGTCGTCGCTGGTGATCCCGAGCGTCCGCTGCTGCTCGACGTCCTCCCAGACTCGCCGCCAGGCGAGCTCGCCGTGCACCGTGATGGCGGCCAGGCCCCCCGGGGCGAGCACCCGGCGGATCTCCCGCACCCAGGCCTCTTGCAGCCCGCGGCCGAGATGGGTGAAGACGGAGATCGAGTAGACCAGGTCGAAGGCGCCGTCCGCGACCTCGAGCGGCGGCTCGGGCCGATTGACGAAGAAGCGCGCCGCGCCGATCGAATCGCGGCAGAAGTCGATCGCCGCCGCGTCGATGTCGCAGCCGGCGAGCTCGCAGCTCCGCGCGAGCGGCAGCAGGTGTCGCAGGACCCGGGCGCAGCCGCAGCCGAAATCGAGGATGCGCCGCGGCGCGAACGGGTCTCGGCCCGACTCGCGGAGCAGCGCGAAGAGCGCCTGAGTGGTCTGCGTGCCGACGTTGAGGAAGGCCTCGACGTCTCCGTTGCCCGAGATCACCTCGATCCGCTCGGCGCCCGGAATCGGCGGCAGCAGGGCCGTGAGGTCGGCCCGCTGCTCACGCAGCCCGAAGTTGACCACCCAGAGATAGAACTCCTCGGTGTCGGGATCGGGAAAGACGTCGGGGACCCAGCGCAGGTCCTCGCGCAGGTGCAGCGCCGCCCGGTAGAGGCGGTCGCCGGCACCCACCCAGAGGGGATGACGTGGGGAGAGCGGGGGCTCTGCGGGGAGCGTCGCGGCGGGCATACGGCGAAAAAAGCCTAGCACGGGCCCCGCGCCCGCCACGGTGAGCCCGTCCGCATCCGCGGCGCCGAACTACCCGTCGGCGTGGGGGGCTCGAGGCGGGCGTTGAGTACCATCCGACCCAG
>CAZPZW010000192.1:0-5243 GCA_964591165.1 uncultured Thermoanaerobaculia bacterium | reverse complement strand
CGTAGTAGGTGGCGTACTCGGCGGTGTTGCCGCCGGTGCAGAAGGCGCGCGTGCCGGTACCGGTGAAGACCACCGCCACCGCGCGCCGGTCGGCGCTGGCGCGGCGGAAGGCGAGAATCACCTCCTTGACCGCGCGCGTCGTATAGGAGTTGAGCTGCGGCTCGTTGTCGAGCCAGATCCAGACCTGATGGAGACCCTCGACCGGCCGACCGTCGCGCCCAGCCACCGGGCGCTCTTCGTAGCGGATCTCGCGGAATTCGAATCCCGGGACCAGGTCGTGATCGACCAGCTCGAGGCCGGCGACGGTGGTTTCCATGCTCAGCTCCGTGGGTCCAGCACCATGCGGCGGGAAAGGCGGTGGTGCGCCATGTCGTCGAGCAGCTCGTTCAGCCGCGACATCGGCGCAGGCTCGAGGAAGGGCGCGAGGACGACGCGCCCCTCGTAGATCAAGCGCAGCACCTCCGGGTAGGCGTCGGGTGGACAGCCCCAGCTGCCGTGGACGCTGGCGTCGAACGCCATCAGGTTCGAGAAGCGTAGCTCGACGCTCTGCGGCGTGAAGCCGACCAGCAGCAGCGTCGCGGCGCGCGCCAGCAGCGCGAACGCGATCGCCTGCCCAGCCGGCGTGCCGCTGCACTCGAAGATCCGCCAGCGCAATGAGGGGATGCCCCAGGCGCGCAGGAGCGTGTGGATCTCCTTCTTGAGCTCCTGCGGCGGCCGCTGGCCAACCTCGATGAGCGCCTCGGCGCCGCGCTCGGCGAGCGCGTCGAGGCGGTCCCGCCGCACGTCGCAGGCCACCACCCGCGCCCCCGACGCGCGAGCGATCTGGGCGAGGAATCCGCCGACTCCGCCGGCGCCCACCACGACCGCCACGTCGCCGCTGCCGAGGCCCGACCGGCGCGCCGCCTGATAGGCCGTCGACACCGCGTCGGCGACCACCGAGAGTTGGGCGAGGTCGACGCTCGCCGGTGCGTCCGTGAGGTCGATCAGCGGCGCTCCTGGCACCAGAACCTGCGTCGCGAAGCCGCCGTCGACGTCGTTGCCCGGCATCTTCTGGTCGGGGCAGGCGTTGGCGCGTCCGGCCCGGCAGAAGGCGCACTCGCCGCAGGGCAGGACCGCGGGCACCAGTACCCGGCGGCCCATCAGGCGCTCGACCTCGCGGCCCGCTGCCACGACGGTGCCCACGATCTCGTGGCCGAGGACGAGCGGCAGCGGATGGCGCGGCGCGACCGAGCCGTCGGCGAAGCCGAGATCGGTGTGGCAGAGGCCGCAGGCCAGGACCTCGACCAGGACTTCGTGCGGCGCGGGATCGCGCAGGTCGAGGGCGCGCGCGACGAGCGGCTGGCCCGGAGCTTCGAGGAGGTACCCGCTGGCGCGTCGGCTCATCGGCGTCTCGACCGTCGCCTATTTTACGAACGAACGTTCGTTTGTCAATAGACGCCGAGGCGCTCCCGGACGGCGGCGGCCACGAGGCGTGGGCGGCCTCGCCGGGCGGTCAGGTGGCGGCGGATCGCCGCAGGGCCAGCCGCCCCCCCAGCCAGGCCAGCGGCAGGAAGAGCAGGACGCCGATCACCACGAACCATGTTGGGTGACCGGGGATCATCAGCACGGTCGCCACTCCGGCGAGGAGTTGCAGGCTACCGACGACCAACCCATGGCCGAGCTTGCCGGCCGGTGCGAGCTTCGCGGCGACGAAGCCGCCGACCAGCGCGCCGACCGCCCACGCGAACAGGATGACCACGAAGGCCGCCGCGGGCAGCTCGGCGAGCATCCGGCGCATGCCCTCGACGTCGTCCGGATCGACCGGCGCCGGGACGGGGTAAACGACATGGCCGAGCCGCTCCACCAGCGCGACGCTGACGCTTCCCGTCACCAGACCCAGAAGCACCGCCATCACTCTGCGCACCATCGCGGGTCTCGGGCTCGCAGGCGGTCTCAGCCGGCGTCGGCCGCCGTTCGGACGCTCTGGCGTTCGGCGCTCGCGCACTTCGCGGCCAGCCGGACCAGCGTCGAGCGGCTGCGAAACGTCGCGCGGACGCCGAGAGTGCGTTCGAAGACCGCGTTGGAGAAGGTCGAATCGCTCTGCTTGCGCCGGCAGAGCCAGTAGATCTCGCTCCCGTCGGCGCGCAAGTCGTCGATCGGGGACCGCATCGATTGCAGCGTCGCCGCCTGCGCCGGGGTCAACGGCGCGGCGAGCAGACCGACGACGAACGCGCCGGCGCGCGCCACCTCCGCCGCGGGGAAGGGGGAATGTCCGGCGATCCGCGCCACCTCCGCGGCGGTGCGCAGGAAGGTCGCCACCGCGAACCCCAGCTCCTGCTCCAGCCGGCTCTCGATCTGCAGCGCCAAGGCGCGGCGCCCGCGCGCCGGCGAGTCGAAGATCACGTTGCCGCTCGCCAACAGCGTCTCGACCGACGAGCCGCCCAGTGCCTCGAACAGCGCCGCCAGCCGGACCATTTCGACGTTGCGTCCACCGACGTTGATGGCGCGCAGGAAGGCGACGTAGCGGGGCATGGGCCGACCCTCTCACGTCCCCGGCCGGAGACGCAATCCGGCACCCGAGACCGCCGACGGCTAGACGACCGCGCCGAAGAGCCGTCCGACCAGCGCCGTGCACCCCATCGCCACGGCGCCCCAGAAGGCGACGCGCAGCGCTCCCGCGGCGAGCGGCGCGCCGCCCAACCGGGCAGCGGCGCCACCGAGCACGAGGAGCAGGGCGAGCGAGCTCACGGCGATGGTCGCGGAGAGTACGCCCGCCGGCGCGAACGCGGCGAGCAGGGTCGGCGGCGCGGCGCCCACCGCGAAAGCGGCCGCCGAGGCGAGCGCCGCCTGGATCGGCCGGGCGCGCATCTCCTCGGTGAGGCCGAGCTCGTCGCGGGCGTGGGCGCCGAGCGCATCGCGCGCCGTCAGCTGGTCGGCGACCTGCAACGCGAGCTCCGGCGTGAGACCGCGCGCGACGTAGATCCCGGCGAGCTCCGCCCGCTCCGCCTCCGGCGCCTCGGCGAGCTCGCGGCGCTCGCGCGCCAGGTCGGCGCGCTCGGTGTCGGCCTGCGAGCTGACCGACACGTACTCCCCCGCCGCCATGGAGAGGGCGCCGGCGACCAGGCCGGCAAGGGCGGTGATCACGATCGCCTCGCGGCCCGACTCCGCCGCCGCCACACCCACCACCAGGCTGCTGGTCGAGATCAGACCGTCGTTCGCTCCCAGCACGGAAGCGCGCAGCCAGCCGATCGCATCGGTGCGGTGAATCTCGGCATGTCGCATGGTGGCCAGCGTAGCGCTCCGCGGCGCCGGCGTCGAGGCCGGTCGACCCCGCACCCTAGGGGCGGAGCGCGCTCGCCAGCCCGGCGCGCAGCGCGAGCTCGCTATCCAAAGGCAACGTCCCGCGCCGCCGCAGGTCGAGCAGCAGATCTTCGATCGCTCCCCCGCTGGCGAGTCCCGCCCGTGCCTCCCCGAGCTCGCTCGCGCCGACCGCACCGGCCAACAAGTCGAGCGCCGGCGCCACTGCATCGCGCGGGCGCAGCGCGGTGGTCGACGCGTCGTCGACTTCGAGCGCGCAGAGAGCCGGGCTCGAGCCGCGCTCGGAGAACCAGCAGACCTGATCCTCGACGAGATCGAGGAACAGGTGATAACCGCCGGGCCGCTCGGGAAGCTCGATCTCGGCGAACAGCACGAGCTCGCTGCCGGGCTCGACGCCCGCCGGGAGCTCGACGCCACGCAGCTCGCGGAGCGCCCGGCCCTCGCCGTCGAGCAGGCGGAGACCCAGACGGAACGAGCCGGCGCCGTTCCAGGCGGCGCGGCCCTCGTGTCGCACCGTGACCGGCAGGAGGATCCGGTCGCCCGGCGCGCCCCGCAGCGCCATGAGCGACGGCGCGAGGGCCGCGCGGTGGCGAAGCGCCTCGTGGCCGCCGGCGCGCACGATCTCGGCCCCCTTGAGATCGCAGGACAGGGCGCGGAAGGCGCGCTCTCCGCCGACCAGCGCCGCCAAGGCGTCGCTGCCCGGCAGGAATCGGCGCGACGCGCCGACGGTATGGGTGACCACCCACTCGATCGGAACGCCGATCTCGGACGCGATCTGCCGCGCCTCCGCGAGCTCCTCGTCCGAGTCGTTCCACTCGAAGAGGATGTACTGCCACCAGATCTCGAAGCGGTCACGCACTTGCTGCGCTGCGGCCTCGGCGACCAGCTGGCGCATGGCGCCGAGCGCCCGCTCGAGCTTGCCGCCCACCCGGTAGCGCGCATAGCTCTCCGGCCGCGCCCCGTCGATCGCGAAGAGCATGCGGTCGACCAGCCGCTCGGCGACGATCTCCTTGACCCGCGCCGGGGTGAGGGCAATGGCGTTGGTGCTGATGTGGATCGAGATCTGCGGCCGGTGCGCGCGCAGCCAGCGCAGCATCGGCAGCGCCTCGGGATGCACGAACGCCTCGCCGTAGTTGTAGAACAGGACTTTGTCGAGCGACGGCAGCTGCTCGAAGATGGCGATCATCTCCGCCAGCGAGAGCATGCCGGTGCGGTCTGCGGCGAAGCGCGGATCGCTCTTGAAATCGGTCACCGGACAGGCCGGACAGCTCAGGTTGCAGTGCGAGGTCGGCTCGAGTTGGAGCAGGCGCGGCAGGTGCCCCTCGACGGTATCGAGCGGCGTGGCGCGCGAGACGCGGAGCGGGCACTCCTCGCCCAGCGCCGGGCACCAGCGGTCGGGGCGCGATTCGAGCTGCCAGGCCCGGAGCTCGCGGTACATCGGGCCGGCGAGGATCTCGGCGAGCGGCTGCCGGCGGATGTTGCCGTAGACCCGGAGCCCCACCGAATCGGCGCAGGAGCAGACCACGTCGCCGTTGGCGAGCACGCAGACCTCCTCGAAGACCGCACGGCAGATCAGCGGGGCGCTGCGATCGCCGGCCTCGCGCGGCAGCGGCGCCGGCAGCTCGCCGGGCCGGCGGACCCGCAGCCGATGGTCGGCCAGCGCCTGCTGCGCGCTGAAGATCCAACGGGCGGGACCGGACTTGCGATGGGCCATGCGACGATCCTCCGGCGACGAAGAAAGGAGCGGCCAGCGACCAAGGCCGCCCCTCGCGCCCGGCTCGCAACCGCAGCGAGCCGGGGTTGCGCGGAGGATAGCAGGCGGCGGGAGGGGGGCGCTTTGCTCCGGGTCTCCTAGGGAATGGCGAGGCTACGGCGTACGATCGCTCCGACTCGAGGAGGACTCCGATGCTCAGGCACGATTCGACCCGCCACGTCAGCCGCTGGAT
>CAZPZW010000191.1:0-5263 GCA_964591165.1 uncultured Thermoanaerobaculia bacterium | reverse complement strand
ACGGGCGCAGGGTGGTCGGCGCGATCGTCTCGCGGTCGGTGTCGCCCGGCCCCTGATGGACTCTCCACAGCGCCGGGGTCACCAGCTCGGGCGCCGGGCTGCCGCCGAAGAGCGGCACGAAGTGGAGCACCGAGAGCTGGGCGACGGGGATGCGCTCGAGGACCATGCCACGGGACTTGACGTCGAGCCGGCGCTCGCTGGCGGCGAGCACCAGATAGACCCGCGGCTCGCGCGCCAGGGCGGTCTCGAACTCGACGGCGCGTAGCGTGGCGAGCGGCGGCAGCTCCGCCGCCGCCCGCGCCGGCGACGCGGCGGCGAGGAGCAGCACGGCGCCGGTGAGCGCCGCGACGAGGTCAGAACAGAAAGACGCGCGCGCCGACCGGGACGGTGTCATAGACGTACTTGAGGTCGTCGTCGCCCAAGCGGATGCAGCCGTGCGTGACGCGTTTGCCGAGCAGCGTCTTGAAGATCGTGCCGTGGATGATGTAGCCGTCCTTCATGTAGAGCCCGTAGTCGCCGAGCGAGAAATCGTCGACCCGGTCGCGGGCGCTCTTGGGCGGCAGGTAGCCCTCCTCGATGAACGCCCAGTCGGGTTTGATCCAGATCGGGTTCTTCTGCTTGCGGAGGATCTTGAGCTCGCCCTGCGGCGTGTCGAAGAGCCACTCCTTGCCGTCGCGCGGGTCACGCAGTCGGACCCCCGATCCGGTCGAGCAGACCGCATCGCGCAGGAGCTCGCCGCCGCGGTAGACGCGCAGCCGGTTGTGGTAGGTGTCGACCACGAGGTAGACGTCCTTGGGGGCGAGGCCGGCGAGGCGGGCCGCGAGCTTCTGCGCCCGGGCCGCGGGATCCCCCTGGATCGAGGCCGGGTCGGGCAACTCGAGACGCGGCGCGAAAGGCTCCTCGGAGTAGGCGCCGCCGTAGCGCGCCAGGCCGAGCGCCGCGCCGGCCCCGACGATCGCGACCACCGCTGCGGCGATGCCGAGCAGCCGCAGCCCACGCCGCCAGTCGCGCTCCGGCCCCGGCGGACCCGGCTCGAAGAGCTCGGGAGGCGAGGCGCTGGGGCGCGGCGATTCGGGGATCACGCGGGGATTCTAGCTAGAACGTTCCGACGATCGTCACCGGCGTGCCGATCTGGGCGCGCGCGAAGACCTTGTCCATGTCGCTGTTGGTCAGGGCGACGCAGCCATCCGTCCAGTCGCGTCTCTGCCCGCCGTCGCCGTGGATCTCGATCAGGCTACCGATCCCGGCGCGCAGCGGCACCTGGCCGTTCTTCCTGCCGTAGGCGTAGCGCGCGCGATCCTGGGCGTTGGGATAGTCGATGAGCAGGGCCTTGTAGTACTTGGTGCGCCCGGGGCCGCGCAGCTCGGTGATGCGGTAGCGCCCCTCGGGCGTCGCCTGGTCCCCGGCGTGCACCTTCTGGCGCAACCCCTTGGCGCCGAGCTCCGCCTCGAAGGTGGCGATCCGCTTGCCGCGATCGTAGACGTGCAGCCGGCGCCTGAGCTTGTCGACCACGAAGGCGGTCGACGCGTCGCGCTTCGACTGCGCCACCGTCTCCTCGACCAGACTGCGCCAGACGCGCAGATTGCGTGGGTCGGAGAAGCGGGAGTGGAGCGCGGCGTAGCTCTCGTGCACCACCGTGGTCAGGGTGCGCGCCGCCTCGGCCTCGGCGAGCGCCCGGTCGTGCTCGCCCGTCGCAGCGTAGCGCTGCGCGAGGTCGAGCTTGAGCTTGGCCGACTTGGCGGCGGCGACCTCGCGCCGCCCGACCCCCGCCTCTTCGGACTCCTCGAGAGCGCGCCGGACGTCGGCCGCGAAGGCGGGGAGCTGCTCGTTCCAGCGCGCGGCCTGCGAGTCCTGGCGCAGCCGCAGCTCGACGAGCGGCTGGCGCGCGGCTTCGAGGACACGCATCCAGGCGGTCTCGACTCGGCCCGGCGTCTGCTCCCAGACCGGGGCCGACCGCTCGTCGGCAGTCACCACTTCGGCTTGGGCGATCAGGCGGTCGACCAGGCGGGCCGCCGCGGGCGCCTCGGGCCGCAGCGCCGCGGCGGCGCGGAACGCGGCTTGCCGCACCGGCGCCGGATCGAAGGGACGCGAAGCGGTCTGCGGCAGCGCGGCGGGCAGCACGAAGGCGGCGGTCAGCAGAAACAGACCGAAAACAAACGACCGGCGACGGAATCCCGTCGCCGGTCGGTTGAAGCGCGAGCTGACTGCGATCAGCACTTAATCTTTTCTTTGGCGCCCTGGAGGTCGGTGACCAGCGTGTCGACCGAGCTCTTGAGCGACTCGGCCTGGGCCTTGGCACCCAGGTAATCCTCGGCCGCGATCGCGCCCTCGATGCCGGCGACCTGGGCCGCATAACCGTCGTACGTGCCCTTCATGGCCTCCATGTCCTTCTTGAAGTCCTTGGGCTTCCGGCGGCACTTCTCGAGCTCGGCGAACGCGGTGTTGGCGGCCTCGAGACCGGCCTTGGCAGCGGCGAGCGTCTCGTTGGCGGCGTTCTTGGCGGCTTCCTTGGCGGCGGCGGCGGCGTCCTTCGCCTCGGCGACGGCGGCCGTGGCGGCGGCGATCAGCTCCTTCGACTTGGTGTAGGAGCGGAACAGGGCGAACTTGTTCGCCTGCGCCTCGACCTCGGCATTGACCGCGTTGACCGCTTGCTGCGCCTTGTTCCAGGCGTCGCCGGCGTACTTCGACGCATCGGCCTCGACGGCGGAGAGCGAAGCCTTCACGGCGTCGATCTCCTGCTGCGGCGGCTTGGCGCAGCCGGTGGCGAGCGTCAGCATCAAGACTGCAACTGCGAGCAGAGCTAACTTTTGGTTACGCATCGTTTCCTTTCCCTCCCGATTCCCGGGGAATGACGGATCTCCTGTGGCGTGGAGTCTCGGACCGAATCAACCTTGCGCTCTCGTCAGCGCGGCACCGTCCTGGCAACCGGCTGTCTGAAGCGGACGACGGCAAGAATAGCACAGCCCCCGGACCGTCGCTATTCCGGTCCCCCCGGAGCCCCGCCGGAGCCCTTTGTCAGCAACATTTCGGCGATTTCCACCAGCCGCTCCTCGACGAAGCCGAAATGCCTCGCCAAGGCCTCGGCCGGGGCCGAGGCGCCGAAGCTCTCGAGCGCCAGGATCTTCCCCTGGGAGCCGACGAAACGCTCCCAGCCGAGGGGGGAGGCGGCCTCGACGGCGATCCGCAGGGGAAGCTCCCGGGGCAGCACGTCATCGCGATAAGCCGCGGGCTGGGCGGCGAAGAGCTCCCAGGAGGGGAGCGAGACCACGCGGACGCCGATCCCCGGTCCGGTGAGTCGCCGGGCCGCGGCGAGCGCGAGGTGAACCTCGGACCCCGTGCCCACCAGCAAGAGCCGCAGCGGCTCCGCCGGCGACTCCCAGAGGACGTAGCCACCCCGCGCGACCCCCTCCGCGGCGCGCTCGGCGGTCTCGGCGAGTGTCGGCAGCTTCTGCCGGGAGAGCGCGAGAGCGGTCGGCCCGTCGCGCCGCTCGACGGCGACCCGCCAGGCGGCCGCGGTCTCGCAGGCGTCGGCCGGCCGGAGCGTCACCAGCCCGGGGATGGCGCGCAACGAGGCGAGCTGGTCGACCGGCTGATGGGTCGGTCCGTCCTCGCCGAGGAAGATCGAGTCGTGGGTGAAGACGTAGACCACCGGCAGGCGCATCAGAGCCGCCAGGCGGATCGACGGCCGCAGGTAGTCGGAGAAGATGAGAAAGGTCCCTCCGTAGGGGCGCACCAGCCGCGAGA
Source organism: uncultured Thermoanaerobaculia bacterium (assembly GCA_964591165.1). GTDB lineage: Bacteria > Acidobacteriota > Thermoanaerobaculia > Multivoradales > JAGPDF01 > JAGPDF01. The sequence goes on along the minus strand of CAZPZW010000191.1, from coordinate 1,519 downwards.
GCGCGAGGCCGGAGAGCATGGCGCCCATGGCGTGCTCGCGGACCCCGAAGCGGAGGTTGCGGCCGGCGCGGTTGGCGGGCGAGAAGTCCTGCTCGCCCGCGAGCAGGGTGTTGTTCGACTCCGCCAGGTCGGCCGAGCCGCCGACCAGCTCGGGGAGCGCCGCGGCGAGACGCTGCAGCACCTTGCCCGAGGCCGCGCGGGTCGCCAGCGCGCCATCGGCTGGCGTGAAGCGCGGCAGCTGCGCGGCCCAATCCGCGGGGAGCTCGCCGGCCAGCCGGCGCGCGAGCTCGGCGGCGCGCGCCGGATGCGCCGCGGCGTATCTCGTCACCAGCGCCTGCCACTCCTCCCAGGCCGCGGCGCCACGCGCCGCGTGCTCCACGAACGGCCGCCGCGCCGTTTCGGGCACGTGGAAGGTCGGCTCGAGCGGCCAGCCGAGCGCCTGCTTGGTGAGCCGAACCTCGTCGGCGCCGAGCGGCGCGCCGTGCGCCTCGGCGCTGTCCTGCTTGTTTGGGCTGCCGTAGCCGATGTGGGTGCGGACGACCACCAGGGTCGGCCGCGCCGTCTCGCGCTCCGCTTCGCCGAGTGCCCAGGCGAGCGCCTCGAGATCGTTTCCGTCGGCGACCTCCAGCACCCGCCAGCCGTAGGCCGCGAAGCGCCGGCCGACGTCTTCGGTGAAAGCGAGCGAGGTCGGGCCGTCGATCGAGATCTGGTTGGCGTCGTAGAGCACCTTGAGCGAGCCCAGCGCGAGGTGACCCGCCAGCGACGCGGCTTCGGAAGCCACCCCTTCCATCAGGTCGCCGTCGGAGGCGAGCACCCAGATGCGATGGGTGAAGAGCGCGAAGTCATCGCGATGGAAGCGCGCCGCCGCGTGCTCGCGCGCCACCGCCATGCCGACCGCGGTCGAGATTCCCTGGCCGAGCGGGCCGGTGGTGGTCTCGACGCCCGGCGTGTGGCCGAACTCGGGGTGACCGGGCGTCCGCGAGCCGAGCTGGCGGAAGCGCTGGAGCTCGGCGAGCGGCAGGTCATAGCCGGCGAGATGGAGCAACCCGTAGAGCAGCGCCGAGGCGTGGCCGCACGAGAGGACGAAGCGATCGCGGTCCGGCCAGTCGGGATGTCGCGGGTCGTGGCGCAGGAAGCGGGACCAGAGCAGGTAGGCGAGCGGCGCCTGGCCCATCGGCGCCCCCGGATGGCCCGATTTGGCCTTCTCCACCATGTCGACGGCCAGAAAGCGGAGCGTGTTGATCGCCAGCTGATCGACGTTCTGGCCGGTCTCGGTCATCGATGGAGTCCCTCGCACGCGCTCGGACGACGTTCGGTTGGAGACTCTATCCGCACTCCTCGCGCACTAGGTCGAACGGGGCGGGAGGGACCGGATTGAAGGCTCTCGACGGCGGGAAGGTGTGGCAGGGTAGAATCTGCGCGCCGGTGAGGTGGCCGAGTGGCTGAAGGCAACGGTTTGCTAAACCGTCATACGGGGCTAAACCCTGTATCGAGGGTTCGAATCCCTCCCTCACCGCCA
>CAZPZW010000190.1:0-5285 GCA_964591165.1 uncultured Thermoanaerobaculia bacterium | reverse complement strand
ACAAGATCATGGTCGGCGAGATCCGCGACGAGGAGACGGCGTCGATCGCCATCCAATCGGCGCTCACCGGCCACCTGGTCTTCACCACGGTGCACGCCAACAACGTCGTGGACGTGCTCGGGCGCTTCCTCAACATGCGGGTCGACCTCTACAATTTCGTCTCGGCGCTCAACTGCATCCTCGCCCAGCGCCTGGTTCGCCGGATCTGCCCGCATTGCCGTCGGGCGGCGAAGGTCTCGGCCCAGCTGCTCGAGGACTCGGGACTCTCGCCGGCGGTCTACGGCGACCACCAGTTCTACGAGGGCGCGGGTTGTCTGGAGTGCAACGGCACCGGGTTCCTCGGGCGTCTGGCGGTCTCCGAGCTGCTCGACCTGTCGGACCGGATCCGGGAGCTCATCCTGGAGAAGCGGCCGGCGTCCGAGATCAAGCGGGCGGCCAAGGAGGAGGGGATGCGGTTTCTGCGCGAGTCGGCGCTCGAGAAGGCTCTGCAAGGGATGACCACGCTGCGTGAGATCAATCGCTTTACCTTCGTGGATTGAGCGCGGGCTGGGCCTCGCGGCCCGGCCCGTTCCGCCGCACGTCTTCGCCGTCGGACGGCGGGAGCTGCGCTACGGCGCCTTTCTCGCCGCGCCGGAAGGGCACCGCTTCCAGGAGTTCCACTCGGTGCCGCTGCCCGCGGAGATGTTCGGCAACGGCCCGCTGGGCACGCCGCTCGCCGATCCCGCCCCGTTCGAAGCGGCGCTCGAGCGCCTCCAGGCGCGGATCTCGGTTCCGGTCAAGGAGGCTTCGCTAGTGCTGCCCGACAGCTGGGCCCGCCATCTGATGGTGGAGCTCGGCGAGCTGCCCCAGGAGCCCAAGGCCTGGCAGGAGGTGCTGCGCTTCCGGCTGCGCCGCCTGCTGCCGTTCCGGGTCGAGGAGCTGCGTCTCGACGTCGAGCCGGTCGCCTCCCTGCTGGGGCCGTCGGAACCCGGCCGTTCGCTGGTGAGCTTCGCCAGCGAGGCGCTCTGCGAAGCGCTCGAAGCGGGCTTCGCGCGGCGCGGCATCCGCATCGGGCAGATCGTCGGCGCGACGCTCGCGACGGTCGCCGCGCTGGCGCGGGGAGGCCGCACCAGTGCGCTCTGGGGGGTGACCCTGGTCGATGCCGAAGGGTTCGCCCTGGCGATCGTGAGCGGCTCCGAGCCGGTGCTCTGGCGCCAGAAGAGCTTCACTCCCGGGCTCGCCGACGCCGACCGGGCCCGCCTGCTGACCGCGGAGCTCCGTCTCACCCGCACCTTCCTCAGCGAGCGCCTGGCGGCGGAGAATCTCGGCGTGGTCTTCCTCGCCGCGCCGCGCGAAGTGGAGCCGTTCTGGCTGGAGGTCCTCGCCGCCGGTCTCGACTGCCGGCCGCTGCGCCTCGGCGCCGAGCATCTGCCGCTCGCCGGCGAGGTGAACCTGGAGACGGCTGCGGAGCTCGCGCCGTTGGTCGGCGCGGCCTGCCGGGAGGTCGCATGAGCGGTCCGCGCGCCTGGCAAGGGCCTAATCTCGCCCGTCAGCCGTTCCTCAACCAGCGACCGATCGAACGGCTGGCCCTCCTGCTCTGGCTGCTCGCCCTGGGCGCCGGGGCCTTCGCGACCTGGCGCTTCCGCAACATCGAGCGCGACCTGGGGTCGAAGAACGCCGACCTGGTGCGCTTCACCGAAGAGGCCGCGAGCGCCCGCGATCGCGCGGCCGCGCTGCAGAGCGCGCTCGAGCGCGCCGATCTCCCGGCGCTCAACCTGCGCACCGAGTTCCTCAACCGGCGGATCGCCGAGCGGGCCTTCTCCTGGAATCGGCTGCTCGACCGCCTGACCGAGGTGATGCCGCGCGGCGTGCGCTTGCGTACCTTGACGCCGCAGGCGTTCGCCAAGGAGACGCCCCACCGGGCGGCGCCGAGCACCCCGACCGCCGCGCAGACGCGTGTCGCGCTGCGCATCGACGGCCAGGCCGAGGACACCGAGGCGCTGCTCGAACTGGTGGATCGGCTGTTCGCCCACCCCGCCTTCGATCGTCCGAATCTGGCACGTGAGGCGGAGAAGAAGGACCAGCTCATCGACTTCGACCTCACGGTCGACTTTCTCCCGCAGGCCGGCGCTCCGGAAGCGGGGGCACTGGCCGCGGCCGAACCGTCCGCCGGGCCGCTCGCGGTGTCCGGCAGCGGAAGTGCGGCACCGCGAACCGTGGCCGCGCCGTCCGGCGCGCCCGCAGCGGAGGCGCCATCCGTGGCCGGGACCGCCGGGCGCGAGCCCGCCGCGGCTCCGTCAGGGGCCGGTGCCGCGCCGGCTCGCCCGGCAAGCGCCGGGCGATTGCCGGTACCCTCGCCGCGCGGCACGCCGGCGGGGGCATCTTCGGCCGCGGCGACGGCGGAGGAAGTACCGACGCTCGGCGCTGCCGAGGCGCGCCCGGCGAGCGGCGCGGCCGCGTCGCGCGGTCCGGCCGCTGCGGCACCGGCGGGAGCGCAGCCGGGCACCCGGGCCTATCCCTACAACCTCGTGCCGACGCCGCTCAAGCCCTTTGCCTCGTCGGCGGGAGGCGACCGATGAGCCGCCGCTCCCACGGCCTGTGGCGACGCAAGGCCTGGCTCTGGCTGCCACCGGCGCTGGTGCTGATCGGCGCGGTGGGCTTCCTGGTCTATCTCGAGAGCGGCTTGGGCTCGGGCCTGCAGCAGCTCGACCGACGTCTCGAGCGCGCCTCGCGCGAGCGCGAAGAAGCGGCGACCAAGCTCGCCCGGCTGACCGAGCTCGCCGACGCGGCCGAGGCGAGCCGGGTCGACACGGCGAAGCTCTACGCGGAGCGCTTCGCGACCGAACGGAGCCGGCTGACCGATCTCATCCGCGAGATCAAGCAGCTCGCCGAGCATTCCGGGCTCGATCCGCGCGAGATCGGCTACCCGGAGGAGATCCTCGAGGACTTCGATCTGCGCCGGCGTTCGTTCGTCTTCTCGGTTCAGGGCAGTTACGCCAACCTGCGGGCCTTTCTCCACCTGCTCGAGCTCTCGCCCTCGTTCGTGACCATCGAGCAGATCCGGGTCAACGAGCAGAGCGGCAACCGCGGCCTGGGCGTGAGCCTGCGCCTCGCGACCTTCTTCGCCGGCGAGCCGGCGACACCCGCGCCGGGAGGCGGCTCGTGACCCTGCAGAAGCGCGAGAGGCAACTGCTCGCCGTGCTCGGGATCCTCGCCGGCCTGCTGATCGCCCGCGGCCTGTTCAACGCCGCCGCCAATCGCCTCCCGGCGCGGCCGGCGGGCGAGACGGCAGGCCGGCTCACCGCTCCGCCCACCGGGGGCTCCCGCTTCGGCCAGCGGCGACGCGGCGTGGCCGAGCTGCCGATGGCCATCGCGAGGCTCGATCTCGGCGACATGGAGGTCACGCCGCGCGACCTCACCGTGGGCCGCGACCCGTTCCGCTTCGGTCCCTTGCCGCCACCGCCGCCGCCCCCTCCGCCGTCCGCCGAGGAGCTCGAGCGACGCCGTCGCGAGGAGGAGGAGCGGCTGCGGCGGCTGGAAGAGGAGCGCCGCTTGGCGGCGATCCCCAAGCCGCCGCCGGTGACTCTCGTCTTCCTCGGCAGCTTCGGCGCCGAGGGGCGTCGGATCGCGGTGTTCGCGGACGAAAGCGGCGAGAATCTCTACAATGCCCGTCCCGGGGATGTGCTGGAGGAGAAGTTCATCGTCGACCGGATCGGATTCGAGTCGGTCGACATCAAGTTCGTGGATTTCCCCGACGAGCCGGCCAAGCGGCTGCCGATCGGAGGCTGAAGTGTCGAAAGGACCGGGAATGCGCGACGTCAGACGGACCGCCACGCTCGCCCTCGCCGTGGCGCTCGCCCTGGGGGCCGCGGGTTGCACCTCCTACCGCACCGCGCGCGACGCGCGGCTCGCCGAGGAGCGCGGCGACTGGGACGCGGCGGTGAGCAGCTACATCAGCCTCACCGAGCTGCAGCCTTCGAACGTGCGCTTCAAGTCGGCGCTTTTGCGGGCGCGCATCCGCGCTTCGCAAGTCCACTTCAGCGACGGCCAGCGCTTCTACGCGGCCGGGGTCCTGGAACGCGCGCTGATCGAGTACCAGCAGGCCGTGCAGCTCGATCCGACCAACCAATACGCCCAGGTGGAGCTCGACAAGGTGCGCGACGAGCTGGCGCGCAGCGTCAAGGGCGCACCGATCAGCACGCTCGACGAGCTCAAGAAGAAGACCCGCGACCTGCCGGCGCAACCGCCGGTGCTCAATCCGCGCTCCAAGGAGCCGATCTCGCTCGATTTCCCGAAGCCGGTGTCGATCTTCGACATCTACCGGGCGCTCGGCAAGGCCTTCGGCATCAACGTGCTCTTCGATCCGGCGCTCAAGGACCAGGAATTGGCGATCGAGCTGCGCGAGGTCACCGCGCAGACCGCGCTCGAGACGCTGATGCGCGCCGCCGGGCACTTCTACAAGGTGATCGACGAGCGCTCGATCATCATCGCGGCCGACAACCCGCAGAACCGCAAGAACTACGAAGATCTGGTCATCCAGACCTTCTTCCTGTCGAACGCCGAAGTGAAGGACGTGCTCACGCTGCTGCGCAGCCTGATCGGCGCCAAGAACATCGCGACCAACGAGCAGTTGAACGCGGTGACCATCCGCGACACGGCGGACAAGGTCAAGGTCGCGCAGAAGATGATCGAGGGGATCGACAAGTCGAAGTCCGAGGTGATCGTCGACGTCGAGCTGATCGAAGTCGACACCAACAAGTTCCGCGAGCTGGGAGTGAGCCTCTCGAACTACTCGGTGACCCAAGGGCTCGATTTCGGCGGCGAGGACGCCAAGATCCGGCTCAACGACCTCAAGTTCCTGAATCAGAACAGCTGGGTGCTGACCATCCCGAACATCATCTACGACTTCGTCAAGACCAACGCCGACGCCCAGTTGCTCGCCAAGCCGCAGCTCCGGATCAGCGAGGGCGAGAAGGGCAAGGTGCACATCGGCGACCGCGTGCCGATCCCGGTGACCTCGTTCAACACGGCGCAGACGGTCGGCGGGCAGATCATCCCGGTGACCTCCTTCCAGTACCAGGACGTGGGCATCAAGATCGACATCGAGCCGCGCGTCCACCACAACAAGGAGGTCACCCTGAAGCTGCAGGTCGAGGTCAGCCAGATCACCGGCTACCAGGACGCCGGCGGCGGCCAGCAGCAGCCGATCATCGGCACGCGCACCATCGAATCGACGATCCGCCTCAAGGATGGCGAGACCAACTTCCTCGCCGGCCTGATCCGCACCGACGAGACCAACGGCGAGA
>CAZPZW010000189.1:0-5298 GCA_964591165.1 uncultured Thermoanaerobaculia bacterium | reverse complement strand
TGATCGGCATCGTCGACGACGACCCGATCGAGATCTCGCCGTCGCAGCCCTGATCTCGGCCCGCCGAGGAACCGAGCCCGTGCCGCAGCGAGCTGCGCACGGGCTTTTTTCTTGTCTCCCGTCGCCGGACGGCGCCACGCGATGATCGAGCGGATCCTCCACGTCTCGTCCGGCATGGGTGAAGAGGGGGGCGGAACCGCTCACCTCGGCCGGCTGATCGGGGCCTCGCTCCGCAAGATCTCGGCGCGTCACCGGCTCGCCTTCGAGGGGCTGCACCTGCCGCCGCTCGACGGCAGCGTGGCGACCGACGGCTACCGCGCTTTCGGCGGCTCGCGCACGCGGCTGACCACCGCGGTCGTCGTCCGGTTGCTCCAGGCCCGCGGTCGGGCGGCGCTCTACTTCGACCACGTCGGTCCGGCCCGTTCGCTCGCCCTGGTGCCGAGCCCACTGCTGCCGCGCTACGCCATTCAACTGCACGGCATCGAGATCTGGCGCCGCTTGTCGGCGGATCGGCGGCGGGTGCTCGAGCGGGCCACTTTTCTGGTCGCCAACTCGGCCTACACCGCCGAGCGGGCCCGCGAGTTCCTTCCCGCCTGCCATCGGATGCGCGTCGTGTTGCTCGGCATCGAGCCGGTGGTCCGCGTCGGGCCGTTCGACCGTGAGCGGTTGGCCCGGGCCGGCGAAGGCTACGCGCTGATCGTCGGTCGCACCGCGGGCCAGGACCGCTACAAAGGACACGACGAGCTGCTCGAGGTCTGGCCCGAGGTGCGCCGCCGCCTGCCGGCGGCGCGCCTGGTGGTGGCGGGATCGGGGAGCGACCTCGAACGGCTGCGCGCCAAGGCCGCGACGCTCGGCTTGGGCGATGCGGTCTGCTTCACCGGCCAGGTCGATCCGGCCACGCTCGGCGAGCTCTACCGGCGGGCAGCCGTCTTCGCCATGCCCTCCGGGCTCGAGGGATTCGGCCTCGTCTACCCCGAAGCGATGGCGGTGGGACTGCCCTGCATCGCGCTCGCCGGCACGGCCCCGGCCGAGATCGTGATCGACGGCGAAACCGGCCGGCTCGTGCCACCGGGGGATCCGGCGGCGCTCGCTGCCGCGCTCGTCGAGCTGCTGGGCGACCCGGCGCGAGCGAGCGCGCTGGGCGAGGCGGGGCGGCGGCGCTACGAGCGTGAGTTCACCGCGCGCGCTTTCGAGCGGCGCTTCCTGCCGGTGATCGACGAGCTGGTGAGGGGCTGAGGATGTGCGGCATCAGCGGGATCTTCCGCCGGACCCCCGAGGCCCCGCCGCCGGACCGCGACGAGCTGCTGCGGATCCATGCCGCGCTCGCGCCGCGCGGCCCCGACGGCGAAGGGACCTGGAGCTCGGCCGACGGGCGGCTGATGCTCGCCCACCGCCGGCTCGCCATCCTCGACCTCTCGCCGGCCGGCGCGCAGCCGATGCGGAGCGCCGACGGCCGCTTCGCGATCGTCTTCAACGGCGAGATCTACAATTTCCGCGAGCTGGCGCGCGAGCTCGCGGCCGAGGGCGTGGAGCTGGCGAGCCGCTCCGACACCGAAGTGATCCTCGAGCTCTGGCGGCGCGAAGGGGCCCGCGCCCTCGCCAAGCTGCGCGGCATGTTCGCGCTGGCGATCTGGGACGAGCTCACGGGCACGCTGGCGCTCGCCCGTGACCCGTACGGCATCAAGCCGCTCTTCTACTCGCTCGACGGCGGGATGCTCCGCTTCGCCTCGCAGGCGCGCGCGCTCGACGCCGGGGGAGGCCTGTCGCGCGAGGTCGATCCGGCGGCGGTCGCCGGGGTCCTCTCCTGGGGGGCGGTGCCCGAGCCGCTGGCGCTCCGGCGCTCCGTCCGGGCGATCCCGGCCGGGCACTGGGCGCGAGCCGCCGGCGACGGCTCGTTCGTGCTCGAGACGGTGCCGCGAGTCGCCCTCGATCCGGGTTGCGGCAGCGCCGCGGAAGCCCTGGCGACGAGCGTTCGGGCGCACCTCGTGTCGGACGTGCCGGTCGGCCTGTTCCTCTCGGCGGGCCTCGACTCGGCGCTCGTCGCCGCGCTCGCGGCGCGGGAGCTCGGGGCGGCCGGCGCCGAGCCGCTCGCCGCGCTCACGCTCACTTGGAGCGAGGCGCGCGGCACGCCGGCCGACGAGGAGCCGCTCGCCCGGGCGACGGCCGGCCGGCTCGGGCTGCGCCACGTGGTGCGCGAGGTGACCGCCGATCAGGTTCGCCGCGACCTGCCCGCGATGCTCGCGGCGATGGACCTGCCCTCGATCGACGGTTTCAACACCTGGCTGGTGGCGCGGCTGGCGCGCGAGGAGGGGCTGAAGGTCGCCCTCTCGGGGTTGGGCGGCGACGAGCTGTTCGGCGGCTACAGCTCGTTCCGCGACGTGCCGAGCTGGGAACGCCGGGCGCGGCGGCTGCGTCAGCTCCCGACGCTCTCCGCCCTCTGGCCGGCGCTGGCGCGCCGCCTCGCCCCGGGCACGCCGAAGCTCGCGAGCGTCCTCCGCTACGCCGGGAGCTTCGCGGGGGCCTACGCGCTCCGCCGGGCGGTCTATCTGCCGCACGAGGTCGACGCGCTGCTCGAGCGTTCGGGGTTGGCCGAGCCGGGCGTTCGCAGCTATGACGCGCCGTTCGACGCCTGGGACAAGCTGGGCGACGCGGTGCTCGGGGATCCCTCCCGCCTGCTGCTCGATTCCTGGCGCGCGGTGCACCGGCTCGAGTCCTCGGTCTACCTGCGCCAGCAGCTCCTGCGCGACGCCGATTGGGCGGGCATGGCGCACGGCGTCGAGATCCGGGTGCCGCTGGTCGATGCCTGGCTGCGCGCCGAGCTCGAGCGTCTCGGCTTCGAGCCGGCGCGCTCGCGCGGCAAGGGCGCGCTGGTGCGCGAGGTCGCGCCGGAGCTACCGGCGGAGCTCTTCGACCGCCCCAAGTCGGGCTTTCAACTGCCCATCGCCGACTGGCTGGAGAGGGACCGGAAAGGCGCGCGGCCGCGCTCCGTGGGCGCCCAGTCGCGCCGCCTGGCGCTCCTCGTCCTGGAGGCCTTCGGCGTGCCGATCGCGACACCGGTTGAGCATTCGGCTGGCGGCTGAGAGAGAATCTCCGCTCGGAACGGCAGTGCGGCACGATTCCTAGGAGCGCGATGGCAACTCGAGACCAACAGGCGCTGGTGACCGGCGCGGCGGGGTTGATCGGATCCGAGGTGGTGGACTACTTCTGCCGCCTCGGCTGGCAGGTCGACGGGGTGGACAACAACCTGCGCGCCGACTTCTTCGGCCCGGCCGGCGACACGCTCTGGAACCGGCGGCGGCTGGAGGGTTTGCACGCCAACTTCCGCTGCCACGACCTCGACATCCGGGACCGCGCGGCGATGGAGGCGCTCGTCGCCGAGCTCCGCCCGGCGCTCGTGGTGCATGCCGCCGCGCAGCCGAGCCACGACCTCGCGGCGAGCCGCCCGTTCGACGACTTCGACGTCAACGCGGTCGGGACGCTGAACCTCCTGGAGGCGGTCCGGCGCCATGCCCCCGACACGGTCTTCGTGCACCTCTCGACCAACAAGGTCTACGGCGACGCGCCGAACGAGATCCCCCGGGTCGAGCTCGCGACGCGCTGGGACTACGCCGATCCGGCCTACGCCGAGGGCATCCCGGAGAGCTTCCGCATCGACCGCTCGAAGCACTCGCTCTTCGGCGCCTCGAAGCTGGCCGGCGACGTGATGGTCCAGGAGTACGGCCGCTACTTCGGCCTGAAGAGCTGTTGTCTGCGCGGCGGCTGCCTCACCGGGCCGAGCCACAGCGGGGTCGAGCTCCACGGCTTCCTCTCCTACCTCGTCAAGTGCAACGTCGAAGGGAAGCTCTACAAGGTCTTCGGCTACAAGGGCAAGCAGGTGCGCGACAACATCCACTCCTACGACGTGGCGCGCTTCGTCCACGCCTTCTACGAGAGCCCGCGGGTGGCGGAGGTCTACAACCTGGGCGGGGGCAAGGGCAACAGCGTCTCGATCCTCGAGGCCTTCGATCGCGTCTCCCAGCTCTCCGGCAAGCCGATGCGCTGGGAGTACGTCGAGAAGCACCGCGAGGGGGATCACGTCTGCTACTACAGCGACCTCGGGAAGATGCGCTCGCACTACCCCGGCTGGGACCTCACCAGGAGCCTGGACGCCATCTTCGAGGAGATCCACGCGGCGGCTGGGGTCGCCGCTCCGGCATGAACGAAACCGTCCTCGTCCTCGAGCCGGGCCGTGCCGAGGAGCACTACTGGCGCGATCTCTGGCGCTACCGGGAGCTCTTCTCGGTGCTCGCCTGGCGCGACGTCGCGGTGCGCTACAAGCAGACCGTGATCGGCGTCGCCTGGGCGATCCTCCGCCCCTTCCTGACGATGGTCATCTTCACGGTCGTCTTCGGGCGGCTGGCCGGGCTGCCGAGCGACGGGCGGGCGCCCTACCCGCTCCTGGTCTTCGCGGGGCTCCTCCCCTGGTCGCTCTTCTCGGCCGCTCTGACCGGCGCCGCCGAGAGCATGGTGGCGAACGCCAATCTCATCGGCAAGGTCTACTTCCCGCGCATGATCGTGCCGGTGGCGACGATCGTCGCCGCCCTCGTCGACTTCCTGGTGAGCCTCGCGATCCTCGCGGGGCTGATGATCTGGTACGGCTTCGCTCCGGGCTGGCAGATCCTCCTGCTGCCGCTCTTCGTGCTCCTGGCGCTCCTCGCGAGCCTCGGGCCCGGGCTCTGGGTCACCGCGCTCAACATCAAGTACCGGGACTTCCGGGTGGTCATCCCCTTCCTGGTGCAGATCGGGCTCTACGTCTCGCCGGTCGGCTTCTCGAGCGGCGTGGTGCCGGAGAAGTGGCGCCTCCTCTACAGCCTGAATCCGCTCGTCGGCATCATCGACGGCTTCCGCTGGTCGATCCTGGGGGGCGAGAGCGGCATCTACTGGCCCGGCTTCGGGGTGAGCCTCGCGATCGTCGCCTTCTTCCTCTGGCTCGGCATCCGCCGCTTCCGGGCGACCGAGCGGACTTTCGCGGATCTGATCTGAGATGGACGACGTCCTGATCCGCGCCGAAGGGCTCGGCAAGAAGTACGTCATCGGCCACCAGGCCCAGCGCGAGCGCTACACGGCGCTCCGCGACGTGATCGCCCGCGGCGCCAGGACCTTCCTCCGCAAGGCCTCGGATCTTGCGCACGGCCGGGCGGTGATCGAGGGGGACGAGCTCGAGGAGGTCTGGGCGCTCAAGGACGTCTCGTTCGAAGTGAAGCGGGGCGAGGTGCTGGGCATCATCGGGCGAAACGGGGCAGGGAAGTCGACGCTCCT
>CAZPZW010000188.1:0-5298 GCA_964591165.1 uncultured Thermoanaerobaculia bacterium | reverse complement strand
GCCGTCGGCTCGTCCACCACGTTGGCGCGAGCGGGAGGGAAGTCGATGATCAAGCGGATTGTCCTCGGTCTGATGCTCGCCTGGTGCGTCACGGGACTGGCCCAAGCCGACGCCGGGTTCACTTTCTACGGCTCGACGATCGGTGGGCCGAGCTACCTTCGTCCCGCCGCAGTGGGCGTGCCGGGCGGGACCAGCGTGCACTACGCCGTCGTCGGCTTCTACCCCAACGAGGACGCGGACTGCACGATCTACAGCACCCAGGAGGGGGATTCCTACGACGGTCATCTGGCGCTCTACCAGAACAGTTTCAACCCGGCTTCGCCGCTGACCAACCTGGTGGCCGTCAACGACGACTTCCTCTACGTCGACGACGGTTTCGGCATCGGGACCTCGCGCATTCACAACGTCCCGTTGACCTGGATCGACAACTGGATCCTCGTCGTCTCAGGCTTCAACGGCGACGACTTCGGGACCTTCAACGTGAACGTGATGTGCGATTCGCCGGCGACCCGCGTGCTGCCGATGTCGGGATCCCAGCCGACCTACGACGGGCGGGTCCACTCGCTGCTCAACGGCCGCTTCGAGATCTGGGCGGAGTGGACCGACTTCGCCCTCAACTCGGGCTACGGCACCTTCGTGCCGATGGGCTCCAACGACTCGGGGCTGATCTGGTTCTTCCAACCGGGGAACTGGGAGGTGCTGATCAAGGTGATCAACGGCTGCAGCCTCAACAACCGGTACTGGGTCTTCGCCGCGGCGACGACCAACGTCTTCTACCGGATCCACGTCACCGACACCTTCGCGAACCCCGAGGTGGAGGTCACCTACACGAATCCGCTCGGCAACACCTCGCCCGCGATCACCGACAGCGACGCCTTCGCCACCTGTCCGTAGCCGCGGAAGGGCAAGTACGCAGGAGTCCCCGGAGGCCCGCCGCCCGGCGGGCCTCCGCGCGTTTGCTGCGCTGCTAGAATCGCCGGTCTGATGATGGACCTCGCCGCCACCTCGCGCCCCGTCCGGGCGATCCTCGACGACGCGCTCGCCGGCCGGCGGATCTCGGCGGGCGACGCGCACCGGCTGCTGCTCGACGGCGAGCTGCTGGAGCTCGGTCTTTCGGCGCACGAGGTGCGAAACCGGCACAACGATCCCCACGTCGCGACCTACAACGTCGACCGCAACATCAACTACACCAACGTCTGTGTCTACAAGTGCCGCTTCTGCGCCTTCTACCGCCCGCCCGGGGACGCCGAGGGCTACCTGCTGCCCTTCGAGGAGATCGGCCGCAAGGTGGAGGAGACGCTGGCGCTCAACGGCACCGGCGTGCTGCTGCAGGGAGGGGTCAACCCCGAGCTGCCGCTGCAGTACTACCTCGACCTGGTCACCTACCTGCGCGAGAACTACCCGGCGATCCACCGCCACTGTTTCTCGCCGCCGGAGGTGAAGTTCATCGCCAAGAAGGAGCGCATGAGCTTCTACGACGTCATCGCCCGGCTCAAGGAGGCCGGACTGATGTCGATCCCGGGGGGCGGCGCGGAGCTCCTGTCGGACAAGATCCGCAAGGAGGTCCTGGCCTATCCCAAGGCCTCGCCCGAGGAGTGGATCGACATCATGCGCCAGGCGCATCGCAACGGCCTGCGCACCACGGCGACGATGATGTACGGCATGGGCGAGGAGCTCGCGGCGCGGGTCGAGCACCTGCAGCGCGTCCGCGACCTGCAGGACGAGACCGGCGGCTTCACCGCCTTCATCTCCTGGACCTTCCAGCACGAGCACACCGACCTGCCGGAGGTGCCGGAGGTCTACGCCCACGAGTACCTCAAGAACCTCGCGGTGTCGCGCCTCTTTCTCGACAACGTCCAGCACCTGCAGTCGAGCTGGGTGACCCAGGGCAAGAAGATCGGCCAACTCGGGCTCGCCTTCGGCGCCGACGACATGGGCTCGATCATGATCGAGGAGAACGTCGTCTCGGCCGCCGGGGCGCACTACAAGATGAGCCAGGACGAGATGGAGCACCTGATCCGTTCGGCCGGCTTCGAGCCCAGGCAGCGCACCAACCTCTACGAGCGCTTCGTGACCCGCGCGGAGACCGCCGAGCTGGCGCAGAAGTACCGCCACGCCCTCACCGCCGAGAACCGCCCCTTCGCCTCGCCACTCACCGTCGTCGGCTGAGCCGCGGGCCGCGACTCGCCGGGGAGTTGGCCCTTCGCGGACCCGGCTTGGCGACGAGCGTCGTGATACCTTGGCACGGCGGCGGCTCCTTGCACGGCGAGCCGGTCGCGCGATGCCGTCGCGCAGGGGGCCCATGCGCATGTTCCCGCGACGTCCGGCCGGTGGGTTCGCCCTCCCCGCTCTCCTCACGCTCCTCGTCACCGCCTCACGGTTGGTAGCTGTCGATTGGACGGTCGACATCATCGCGGACGAGGACGACGGGAGCTGCAGCGCGGGCGACTGTTCACTGCGCGAGGCGCTCGGCGCGGCAGGGGACGGCGACACGGTGCACTTCGCGCTGCCGGGGTCGCCCCCCTGGACGATCCTCCTCCAGCCGGCCTTGGGCCCGCTCTCCACCGGCTTCGACGTCACCGTCGACGGTCCCGGCCTGCCCGAAGATCTGGTGATCTCCGGCGGCGACGCGCTGCGCCTGCTGACGGTGCCGGCGGGGGCTCTAGTGACTCTGTCGGAGCTCACCCTGAGGGACGGCCGGGCGACCTCGAGCGGCGACAAGCACGGCGGCTGCCTCAAGGTGCAGGGCGAGGTTCATCTCTCGGCGGTGCGTTTCGAGAGCTGCCAGGCGTGGAGCGGCGGCGTCACCTCGAATACGGAGGGCGGCGACGGGGGTGCGGTCTTCGTGGCCGCTGGCGGCGTGCTGGTCGGCGACTCGGTGGTCCTGGTCGACAACGCGGCCGGCGCCGGCGGAGGAGCGCTGGTGCCGCCCCCGTCGTTTCGCGGCGGGCGCGGCGGCGCGATCGCCAACGCCGGCGAGCTCGCGTTGACGCGCTCGACGGCCAGCGGCTGCACCGGCGGTGCCGGGGGCGGCCCGGTCGGCGCGGGAGGCGAGGGTGGCGCGATCGCCAACCTCGCGGGCGGCAGCCTGCGGCTCGACGCCAGCACGCTCACTGGCAACCGCAGCGGGGACGGGGCGACCTTCATGGGCTCCTCCGGCGCCGACGGACGGGGCGGCGGGATCTTCTGCGAAGCGGACTGCACGCTCAACAACGTGACGCTCTCGGGCAACGCCGTCGGCACCACGTCGGTGGGCCTGGCAGCCCAGGGGGGCGGTCTGGCGGTGACCGGGGGGACGACGCGGCTGCGCAACGTGACGGTGAGCGGCAACGTCGCCAACGGCACCGGCGGGGGGATCGCGCGCGTGAGCGGTGGCACGATCGCGACCCGGCACTCGCTCTTCGCCGGCAACAGCGGGGCGAGCAGCCAGCACGACTGTTCGACCGGCGTCGCGGGTGGGGTGGTGGGCGATGGCTTCAATCTGATCCGGGTCAACAACGGTTGTGCCACCTCGTTCTCGGGAAGCGATCTCGAGGGAACTGCTGCGCTGCCGCTCGAGCCGCTGCTCGATCCGCTGTCCGCCAACGGTGGACCGACGGCGACCCATGCGCTGCAGGCCGCGAGTCCGGCGATCGACGCCGGCGATCCGGTGGCCGGCTGCCTGGCCTGGGATCCGGCGAGCGCGAGCGACGTCGCCATGCCCTCCGATCAACGGGGCGAGCCCCGCCCCACCGACGGCGACGGCGACGCCGTGGCGGATTGCGACATCGGGTCCTACGAGCGCGCCGGGGTGCCGCCCGAGGAGCACCTCCTCACGGTCGCGCTGGGTGGCGGCGGCGCCGGTTCGGTGACCAGCGACCCGGTCGGCATCGCCTGTCTCCCGGACTGCACCCAGAGCTACGTCTTCAACCTGACGGTCGATCTCACTCCGTTCCCGGACGCCAGCTCCTATTTCGCCGGCTGGTCGGGCGACTGCTCCGGGAATGGCGCCTGCAGCGTCCCGATGAGCGCCGACCGCAGCGTCACCGCGAGCTTCGAGCTGCTGCGCACTCTGACCGTGGTGGTCGAGGGCGGGACGTACGGCTCGGTCGGGAGCGCGCCGCCGGGTATCAGCTGCCCGGGAGACTGCAGCGAGCCTTACGAGCAGACCGTCCTGGTCGACCTCACGGCGCAACCTGCGGCGGGCGCTTTCTTCGTCGGCTGGAGCGGCGACTGCTCGGGCAGCGGCGCCTGCTCCCTCCAGATGACGATCGATCGTGCGGTCTCCGCGACCTTCCTGCCGTTCCTGGTCTTCGCGGACGACTTCGAGACCGGCGACTACTGTGCGTGGAGCGCGGTCGTGGGTGGCGATCCCTGCCCGCCGCGGGCGCGAGCCCTCACTCGATCGCGGGAAGCGATTCCGGGGCCGCGAGCAGCAGCGCCGGCTCGATCCGCTCGCCCCGCCAGCGCAGGGCGAAGTGGAGATGCGGGCCGGTGACCCGGCCGGTCGCGCCGACGCGGCCGATCGTCTGGCCCCGCTCGACCGCCTCGCCGTCGCGGACCAGGATCTCGCTGAGATGGAAGGCCATGCTGATCAGGCCGTCGCCGTGGTCGAGATAGACGGCGCGCCCGGCGAAGTAGTGCTCCGCGGCGAGCGCCACCACGCCGTCGGCGGGTGCGAGCACCGGCGTACCGCTCGCCGCCCGGAAATCGGTGCCGCCGTGCGGGCTGCGCGGCTCGCCGTTGAAGATGCGCCGCGCGCCGAAACGCCCCCCTTCCGGCAGCACGGCGAGCGGGCCGCCCAGGGGCAGCGCGAAGCGGCGCGGCCCGACGTGCTGGAAGAGCGCCGCCACCGTCTGTCGCTCGCGCTCGATGCGCGCCAGCTCCCCGGCAGGCGGCGAGACGTACTTCTCCTCGACGCCGGTGATCCGCTCGGTGGGATAGGGGTAGTCGGCGATCTTCAACCGCCGGCTCGCTTCGCCCTCCGCGGTGCGGCGCGACACGGCGAGCTCGCCCTCGGCCAGCAGGTCGATCGGGAAGAGGCAGGCCCCGGCGATCGGAGCGAAGCGCCGACCGGCCTGGGTGCATTCGACGATGCCTTCGCCCGGCCAGCGAACCACCGAGCCCGGACGGACCTCGATCACTCCCCGCTCGACAGCCGGAAGCGGTACGGCGGAGACTCCGAGGAGGAGCAGCGCGACGAGGAACCGCATCGCCGTCGAGTCTACCCTCGGACGTAGGGTCGCGCCGTCGCAGGGAGGCGGCAGGCGGTCGCGGGCTGCTCCGGAGCCCTCGGGCGGGCTCGGATAGAGTCGCAGA
>CAZPZW010000187.1:0-5331 GCA_964591165.1 uncultured Thermoanaerobaculia bacterium | reverse complement strand
GCCGCGATCCTCGCCGCGCTCGTCGTGCTCGGCTTCGTCCTCTCGCGCTGAGGTCTCCTTGACCGGCTGAGCGGACTGTGGCAGGTTGCGCCCCAGTTCGATCCCGCCGTGCCGTCGCGAGGCCCGCCGGAGCTGCCCCCTGGCGGCGCCCGCGTGGAAAGGAGATTTCGCTCGATGCGCTCCTCCGTGCTCCCGACCCTGCTGCTGTCGTTCGCGCTCCTCGGCGCCGCCTCGGGCGGCGCTCAATCGCCGCAGGTGACCAGCGAGCGGCCCTGCGACGAGGATTCCGACTGCCCGCACCACGAGGGTTGCTGGTTCGACTGGTGGCCCGGCTGCGGCTGCAACGAGGGAGCCGGGCATTGCGATCCGAACCCTCAACCCTGCGATGCCGCGAACCAGTGCTTCGGCGAGGAGTTCTGCTCTTCCACGGGGCGCTGCACCGAGCCCGGACCACCGCCCGGAACGGGCTGCAACAGCGACGACGAGTGCGCCAGCTGGATGTCCTGCATCGAAGGGCGCTGCTCGCGCGGCGAGTGCGTCGACAACGGCGACTGTGCGACGAACTTCGCCTGCGATCGCAACCAGTGCCGGCGCATCGCCTGCTCGCGCGACACCGACTGCGTGGGGGGCGAGGTCTGCCGGGAGGGTGAATGCCGGCGCGTCGCCTGCGTCTCCGACGACGAGTGCGGTGCGCGGGCGATCTGCAGCGATGGCGCCTGTCGCGCGGTCGAGTGCCGCAACGCCGGTCAGTGTCCGTCCTGCAGCCTCTGCGGCTCGGACAATCGCTGCGTGAGCCTGTGCCGCGATGGCGAGACCTGCTTCGGCTTCCCCTCCGCGGAGCCCGGGCGGTTCATCGTCCATCTCTGCACGGGGCGCTCGGACCTCACCTGCACCTCGCGGGCCTCCTGCCCGCTCGGCCACCAGTGCCTCGGCGGGAACTGCGTCGATCTGCGCGGCCTGCAGCGGGATCTCGACCTGCGGCTGCGCGAGAAGCCCTGATCCGGCGCGATCGCGCCGCTCAGCGCGGTTCGGTCGCGCGGGCGCCTTCGGCGAGGAAGCGCAGCACCTGGTCGCCGGTCATCGGGCGGCGCAGCGCCGGCCCCTGCGCGAGGTCGACCCGATGGACGCCCAACCAGCCGAGGTCCATCGGGTCGTCCACCTGCTCGGCCTGGATCAGGCCGCCCAGCGCATGGACGAAGGCAACCAGGCCGTTGACCAGCAGCCCGTTCGCCGGCCGCAGGCGTGCGGTGCGGGTCAGGTAGGGATCGAGCTTCCAGACCCGGAAAACGAGCTCCGCGAGGGAATCGAGCGGCAGGTTGCCGCCGCCCACCCCGGTGAGCTCGAGCGCGCAGCCGGCGCGCGCCAGCTCGGCGAGCCGCGGCAGGTGGGTTTCGGCGTCCCGCCCGAGGGCCACCACCGGCACCTCGAAAGCGACCCGCGAGGGCGCGACGCGGCACTCGGCGAAGAGCTCGAGCGCCGTGCCGACGAAGCCCTCGCCAGCGAGCTGCTGGGGAGCGATGGGCAACGAGAGCGTCGGCGCTTCTCCCGGCGAAGTGGACCAGCGTTGATGGTCGAGCAGGGCGTTGCGCAGCTGCCAGCGGGTGGCCGCGGCGGTCAGGCCCGATTGCGCCGCAGCGCGCCAGAAGTCGGAGGCGCCGGCGCGCGAGCCTCCCGGCCGGCGCCAGGCGAGTCGCGCGCTGAAGCCGGCGAACTTGCGGCTCGCGGTCTCGAACACCGGCTCCCAGACCAGCTCGAGCTCTTCCAGGCGCGGGGCTTCGCCCGCCGTGCCCGGTGCCGCGACGCGAGCCGCGGCTTCGCCGGCGCGCAGGCCGGCGCTGTAGATCTGGTAGCGGTCGCCGCCGCTGCCGCGCGCCGCGCGCAACGCCACCTCGGCGTTGCCGATCAGAGTCTGCGCCTGCAGGCCGTCCCAGGGATAGACCGCGACGCCGAGGCTGCAGGTGAGCGGAATGCGGTGCGTCTCGACCTCGAAGGCCTGCCGCCCCTCGGTGCGGAAGCGCGCCGCGAGCTGCTCGACCTCCTCGGCGTCCTTCTCCATGCGCAGCAAGAGCACGAAGCAGTCCCCTTCGAGGCGTGCCGCGAGATCGTTGCGCCGCAGGGCGCGCTGCAGGCGTTGCGCGAAGCTGGAGAGCAGGAAGTCGCCCACCCGGAAGCCGTAGGTGTCGTTGATCTCCAGGAATCGGTCGAGATCGATCTGCAGCACCGCGAAGCGGTCCTTCTCGGGGCTCGCCGAATCGATCGCATGGCCGAGCAGCCGCTCGAAGAGCTGGCGCCCGGGCAGCCGGGTCAGCGGATCGATCCAGCGGTCGCGCAGCGAGCTCCGGCTGGCGCGCTCCCGCTCGAGCGCCAGGCCGGCGAGCGCGGCCAAGAGCTCCAGCACCTTCGCGCCGCGCGGCGCCGGCCGCTTGCGCTCGGGCTGGACCAGGCAGACCAGGCCGACCACGGCGGGCGGCGCCCCGCCGGCCGACGGGGCGCGGATCGGCGCGCTCCAGCAGGCCTCGAGCCCGCTCGCCGCGGCCGCGGCCTGGAGCGGCGCGAACTGCGGATCCTCGCTCATCGCCTCGCAGAAGCGGGCCGTGCCGTCGACCAGCGCCGGGAAGACCCGGCGCGCCGCCGCGGCGCCGAGGCTCCCCAGCGCCGCGGCGAAGGGCGGGGCGACCGCCGCGGAAGCGAGCAGCTCGACCTTCTTGGCCGTCGTCTCGAGCGCGAGGATCGCGCAGCCGACGCCGGCGAAGCGCTCGGCGGCGATGCGGCAGATCTCGCCCAGCACGTCGCGCCCCGCGACGCCGTCGGCGAGCTGCTTCAGGACCCGCGCCTGATCGGCCAGCGTCGAGTAGGAGGGCCCGTGCTCGTCGAGCTCGTGCCCAGGCGGGGGCTGCACCCGAGCGATGACCTACTCCCCGCGTTGCAGCGCGACGCGCGGCGCTTCGGTGGGCCCGAGCGCGCGCAGGTATTGGCGGTCGAAGGCGGCGAGCTGGCTCTCCAGCTCGGCGTAGGGCCCCGGCTGCCAGGCTCGCGAGGCGACCCCCAGGTAGGTGTTGGCGCAGAGCTCCCAGTCCTGCCGGTTGGTCAGGTCCCAGAAGTCGATCGCCGGCTGCGGATCGAAGCCCGGCGCGGCCGTCGCTTCGGGATGGAAGTACCAGTCGCAGACGATGCGCGTCCGGTCGATCGCCAGCGGTCGGGCGCGATGCACCAGCACGTAGTCGGGATGGAAGGAGAGAAAGGCGCTGGGGAAGAGGGTGTAGTAGTAGACCCGCCCGCGTTCGGCCGCGGAGAGCCCGGCGAACGGCGCGGCGCACCGCCCGCCGTGCATCGTCATGCTCCCCTCGGGGTTGGTCATCCACATCGGACCGCCGAGCACCGCGCCCTCGTCGAGGTCGTTCTCGCTGTTGCGGTACGGGGTCAGCTTGTTGAGGTGGGGATGCACCGTCGGGCAGTGATAGCACTCGCTGTAGTTGTGGAAGAAGAGCTTCCAGTTGGCGTCGACCTCGTAGACCGTCTGGTGGACCGAGACGAGCTCGGGGAGGCGCCAGGCCGCGAACCGCGCCCCGAGCGGCGCGAGCGCCTCGGCGAGCGACGGCGGATCGTCGTCCAGGCTGACGAAGACGAAGCCTTCCCAGGCGTCGACCGCGACCGGGCGGAGCGGGTAAGCCTCGCGCGCGAAGCCGGCCACGTCGGCCATGTTCGGCGCGGCGCGGAGCGTGCCGTCCAGACCGTAGGTCCAGGCGTGGTACGGGCACTGGAGGGCGTGCCCCAGCTCGCCTCGGGGCGCGGTGCAGAGGCGGCTCCCGCGGTGCCGACAGACGTTGTGGAAGGCGCCGACCTTGCCGTCGGCGTCGCGCAGCACGACGATGCTCTCGCGGTCCACTTCGGCGAGAAAGTAACTCCCGGCGTGCGCGAGCTCCGAGACGTGCCCGACCAGCAGCCAGAAGCGCCCGAAGATCCGCTCGCGCTCCGTGGCGAAGATCCCCGGCGAGGTGTAGTACTCCCCCGGCAGGGTGCGCTGTCCGAACGAAGTGCGGGCTTTCATCACGGCCTCCGGCGAACGCATCCTACAGGGGTCTGCACTACACTTCGAAGGCCCATGAGCGAGCCCTCGCAGGACGGCATCGTGGCCGAGCCGGCGCCGCCGCTGGTCTGCCCGGCCTGCCGCGCCGCCCTGCTCGCGGAGTCGGGAGCGCTCCGCTGTCCGAGCTGCTCCACCCGCTATCCGTGCGTCGACGGCATCGCCGATTTCTCCGGTGGGAAGTACTACGACGCCTTCGACGGGTCGAGCGAGCTCGGCGACGTCCTGCTGGAGGGCCTCGCCCTCGAGGAGGCGGGGGTGCGGCGCCGGATCGGCGACTACTACGCTCCGCTCTTGCGTGCCGCGGGGCTCTCGGCCTCGCGCGTCCTGGATTGCGGCTGTGGCAACGGGCTCTCCGTCGACCTGCTCGGCGACGCGGGATTCGACGCCTGGGGCAACGACGTCTCGGCGTTGCGCAAATGGCAATGGCAGCAGCGCCGGCGCCGGGACCGGCTGGTGGTCACCGATGGCGCCACCCTGCCCTTTCCGGATGCCTTCTTCGCGGCGGCGATCTCGTCGGGCGTGATCGAGCACGTCGGGGTGGAGGAGACCGCTCCACCCGCCTACAGCGTCCGGCCGCGCGCGGACCGGGACGCGGCGCGCGCGGCCTTCCTCGCCGAGCTGCTGCGGGTGACGCGGCCGGGCGGCGTCGTCTTCCTCGACTGCCCGAACGGCGCTTTCCCCTTCGACTTCTGGCATGGCAACCGGCCCGGCGCCGCCCGCCGGCACGCGCGGGACGAAGGCTTCCTGCCGACCTTCGGCGAGCTCGCGGCGCTCGTCGCGCGCCTCGAGCCGGCGGCTCGCCTCGACGCCCTGAGCCCGCACCGGCGTCTGCAGTTCCGCCAGGCAGCGGGTCACCTCCACGGCCGGCTCCTCTCCCGGCCCGCCGACCTCTTCTTCCGCCTGATGAAGCTCCCGGGGTTTCGCTGGCTGGCCCGCGGGCGCCTCAATCCGTTCCTGGTGGTGCGCATCACCGCGTCGCCGACCTGAGTCCAGAGAGTCGCGGTCACCGGACGTCCGCCGCTCGTCGGCGCTCGCCCGGTGATACTGTTTGCCGACACTCGCGGAGTCCGAGACCGACGCTTTCATGCCGCTCCCGTCGCCGTTCCACGCGCGGACCGCGCCGCTCTGCACCAGCTTCCGCTGGAAGGACTGGGCGGGGTACGCCGCGGTCTGCTCCTTCGACACCACGCACGAGCGGGAGTACTTCGCCTTCCGCGAGACGGCGGGGCTGCTCGACGTCTCGC
>CAZPZW010000186.1:0-5418 GCA_964591165.1 uncultured Thermoanaerobaculia bacterium | reverse complement strand
CGTTCTCCTGGTTCGGCCTGCCGGGTCTCGCCCTGGCGGCGACCCTGGTGCTCGGCCTGGGCCTCGGCTTTCTCCTGGCGCACCGCGACGGTGGCGACGTGGCCGCGCTACGCCGCGAGGTGGGCGATCTCCACGAGATGGTCGCGCGCTCGCTGCTCGAGCAGCGTTCCGTCTCGGAGAGGCTGAAGGGGGTGGCCTACACCCGCGACCACTCGCCCGAGGACGAACGGCTCACCGGCGTGCTGTTCAGCACCATGCTCGCCGACCCGAACGTCAACGTGCGGCTGGCGGCGCTCGAAGCGCTGAAGCCGCTTGCCGGGCGGCCCGCGGAGCGGAGCCGGCTGGTCGCGGCCGTCGAGCGCCAGGACTCGCCGCTGGTCCAGCTCTCGTTGATCGACCTGCTGATCGAATCCGACAGCGCGGCGGCGCGCCGCGACCTCGCCGCGCTGCTCGACAACCCCAACCTCGACCCGACGGTGCGCGCCTACCTGCGCGACCGTCTCGGAAGGAGCGTCTGATGAGAACGCACGACCTGGCACAGCCGATCCTGGCCGCTCTCTGTCTGATCGCCACGGTCGCCGGTCCCGCCCGCGCCGACCGTGCGGCGAGCGAAGCGGTGGAGCGGACCTTCACCCTCGCCGCCGTCGAAGGTCACCGCAAGCTGGTGGTCGACAACGTGATGGGCGCGATCTCGATCGTCGGCGACGACGGCGACACGGTGCGCCTGAGCCTGCAACAGACCTGGAGTGCCGACGATGCGGCGGAGCTCGCTCAGGCCCGCGACGAGGTGAAGCTCGAGGTGCGCGAGCAGCCGGGCCGCCTCGAGCTCGTCCAGGGCGGGCCCTGGCGCTGCCGGGGCGAGCGGCATGGCGACGGTCGCCGCGACTGCTGTTGTGATCACGACGAGCGTGATTACGAGGTGCGGTTCGACTGGACGCTCACCGTGCCGGCCGACCTCGACCTCGAAGTGCGCAACGTCAATGACGGGACGATCCGCGTCGCGGGCGTCCGCGGCCGGCTCGAAGTGAAGCATGTCAACGACGACGTGACGCTCGAGAACGTCGCCGGCCAGGTGGACGCGGGGACGGTGAACGGCGAACTCGCGGTGAGGTTCGCGGCGCTGCCCACCGGCGATCTCGAGTTCTCGACCGTCAACGGCGACATCGATCTTTCCTTTCCCAAGGGACTGGGTGCGGAGCTCACCTTCCACACACTGAACGGCGAAGTGTTCACCGACTTCCCCTTCACGCTGGCGGCGCTGCCGCCGACCAGCGAGCGCAGCGACAGGGGACGCGGCAAGCACCGCCATCAACTGGGTGGGCGCACGAAGGCCGTGCTCGGCGGGGGCGGCGTCGCCCTCGACTGCGACACGGTGAACGGCGACATCACGATCCGCGAGCGCTAGCGCGCGCCGCGAGCGAGGCGAACATGACGAACTGGACGAAGTGGATGCTGGGCGGAGCGCTGGGTCTCCTGGGCTTCGCGACTGCGGGGACGGCCGAGAAGCTGACCGTGCCGCTCTCCGACCCGACGAAGCCGGCCGAGGTCGAAGTGTCGATGGTGATGGGGTCGATTCGGGTGGTCGGTGCGGCGGTCAACGAAGTCACCATCGAGGCGCGGTCGCGAGACGGGGACGACGACGAGCCGGCGATCGCCGGGAATCCGGGGCGTGCCGGGATGAAGCGGATCCCGAACACCGCGCTCGGACTCGAGGCCGAGGAGGAGAACAACAAGGTGTCGATCTCGGCCGAGTCCTGGGCGCGCGCGATCGATCTCGAGGTCACCGTGCCGGTGGGGAGCTCGGCGACCCTCTCGACGGTCAACGACGGCGACATCGAAGTCGAGAACCTGGACGGCGAGCTCGACCTGCACAACACCAACGGCGAGATCCACGCCAAGGACGTCAAGGGGCCGGTCTCGGCGGCGACGATCAACGGCGACGTCTCGATCACCTTCAAGCGCAGCGCGGCCGGCGCGCCGATGGCCTTCTCGACCCTGAACGGCGACATCGACGTGACTTTCCCCGCCGACTTCAAGGCCGACGTCCGGCTGCGCTCGGACAACGGCGAGATCTTCTCCGACTTCGAGGTGACGATGGGCTCGACCAAGCCGGAGATCGAGGAGAGGCGCCAGGGCGGGCGATACCGCCTGGTGGTGGCACGCGAGATGACCGGCAAGATCAACGGCGGTGGCCCCGAGATCCGCCTGCAGACCTTCAACGGCGACATCCTCCTGCGCCGCCCGAAGGGCTGATTCACCAGCCGACCCGAAACGACGAGCCGGGCGCCATCAGGCGCCCGGCTCGTTCCGCTTCCGCCGCAAGAGCAAGGCGCCGGCGATGATGGCGAGCAGGATCTCGAGCCCGCCGGCGAGGGCGAAGGCCAGGGGGAAGCCGCCGGCGCTCTCCGCCCAGGTGCCGAAGAGGGGGCCGATGGCGAAGCCCAGGGAGCCGGCGATGTTCAAGCCGGCGACCGCGCTGGCGCGCGATTCCGCGGGAGCGAGCTCGGCGTTGAGCGCCAGCGTCGGCGGGAACATCACCGCGGCGAGGATCCCGAGCCCCAGCATCACCCCCCAGAGCCCCGCCAGGCTGCTCCAGCCGACGGTCGCGAGCAACGCGCCGTAGCCGATCGAGCCGGCGAGCAGCATGCGGAGCGCCCCGAAGCGCTCGACCAGCCGCCCGGCCGGCACCTGCAGGAAGGCGAAGGGGAGCAGGAACACCGAGAGGTAGCGCCCGCGCAGCACCGGATCGTCGGCGCCCAGGCTCGCGAGGTAGAGCGGGAAGACGACGATGAAGAGGCCGACGGTCAGCCGTTCGAGGGCGTAGAAGCCCCAGGGGAGCAAGAGACGCGGCGCGGCGCGCAGCGAGTCGACGATCGCCGCGAGCCGCACCCGCGCGCCATGCCGGCGCGGCTCGGCGAGCAGCAGCGCCACCAGGCCGAGCAGCAGGAAGAGCATCCCCGCGGCGACGAGCGGTGCGCGCGGCCCCGCGGCCCGGGTCACGTAGCCGCCGAGCGGCGCCCCGAGGGCGACCCCGAGGATCAACGATCCCCCCATCCAGCCGGCGATCCGTCCGTGCCGGGAGTCGGCCGCCGCGTCGAGCATCAGGGTCATGGTGGTCGACCAGCCGGCGACCGCGAACGCGCCCTGGACGAAGCGGAGCGCGAGCAGCGCGGCGATCGTCTCCTGCCGGGCGAGCGCGAGATAGAGCAGCCCGCTCGCCAGGAAGCCGGCGACGATGAAGGGCTTGCGCCGGCCGAGCCGGTCGGAAGCGAGCCCCCAGAGCGGCGCCGCCAGGACGTAGGCGGCCATCTCGACGGTGAAGAAGAGGGCGGCGTCGGCGAAGCTGCCGCCGAGCTCGACGACCACCAGCTCCTTCAGGCCCGCCACCACCAGGGTCAGGTTGAGCATGGCGACGAAGAGCAGCGTCGCGGGCAGGAGAATGGCCTGGACGAAGGGATTGAGCGAGGTCGCGGAGTCGCGCATCGGGTCGATCTTGCCCCGGTCACGGCGTCGCGGGGCAAGGCGGGCTAGAATAGCCGAGCTTTCTCTCAGCGAGGGCATTCGAGCGCGGTGACCGAGCGCAGTAGCGGGACCATCCTCGACGGCAAGTACGAGATCCTCGACCGCCTGGCGACCGGCGGGATGGGGGAGGTCTGGAAGGCCAGGCACCTCCACCTGCACGAGCTCAGGGTGATCAAGATCCTGCGCGCCGACCGCGCCACCGATCCGATGGCCTTGCAGCGCTTCGCTCAGGAAGCGCGCATCGCGACCCAGATCAAGCACCCCAACGTCGCCATCCTCTACGACTTCTCCCGGCTAGCGGACGGCAGCTTCTACATGGTCTCCGAGCACATCGAGGGCGAGGACGTCGGCTCCTGGCTGCGCAACCGAGGGGTCTTCCCGATTCCGCTCGCGGTCGAGCTGGCGATCCAGGCGCTGCGCGGCCTCGAGGCGGTCCACGCCGCCGGGGTCATCCATCGCGATATCTCGCCCGACAACCTGATGATCACCCGCGACCGGCGGGGGCGCTACCAGCTGAAGATCATCGACCTCGGGCTGGCCAAGAACCTCGAGGTCCAGCAGGGACTGGAGATCACCCAGGCGGGGATGTTCATGGGCAAGCTCATGTACTGCTCGCCCGAGCAGGCGGGAGCGATCAAGGACGAGCCGCTCGACCACCGCAGCGATCTCTACTCGCTCGCCGCGGTGCTCTACGAGATGGTGACCGGCCGGCCGCCCTTCGACTCCGAGAACCAGCACGGCTTCGTCTTCAAGCGGCTGACCGAGCCGCCGCTCCCGCTCGTCGGCCGCAACCCTGCGGTCAAGGTGCCCGCCGAGCTCAACGGGGTGATCCTCAAGGGGCTCGAGAAGGACCGCGCGGCGCGTCATCCCGACGCCATCAGCTTCCTGCAGGCGCTGGTCAAGGTCGCCGAGCAGCTCCGCCAGGTGGCGACCCAGGAGGTCGCGCTCCCGGCCGGAGCCGGCGCGCCCCCCGCGGCCTCGTCGCCGCGCACGGCGAGCCGATCGGGCTCCTCCTCCGAGCTCTCGCGCGAGGAGCGCAACGAGCTCCTGGCGCAGATCGAGCGCGCGGCGAAGAAGGTGAGCGAGAGCTCGCGGCTGCACGAGCTCGCGGTGGCGGCGGTCGCGGCGAAGCGCTACGACGACGCCGCCGGGTTGCTCACCCAGCTCGAGGCGGTCTCGCCCCGCCACCCGGGCCTTGCACCCCTCAAGGAGCAGCTCGCCGCGGTCGGGCAGGCGCTGCAGTCGCAGGCGGTGGCGCGCAAGGCCGCCGCGGCGCCGCGGGCGGCGCCTCCCGAGCCGGCCGCGGTGGTGGCGCCGCCGGCGCCGGCGAGACCTGCACCGGCCCCGCCGCCGCCTCCCGCGCTGCCCACCGCCGAGCAGCAGGAGCTCGCGGCCAAGGTGGCGGAGGCGGAGCGGCTGCTCGAGAACTACCTGCGCGACCGCAAGCAGTCGCTCGCCCGTTTCGCCCTCGACACCCTGCTCGAGCTCGCGCCGCTCCACCCGCGGCGCGCCGACTACGAGAGCTGGGTGGATCTGCTGAGCGAAGAGTCGCGCGAGCTCGAACGTGCCCGCGCCGTCTTCGAGGAGGGCCGGCAGGCGATCCGGCACGGCGACCTCAAGGCGGCGAAGAAACAGGTCGAGGCGGTGGCGAAGGTCGACCCCTCGCATCGCCTGGCCGAGGCGCTGCAGCACGAGATAGAGCTCGCCGAGAGCCAGCTCGCCACCAGCCAGCAAGTCGACCGCCAGCGCCAGCGCCTCGAGGAGTTGCTCGAGAGTCGGCGCTTGGGCGAGGCGGAGCGTGAGCTCGAGCGCCTCTCCTCCGGCGGGCTCGCCAAGGTATCGGTCGAGAGCTATCGCCTGCGCATCGCCGACATCGCGGCGCTCGCCGAGCGCGAA
>CAZPZW010000185.1:0-5443 GCA_964591165.1 uncultured Thermoanaerobaculia bacterium | reverse complement strand
GATCCCCCTAAGCGGAAAGGATTTGTGGAGTCCCGGGGATCGTACGAGGAAAGCCCCAGCGAGGCAAGGCGAACACCCGCTGGAGCGCCGCCGACTCCGCTGGCCGCAGGGATTCGTCGACCGAGGCTGGCTCGAGCACCGGTGGCGGCCCGGCAGGGTGAATCAGGGGCTCGACACGCTACTGGATGCAGGGCGCGGCCGACGCTGCTGCCAAGTCCCTGGCAGGGCACTGGGACGCCGAGCCACTCATCGATCACCCGATCGGGTCTTGATGGAGAGCTTCCTCCGCAGCGCAGCGAGCGCTCGGGACAGCGCATTCTTGACGCTGCTCGGTCGCAGGCTGAGCCGCGTCGCGATCTGGTCCATAGGCAGGCCCTCCACGTATCGACACGAGATGGCGAGCTGCTGCCGGGGGCCGAGCTCCCGAACGGCCGCGTCCACTTCCCGAGCGAGCACTTCGCCGGAAGCGGTGCGCGAGGAACTCCTTGCCGCCTCGATGACCGCCAGGTCGACTTTTCGCTCTCGGCTCAACTTCCTTCGCCGCAGGTAGCGCAGACACTCGTTGCTGTACGTGCGAAGGACCCAGGCCTTCGGGCTCGATTTCTCTCCGTGGCTTCGCAGGAACCGCAGAACCGTCTCCTGTTCGATGTCCATTCCCGCATCGACGCTTATCCCGAATCTGCTGCGGATGCGAGACAGGCAAGGAGCCAGCTGAACTAGAAGCTGCTCCAGCGATGCCGCGGTGCTCCCGTCTTCTTCCAGAGCTGGTGCGCGATCGGAATCGTGCATCGCGAAACCCACCCCCCTCGCACTCCTCTTATCGCGAGCCAAGTTGGGCCGCCCCCCCCCTATCGGGTGGGCAGAACCCGTGAATTCGGGTCGTCTCGCCAGGGGCTCGATCCCGAGTGTCGACCAATCACTCTCTGGTGGGTCTACCTAGATGGGAAGTTGCCCGCGCCTGCCGAGCGCGACTGGCACGGGAATGGCGCCTGGGCAGGTGGCATCGGTCGCGACCGCGCAGCCGACGCGCAAACGCCCCGTGGAGGAACGTCATGAACCTCGCGTTGAAGCAGTTGAGTTGCGGCAACACTTGGAGTCGCCTCCTGCGTATCGGCCATACCACTTGCCGCTCAAGTCGCCCCGGCACGCCGGCGGGGGAAGCCTCGCGCGCCGCTTGCCTGTTCCTCGTCGGCCTCTCCCTGCTTCTCACAGCAACGCTGATGCCCGCCCGAGCCCGAGCTGCAGCCTGCACGCTCTTCGGGCCCGGGATCTTCTGGTACCCGCTGTCTGGAGGAACCACGCTTCCCAACGACTGCGAGGCGTCCTATCGATGCTATCCAGCGGTGGACAACGGCAAGTGGATCCGGCTGAGGTACCCCACCTGCAATCCCCGGACGAGTCAGTGCGATATAGACCTCGGAGTCACACTCGAGTTCCCCGGGCTTCGTTCCATGTTCCTCGAGGAAGGCCAGTTCGGCGCGCTCTCTCCTCACATCTACTGGTTCGAGACTGGCACGGCGCCGACGTGCGACTATCAATGCCCACAAACGTCTCCTCCCTTCGTTGCCATCTGCGGCACTGACGCCATCGGCGGGCGCATTGGCTGGAACGGACCGGGCGGGGCCGACTCCACGGATCACAACATCACGTACTGGCGTGTCCTCGCGAGGTGTTCGAATCTCGCTTCGAAGGTGACTCCGCACTCCATTGCGGTCATCACTTGTCCGCACTACGACTGGTGCTACAGCCAGTTGTACGTGAACGACATCGGCGCCGATCTTTGGGAGGTCGCTGGCGGAATCGGCTGTCCTTCTCCGAAGAAATGGGCTTGCCCCGACGACAGCAGCTGCGAGCCCTGTCTTAGCGGTGTGCCCGGAGGTGGCGTCAGCGCAGGCGGCGGCGCGCCCGGTCTCTCCCCCGATGCGAGCGGCCCCGGGGCCAAACTGCGGTATGCCGCGGGAGGCGCCGGCGGCCCAGGGTTCCCGGGCTCGACGCCTTGGAACACGACGCTGGGAATGTACTGGTCGCACGACTACGCAATGCGCATCTTCCAGGACCCGGATATCGAGCATGTGTGGCTCATCACGGAGGCCGCGACCTTTCGCGAGTTCAGGCAGCGAGACCCAAGTACGGGCCTGTACCAGCTCAACTCGCCGTCCGACGAAAAGCGGAGGCTCTACAAGACGGCTCTCGGATGGGAGCTGAAGGACCTCAACGGAACCGTCCATGCCTTCGACTCCGAAGGCAAATGGCGGTCAACCACCGACAAGAACGCGAACGCCAGAATCGGCCAGTACAATGGTTCGAACCAGCTGTCAGCCGTCACGATGCCTGACGGCCGAGTCGAGAACTTCACCTACGCCGTCGGCGGAAAGCTCGAGTCCATCACCGAAGTGGGCGTCGATAGCGCCGCTTCGCGGACCTGGAACTACACGTGGTCCGGCGACACGCTGTCGACCATCGTGCGCCCAGATGGAACCGGGTGGGAGTTCCGCTACGACGACGCGCGGTTTCCCGGCTACGTCACGCGCGTGGACCTCGTGTCGGCGGGCGGTCTGCACAGAACGGAGGCTGCATACACCTACGATGCGTACGGAAACGTCGTGACGGCATGGCAAGGCGACGTGACCTTCACTGGCCCCAACGCCGTCAACAAGTTCAGCTTCGCGTGGACGAACCCAGGCGAACCGACCGAGGTCGTCGTCACCGACTTCGTGATCATCCCGACAATCTCTACCTATACGATCGGGCGGGACATCGGAAGCAACAAGCCGAAGGTCCTGTCGATCGCCGGTGGTTGCGGCACGTGCGGCAGCGGCCCGGACTCGCAATTCGCATACACGGACGCGCAGAATCCGCTGCTTGCAACCACTATCACCGACGGCCGAGGCTTCCAGACGAGCTTCGAGTACAACGGCGACGGGTTGACGACCACCAAGACGGAAGCCGCCAACGATCCCCCCAACGCGCGCGAGACCAACTGGATCTACGGGAATCCCGCGTTTCCAGGCTTCGTCACCGAGACCAACATCCCCTCGATCCAGGGCGGGGCAAACCTCCGGCGCACCATCAATACGTACAACGGCACCGGCGATCTCACGAACGTCTCGCAACGCGGCTACGAGGACGGGACCGCCTTCCAGTACGACACCGCCTACACCTACAACACCGCAGGCCGCGCTCTCACGATCGACCCGCCGGGAAACGGGAGCATCATTCCACCTGGAAGCCCAGGCTCCGATCTAACTGGGTTCTCCTATGACGCGATGCGTGGGAACCTCTTCCCACTCACTCGAACCGATCCAACGGTCAACGGCTCCACGCACGTCACGAGCTTCGGGTGGGATCCCTTCAACCGTCGCACCTCTGTCACCGACTACAACGGCGTCCAGACCATTACCGACTACGACGCCCTGAATCGCGTGACCGCCGTGACGCACCAGGGAGCGACGCCAGGGACAGACGACCTGGTGACGAGTTACTCCCACACCGACTGGGGCGATCTCTTCAGGACGACGCTTCCTCTGGGCAACGTCGTCGAGTACGGCTACGGCATCGGCACCGGGGAGCCCGACGCCCAGCTTGCTGCCTGGCTCAAGTCCATCGAGCGAAAGCCCGACGCCGTGACGCCGGGCGAGCGGACTCTCTACACGCTCGACAATCTCGGTCGGCGCACTAAGGAGGAGCTCCAGAGCTGGATCGGATCGGCCTGGTCGACCGAGACTTACCACGACTTCACCTACGCCTCCCGTTGCCAGCTCGAGAAGACGGTCGACGCAGCCGGCAACGCGACCGAATACGATTACGACTGCTCCGGGAACCTCGAGAAGGTCTGGGACCTCAACCACCCCTCCTTGGGGCAGACCGCGCCCCCCTCGACAACCTACGCCTACGACAGCCTGAACCGCGTGATCTCCGCGACCCAACCCTGGGAGCTGGGAGGCACCGCGGTCACCGCCTACGACTACGATGTCCAGGACCACCTCGTCCTGGTGACCGACGCAATCGGCGGTCCGACCTCGTACGTCTACAGCGACCGCGACCTGATGACGGAGCACATCTCGAACGTTTCCGGCACGACGGTCTACACCTACGACGAGGGCGGCAATTTGGAGGCCGAGCTCGACGCGCGTGGTGTGATGGTCAACCGCTCGTATGACCTCCTGAACCGCCTGACCCTGGTCGACTACCCCACCAACTCGCTCGACCTCACCTATCTCTGGGGCACGGATGCCCTCGCGTTCGAGAAAGGAAGACTCAAGTCCATTACGCGCAACGCGGCGGCACATACCTACGCCTACGATCGCTTCGGTCGCAGGCTGCAGGATGGCGATCTCACCTTCGGCTACGACGAGAACAGCAACGTCACCCAGATCGGCTATCCGGTCCTCGGCAGCGTGACCTACACTTACGACTATGCTGATCGGCAGGCCACGTTGGTCGCACCCTCGTGGCTCGGCCCGGTCGTCACGGCGTCGTCGTACAAGCCCTTCGGACCCTTGGCCTCGATAACGCTCGGGGACGCAACGACGGTGTCCCGGCTCTTCGACGGCCGCTACTACCCCGACAGAATCACCTACTCGGGCGGCATTCTAGATTGGGACTACACGACCGACGCCCTCGGCAATGTCACGGCGATCGACGACCTTCTCGCGTCGAACCAGGATCGTAGCTTCGCCTATCAGGACTACCAGTACCTCCTAACTTGCGGCAGCGGCCCCTGGAACCCCGCGGGCGCCTCGTGCAACCCGGTCTCCGGCCAGCCGCTCCAGTGGTCCTACGACAAGCTCGGCGACCGGCTGACCGAGGTGCGAGGCGGGCAGACGGACACTTACTCGTACGTTGGAAGCACGTCCAGATTGAACCAGATCACCTCCCCAGGCGGGACCCGCACTTACGCGTACAATGCTTCCGGCGACGTGACGAGCGAAACGGGGAGCCCGAACCGGACCTTCACGGTGAATGACGCGCATCAGATGTCGAACTGGGTCGACGGTATCGCTCAGGTCGCGCTCGCCTACGACGGGCGCGGGTTCCTGCGCCAGATCGGCAAGCCGACCCTGTCGGGAAAAGGTACCCGGTCGATCACCACGAACACGATCTCCTCCGCCGGCTCCCTGTTCTATCGGTCCACGACGACCTATCCCTCCGGCGTCAACGACGAGCAGCACTGGGAGTTCTACTTCGCCGGCCTGCCGGTGGCGACCAAGCGCTCGACGAACGCCTACGGCGGCTTCCCGCTCGAGTACCGCGCCCTCGATCACCTCGGCACGCCGGAGGCCTACTTCGGCTTCGCGAGTTGGAGCGGCGGCTTCGAACCCTTCGGCGCCGACTACGCGAACGGGCTCGACCAGACCAACACCTTCGCCTTCCCCGGCCAGTGGGTCGACCACTACACCTTCCCCTCCAAGAACCTCTACTACAACCTCAACCGCTGGTATGA
>CAZPZW010000184.1:0-5493 GCA_964591165.1 uncultured Thermoanaerobaculia bacterium | reverse complement strand
GCGAGGCGCGCGACCCGCTCGGCGAAACTGCCCAGCAGAGCGCGGCGTAATCCGGTGCGGCCAGAGGTGCCTTGCACCAACAAGTCGACGTCCGCCTGCTCGCTGAGCGCGACGACCTCGTGCGCGCCGCGCCCGTGGATGACCAGATTCTCACCCTCGAGATCGGCCGCCTCCGCGCGACGCAGCTCGTCGAGCCCTTCGCGCAGCCGGGGTTCGAGATCTTCGAAGAAGGCGCTCGACCAGCCACCGGCGAAGGTCGAGGGCTCGAAGGGGACGTCGGGCGTCGCCTGGATGTGAACCAGGTCGAGACGCGCGTTGGCGAGCCGCGCCAGCCAGGCGGCGTGGGCGACCGCCTGTCGTGCGCCGGGGGAAAAATCGGTGAGGGCGAGGATGCGCGCCAAGCGGACCAGCGGGAAAGTGCCCTCACCGGCCCGTTGGGTGAGCACCGGGCAGGGGGCCTGGGCGAGCACCGATGCGGTCACGCTGCCGAGCAGCAGGTGGGCCGGCCCGGTCCGGCCGTGCGTCCCCAGCACGAGCAGGCCGGCCGATTCGGCGTGCGCGCACTCGAGAATGCCGTCGGCGGCCCGCGACGCTTGGTCCACTCGTTCGCGGATGCGCAGCGGCCTTCCCTGGCAGCGCGTCAACAGGTGTCCGAGGCGAGTGCTGGCGAGCTCCTGGTGATGGGCGAGGATCTGCTCCAGGGGCGGAAACGAAAGCCCCGAGGCAGCGGGATCGGCGTCGCCGAGCGCGATCACGTGCTGCAGCACCAGCTCGGCGTCGCAGATCTCGGCCATGAAGAGCGCGACGTCGAACGCGGCGTCGCTCGCGGCGGAGAAGTCGGTCGGGAAGAGAATGCGCTGGATCGTCATGGTCGTCCCCCTGAACAGGGTACACCCGTGCGCCGGGCGCGCGCTGCGCGCGACGGGAGGACGCCCGGAGGTCGGAGGGAGTATCCTTGGCCGTTATGGAGCGACGGCGCATCGCCCGCAGCTGGACCCTCGGCGAGGAGATCGCGCACGCCGTCTCGCACGGCGTCGGCGCCGTGGCGGCGATCGCCGGATTGGCCACCCTGGTCGCGGTGGCGGCGCTGCATGGCGACGCCTGGCACGTCACCGCGTCGGCGGTCTTCGGCTCGACTCTGGTGCTCCTCTACCTCGCCTCGACGCTCTACCATGCCGTTCCCTCGCCGCGCGCCAAGCGGATCCTGCGCATTCTCGATCATTCGGCGATCTACCTGGCGATCGCCGGGACCTATACGCCCTTCACCCTGGGTCCGCTCCGCGGCCCCTGGGGGTGGGCACTCTTCGGCGTCGTCTGGACGGGGGCGGCGGCGGGGATCGTCCAGAAATCGGTTGCTCTCGAGCGAGCGCCGATCTTCTCCGTGGTGCTCTACGCGCTGATGGGCTGGTGCGTGGTCGTCGCCTTCGGTCCGTTGCGCGAGCAGCTGGCCCCCCCCGGGGTGGCCCTGCTGCTCGCCGGCGGACTCTGCTACACGTTGGGCATCCTCTTCTTCGCCTGGGACCGGCTGCGCTACCATCACTTCATCTGGCACTTGCTGGTGCTCGCCGGCAGCGTGTTGCACTACCTCGCGGTGCTGTTCTTCGTCATTCCGCGCAACGTCTGAAGAACGTCCGGGCCAGCGACGGCTCGGTCGCTGTATCGCGGCGGGCGCACCGTCGCCCAGCGCCGGCGCTGCCTGCTATCCTCCGCCGGACATTCTGTTCCGAGGTGGGGGACTCATGAGCAAAGAGACTGTTCAGCCGGGCGTTCCGGCCTCGGTGCCCGAGCGCAAAGTTCGCGAGCTGGCCGAGCGCCTGAACGATCTACCGCCCGACCGCGCGGCGCTCCTCCTGCGCGGGCATCCCGAGGCGGAGGCGGCGCTCGCCCTGACCCTGCTCACGCCGGCGGCGACGATCCTCATCCTCTTGGCGCTGCCGGCCGACCTGCGATCGCGGATCGCCGCCGCCGCGCCGGAGGGCAAGGGCGAGCTCTGGTTGCAGGATCGCGAGTACCCGCCTGGCACCGTCGGCCGGCTCATGGAGCGGCCGGTCGCCGTCTTCCGGCCGACGACCACGCTCCGCGAGGCGACCGAGCGCCTGCGCGAAAAGGTCAAGCGCGTCCGCGTGCACTACGGATTCGTGACCGACGACAACGGCAGGCTGGTTGGTGCTTTCGCCTTCCGGGAGCTGCTGTTCGGCAAACCGGACGATCCGCTCTCGACCATCATGACCGAGGAGCCGTTCGCGCTGGCGCCCGGAACCACGGTGCTCGAGGCGGTGCGCCAGATCCTGTCGTTGCCGCTGGCGGCTTTTCCGGTCTGCGACGAGCGCGGCGTGCTCATCGGCATGGTGCGCGCCCGGACGCTCTTCCAGCAGGAGGCGTTCGACGTCAGCGCTCAGGCGCAGCGCTCGGTCGGTGTGGACTCCGAGGAGCGGCCGGCGACCCGTTGGCCGCGGAGTCTCCGCTCGCGACACCCCTGGCTGCAACTCAACCTGTTGACCACCTTCGGCGTGGCGGCGATCGTCGCGCTCTTCCAGGGCACGTTGGATCAGATCGTCATCCTGGCCCTCTTCATTCCGGTGGTGTGCGGCCAGACCGCCAACTGCGGTCACCAGACGCTGGCGGTGACGCTCCGCGGTGTGACCCTGGGCGAGCTCCAGGCCAAGGACTACGCGCGGTTGTACCTGAAGGAGCTCTGGCTGGGTTTCGTCAACGGCGCGCTCTGCGCCGTCGTGGCCGGCCCGGCGATGTTCCTCTTCGCCTGGCTCCAGAAGGACCCGCGGGCCCTGCTGCTCGGCGTGGTCGTCGCGTTGGCGCTCACCGCCGCGTGCACGCTGGGTGGCGTGCTCGGTGCCGTCATCCCGCTCGCCTTCAAACGGATGGGCTTCGATCCCGCGACGGCCTCGGCCATCTTCCTGACGACCTTCACCGACACGCTCAGCATCGGGTTCTTCCTCGGGCTCGCGACGCTCTTTCTGCTCTAGCCGGGGAGGCGCGCGTCGCCCTGGCAGGCGCCGGGCGCCGGACGGACCTGGCGAAGACCGAGAGTCGGTGTCACCGAGTGCCGTGGGAAGCGACGTTCGGGGCGAGGTCGTACCTCGCCCCGGCACACCCTTGGCTAGACGGCCCGGCGCCTTCGCCGCAAGGCGACGAACGCAGCCGCGGCCAGGGCGGCGGCAATCGCCGTCAGGCCCCAGGCATCGAGGGTGGGAATCGCCACGGTGGGTTCGAGGTTCGCCACCCAGAGCAGCGAGACATCATCCAGGTTCATGTTGGTAATGAGCCCGGCCTCTTCGATGGCGCTGAACCGAATCGTATGGACGCCGCCGTCGGCCCAGGAAGTGAGGTCGAGAACGACCTGAGAGTAGCCTGTGTTGTAGGGCGGCTGATCGAGCTGAGAGCCGAGCAGCCAGAAGGGAACGGTGCCGCCGTCGATGACAACTTGGAACTCGTCGGTCGCTCCACCACCCCAGACACCGGTCCAGAAATAGAAGGAGAGTGTTGCCGTTCCGCCTGCGGGGATCACGACCGCCTGCTCGACCCAACCGAGCTCGGCGCCCGCGGCGCCTCCGAACCACGACCAGACGGAGCCGCCGTTGGGGCCCGCGGTGCCCCCGCCGGTGCCGCACCAGCCCGCGTCGCAGATCGGACTGCCGAAGTTGGACGAGAACTCACCCCAGTCGGGGCAGGCGTCCGGAGCTGCGGACGGAACGCAAGCCTCGAATCCGCCGTCGACGATCAGCTCGATGGGTAGGGGTCCGCCTTCCGGTGCCGGCTGCGCCGGGGGCGCGGGGTTCGCCGGGGCGCCGGCGAGTCCGTTGGGCGTGCGCTCGAAAGCCGCGAGCGCCGGCATGGCGAGCGCAAGTCCCAGGGCAGCCGTAGCGAGTGCTCGAAGCTTCATGGCGTCGTCTCCGTTCAGGCCTACAGCTTGTCAGTTGAAAGCCTCGCGAAGTGTAGCTGCGGACTCCGGCCTTGGCAAGCGGAGAAGGTGGTGCCCTCAGGAGAGGTCGAGCTGGGTGATGCGCACGGGCTGGGGACTCCAGCTCTCGTAGGAGATCCGCCCGTCGGGCGAGACGCGGAGCTTGGCGACCGGATAGAGCTCGCCGTCGCCGCGGCCGTCGGCGTCGAAGCGCAGATCGATCACCAGGTAAGGGTACTCGAGGGCGCGCGGGTCGCTGCGCAGATCGCGCAGGCTGATGTGGCGTTCGACGACCAGGAGCAGCCGGCGCAGCCCGTCCTCGCGCCGCTCCTGGGCGAGGGCGATCGGCAGGCCGACGTCGCGGCCGATCCGGAAGCGCCCGACCTCGGCGCCGGACAGCTCACCGTGCAGGGCGAGGTAGCCACGCTCCTGCGCCAGGGCGGCATAGGCCACCAGATCGTGCTCGGCGGTCAGGCCGGTCAACCGGACGTCGAAGGTGTCGGTGGAGAAGCCGGGCATCAGGTCGGCGGCGTCGATCAGGTAGCCGCTCGCCGAGCGCACCTCCTCAGTCGCCGTCCCGACCGCGTGCAGCGGTGCGGCGACGGCGAGCGCCAGGGTCAGGGTTCCAGCCAGGTGGCGGAGCTGCGTCGCGAGCTGCATGGGGTCCTCCCTTTCACCCCTCCAGGAGGACCTGACTGCAAGCCGCGGACCAGGGGGTCCTAGCTCGCTGCGACCGGGCGGGTCGCCTCCGGCACGAGCTCGATCGCGAGGGCACCCGCCGCGAGCCCGACCCGCACCGCCGACCCCTCCGCCGCGTCGCCGGCGACGATGGCACGGGCGATGCGGCTCTCGAGCTGGTGCTGCAGAAAGCGTTTGAGCGGCCGCGCGCCGTA
Organism: uncultured Thermoanaerobaculia bacterium; assembly: GCA_964591165.1. GTDB lineage: Bacteria > Acidobacteriota > Thermoanaerobaculia > Multivoradales > JAGPDF01 > JAGPDF01. The sequence continues at coordinate 681 of CAZPZW010000184.1, read as the reverse complement.
GACCGGGTCGTAGCCCTGGCGGGCGACGAAGGAGCGCGCGGCGTCGGTGAGCTCGAGCCCGATGCCGCGCTCGGCGAGCCGGCGCCGCAGCTCGGCGGTCAGCAGCTCGACGATCTGCTCGATCTCGGCCAGCGCCAGCGGTCGGAAGAGCACGATGTCGTCGAGCCGATTGAGGAACTCCGGCCGGAAATGAGCGCGCAGCTCGCCGAGCACCGCTTGGCGCGCCGACTCGCGCAGCTCGCCCGACTCGCTCACGCCGTCGATCAGGTGCGGCGAGCCGATGTTCGAGGTGAGGATCACCACGGTGTTCTTGAAGTCGACCGTGCGCCCCTGGGCATCGGTCAGCCGGCCATCGTCGAGCAGCTGCAGGAGCACGTTGAAGACGTCGGAGTGCGCCTTCTCGATCTCGTCGAAGAGCAGCACGGAGTAGGGCTTGCGGCGCACCGCCTCGGTGAGCTGGCCGCCCTCCTCGTAGCCGACGTAGCCGGGCGGCGCGCCGATCAGCCGCGACACGGTGTGCTTCTCCATGTACTCGGACATGTCGATGCGCACCAGGTTCTCCTCGCTGTCGAAGAGCGCCTGGGCGAGCGCCTTGGCGAGCTCGGTCTTGCCGACGCCGGTGGGGCCGAGGAAGAGGAAGGAGCCGATCGGCCGGCGCGGGTCCTTGATGCCGGCGCGGGC
>CAZPZW010000183.1:0-5632 GCA_964591165.1 uncultured Thermoanaerobaculia bacterium | reverse complement strand
GGCCTACCTCAACCAGATCTTCTGGGGGCGCAGCGGCTCGGCCAACCTGATCGGCCTCGGTGCGGCGTCGGCTGCCTACTGCGGCAAGGCGCCGCGCGACCTGACGCTCGCCGAGAGCGCGCTGCTCGCGGGCATCATCCGCTCGCCGGCGAATCTCCATCCGGTGCGCGACGCCGCCGCGGCGAAGCTGCGGCGCGACGCCGTGCTCGAGCGTCTGGCGGAGCTCCGCTGGGCGACGCGCGAGGCCATCGACCTGGCGAAGTCCGAGCCGCTGCCCGACGAGCAGCCGCCGCTGACGCGCCGCCTGGCGCCCTACTTCGCCGACGCCGCGGCGGCCGAAGCGCGGCGCCGCTTCGGCGCCGGCGAGCTCGCCGACGCCGGTCTCGCGCTGCTCTCGACGCTCGATCCCACGGCGCAGGAGGCGGCCGAAGCGGCGGTCGAGGCGGGCCTGGGCGAGCTCACCGGGCAGAGCGCCCGGGTGCGCCAGAAGGGGGCGCCGCTGCAGGCGGCGCTGATCTCGCTCGAGCCGGCGAGCGGCGCGGTGCGCGCCTGGGTGGGCGGGCGGGACTACCGGCAGAGCCAGTTCGATCGCGCCGGCTCGGCCAAGCGCCAGGCCGGCAGCGCCTTCAAGCCGATCGTCTATGCCACCGCCTTCGAGCTGGGCGTGGCGACGCCGGCGACGCTGCTCGAAGACGCGGCGCTCACCCTCACCTCCGGCGGCCGGGAGTGGACCCCGCAGAACGACGACGGCGAGTTCCACGGCTGGGTGACGGCGCGCACCGCGGTCGAGCAGAGCTACAACCTGCCGACCGTTCGTCTGGCGCTCGAGACGGGGCTGCCGGCGATCGTCGAAACCGCGCGCGCGCTCGGCGTCGAGGCCCGCCTCAGGCCGGTCCCCGCGATCGCGCTCGGCGCTTTCGAGCTCACCCCGCTCGAGCTGGTGACGGCCTACGCCACGTTCGCCAATCGCGGCGTGCGGCCGTCGCCCCGGCTGCTCGACGGAGTGCTCGGCGCCGACGGCGCGGCGATCGCCGGCCAGCCGCCGGCCAACCCGGCGCCGGTGCTTCAGCCGCGCACCGCGTTCCTGGTCACCACCCTGCTGCAGGGGGTGATCGACTACGGCACCGGCCGCCGGGCGCGCGAGCTCGGACTCGTCGACCCGGTCGCGGGCAAGACCGGGACCTCCAACCACCGGCGCGACAACTGGTTCGTCGGCTACTCCCCGGAACGGGCGACGGTGGTCTGGGTGGGGTTCGACGACGATTCGCCGACCCCGTTCTCGGGCTCCAAGGCGGCGCTGCCGATCTGGACGCGCTTCACGATCGCCGTGCGACCCGCGAGCGGCTACGGGCGCTTCACCCCGCCGGCGGGGATCCGCATCGTGCTGATCGACCCGGCGAGCGGGGAGCTCGCGACCGAGCGCTGCCCGGAGATCCTCTCCGAAGCGTTCAACGAAGAGCGTCTACCGGTGGCGCTCTGCCACCTGCATGCCCGCCGCGGCTCGGAACCGCTCGATCCGCAGATCCGCGCCGAACGGGAGGCCGAGGGGGAGCGCGGGATCGCGACCTGGCTGAAGCGCCTCTTCAGCCGCCGCCAGCGCGGCCCCGAGCCGCCCTGACCTCTGCCGTAGTGCGGCGACTCAGGCGCGGCCGAAGGGCCGGGCGAGCTCGCGGCCGATGCGCTTGACCTTGGGCTCGACGAAATAGCGCAGGTCGGCGAGCCGGCCGGAGAGGCCGCGGCGCGGCCGGGCCACCAGGACGGCGTAGAAGTCCCGCTCGCCGCCCGCCAGGCGGGCGTCCTCGGCGCGCTGCAGCTGCTCGAGCAGCGCGTCGTCGAGCTGGGCGAGGTCGAGAGCGGGCAGGATCACCGCCAGGAGATTGCCGCCGTAGCCCCGTTCGTGTTCGACCGAGAAGCCGATCCTCAGCTGATCCCGGATCTCCCGCGAGCGGATCGCCTCGCTGGGGTCGGCCGCGTTGATCGGGGGCGGCAGCCGATCGTGGAGCCGGACCGCGGCGGGCAGGCGCGCGTACTCCGCGGCGAGGGGAGCGATCGCCGCCGCCGTCCAGTCGCGAGCCGAGGGGCCGACGTACTCCTCGAGGTAGAGCAGGCCCTGCGGGCGGAGCGCGCGGCGGACGGCGCGCAGGAGCTTCTCCAGCTTCGCCACGTGGTGCAGCGCCTGGTGGACGAACACCGCGTCGTAGCGCGCGCGGGGCAGCGCCGGGCGATTGAAGTCGGCGGCGAAGTAGCGCACGCGCCCGCCGAGCCCGGCTTCCGCGGCGGCCGCGCGCGCCACGGCGAGCGACGCGATCGAGCCGTCGAAGGCGTCGACGGTGTCGCAGAGCCCGCGCCGCAGGAGGTCGCGCTCGAGCGCCCCGGCGCCGCAACCGATGCTCAGCGCGCGCGCGAAGTGGAGCCCCGGGTAGGCTTCGGCGAACCAGTCGAGCGGCCAGGTCTCCTCGCGCCCGCCGATCCTGCGGTTGATCCGGCGCCGCACGGCGGGCAGCGCCATCCATTCCGAGTGGGTCGGCGCCTGGACCTCGCGGTTCCAGAACGAGAAGCTCGAGTCGGTCATGACCTCAGGCGGGGAGGTGGGGCGCTGGGGAGTCGGTGAAGAGCGCGCGCACCGAGGGGCGGTGGAGCAGCGGGATGGTGATCGCCGCGAGCCCCGTGCCGAAGGGCACGAAGAGGCAGCCGGCCCAGGCGGCGGCGAGGCAGAGCCGGTAGCGGCGGCAACGGCCGAGGTGGAAACCGGCGACGGCCAGCCAGACGCCGAGCGCGAAGCCGAAGACCAGGACCGCCCCGGCGACCCACGCGCCGAGGCCGTAGCCGAGCGCCCGCGTGATCCAGGAGTCGATCGGCACGCCGGAGCTCGCGAGCAGCGCTCCGACGTAGAGGTGCAGCGCGGGGACCAGCGCCAGCATCATGGCGAGCCCGCCCGCGAGGTAGTGCATCATGCCGAGGAACTGCAGGTGCTCGCGCTCGTCCGGGGCTCGCATCGCCGGCGACCCTATCAACTCTTGCGCACCTCGATCCCGCGCGCGGCGAGGTCGGCGAGCAGCCGGTGGACGCACCCCTCGTTCTGTCCGAGGTACTCCGGCGGGCAGATTCCGGCGCGATCGAAGTGCTCGTGGGCGAGCAGGCGGATGGCGGCGGTCGCGGTGTAGCCGGTGGTGCGCGCCATCGACGTGGTCTGGCTCGCGGGATCGTAGCGGTCGAGCAGCTCGTAGACGTGGCGCTCGCGGCGGTCGTTGCGCCAGCCGTCGATCTCGAGGCGCATCACCGTGAGGTCGGCTTCGCCCTCCTCGAGCTGCCACATGGGGAAGAGGAGCTTCGCCGTCAGGTCGAGCGGCCGGACCTTGACGCCGTCCACCTCGACCTCGTCCTTGCGGAAGAAGCCGGTCTCGCGCAGCAGGCGCATCACCTCGATGTGCCCGGGATAGCGCAGGGTCTTCTCCTTCATGAACGGCGCGTCGATCGTGTGGATGAGCGTCCGCAGGCCGTCGGTGTTGAAGGCCTCGAGCGTGCCGACGCCGGGGAAGTCGAGCAGCTCGGGCTCCGAGAGGGCCGCCTTGAGCACCACTTCGCCGTGCTCGACCAGCCGGGCCGGCCGGGTGTACTCCTCGAGCACGTCGATCGGCGAGAAGCCGGCCTTGTACTCGTAGGGCCAGTGGCGCACCTCGGGCAGCCCGCCGACGTAACAGGCGAAGCGATCCACGCGCTCGAGCCGGGCGTGGTGGTAGCCCAGCAGGAGGTTGGAGAGGCCGGGGGCGACGCCGCAGTCGACGATGGCGGTCAGGCCGCGATCACGCGCCAGCGCGTCGAGCCCGAAGGGGTCTTCGGGGAAGAACGAGATGTCGACCACGTTCTTGCCGGCGCGCAGGACGGCCTCGAGCGTGGCGTACCCCATGAACCCGGGGACGGCGCCGAGCACCAGGTCGCAACCGTGGACGGCGCGCGCGACCTCCTCGGGTCGTGCGAGGTCGGCGGCGAGCGTCTCGCAACCGGACAGACCGACGAACCCCTCGAGCGCGGTCGACGAGGCGTCGACCACGCGAACCGTGAACTCTTCGTCCCGGGCGAGGTCGAGCGCCATGGCGCCGCCGACCCGTCCCGCTCCGAGCACTGCGATCTTCATCCGAAACTCCTTCTGTGCGGCACGACTTCCCGTCGCGGATGTTACCCGGGATCGGAGGTCGCCGGCCCGCCGGCAGGCGCGCGGCTCGCCCGCCCCGTCGGGTGGTGCGGGAGGCCGCGGCACGCTCTAGGGTGGAGGGCCAGTGTTCCGCAAGATCCTCGTCCCGGTCGACTTCTCGGCGAAGAATCTGAACGCCCTGCGCAAGGCGCGCGAGCTCGCCGAGCTGGTGGACGGCGAGGTCGTGCTGGTGCACGTCATCGAGACCATCGAGGAGCTGCCGGACGAGGAGCTCCAGTCCTTCTACCAGCGGCTCGAGCGGAAGGCCGCCGAACACATGCAGGAGAGTCTCGCCCAGCTCGGCGAGAACGGTTTCGCCCGCCGCTCGGCGATCATCTTCGGCCACCGGCCGCAGGCGATCGTCGACTTCGCGGAACGCGAGGAGATCGACGTCATCGTCATGAGCTCGCACCGCGTCGACCGCGACCGCCCGGCGGCCGACTGGATCACCATCAGCTACAAAGTGGCGATCCTCGCCCGTTGCCCGGTGCTGCTCGTCAAGTAGGTCCCAGAGTCCCTTACAGCCGTTCGGTCCGGAAGGTGTCGCAGCGATCGGCGTCGCCGCTCGACAGCCCCTCGTTGAGCCAGCGCACCCGCATCTCCGACGAGCCGTGGGTCCAGCTCTCGGGCTGGACCTCGCCCCCGGCATGGCGCTGCATCATGTCGTCCCCGATCGCGGCGGCGGCGCGCAGCCCCTCCTCGACGTCGCCCGGCTCGAGCCAGTTCTTCTCCCGGTTGGCGTGATGCCCCCAGACGCCGGCCAGGCAGTCGGCCTGGAGCTCCATGCGGACCGAGAGCGCGTTCGCCTCCTCGCGGCCCAGCCGCTGCTCGGCCTCGCGCACCTGGTCGGCGATGCCGAGCAGGTTCTGCACGTGATGCCCGACCTCGTGGGCGATGACGTAGGCGGCGGCGAAGTCGCCGGGAGCCGCGAAGCGCTGGCCGAGCAGTTGGAAGAAGGAGAGATCGAGGTAGAGCTTCTGATCGGGCGGGCAGTAGAAGGGCCCGACCGCCGAGGAGGCGGTGCCGCAGGCCGAGGCCACACCCCGCTCGAACAGCACCAGCGTCGGGGGCTGATAGGTCAGACCCTGGCGTGCGAAGACACCGGACCAGACGTCCTCGGTCGACGCCAGGATCGTCGACGCGAACTGGCCGAGCTCGTCCGCCGGCGCGCCGGTGGGCACGGGCCCCTCGTCGACCGCGACCTGCGGGCCGCCGCCCAGCACCTCGAGCAGCTGGCCCGGGTCCTGGCCGGTGAGCAGGGAATAGAGCAGCGCGAGCAGCAGCGCTCCACCGCCGATCGCCGCGCCACCGCGCGCCACCGATCGACCTCGCCGGTCCTCGACTCGATCGCTCTGCCGTTCGCCTCGCCAGCGCATGGGGACGCCTCCGATCTCGGGTGACAGCGATTGTAGATCAGGGTCCGGAGGTTTCTCGGTAGCC
>CAZPZW010000182.1:0-5652 GCA_964591165.1 uncultured Thermoanaerobaculia bacterium | reverse complement strand
CTACTGTGACGGTTTCGAGAGCGGCGACCGACTGCGCTGGAGCGGCGCCTTCTAGTTCAGCCGACGAGCTGGCGGTAGAGCGCCTCGTAGGGCTCGACCTGGCGATCCCAGGAGAAGTCCTGGGCCATGCCGTTGCGCTGCAGCTTGGCCCAGGCCACCGGGTCGCGGAAGGCGTTGAGCGCGTAGTCGAGCGCCCAGCGCAGGCCCTCGGGGGTGAAGTGGTCGAACGAGAACCCGGTCCCGGTCTCGCCGACCGGGTTCCAGGGCTCGACCGTGTCGGCGAGCCCGCCGGTCCGCCGGACGATGGGCGGCGTGCCGTAGCGCAGGCTGTACATCTGATTGAGGCCGCAGGGCTCGAAACGGGACGGCATCAGGAAGAGGTCGGCGCCGGCCTCGATCCAGTGCGCGAGCTCCTCGTTGTAGCCGCGGAAGGTCCAGGCGCGGCCGGGGAACGAGATCTGCAGCCAGTGCAGGAAGCTCTCGTAACGCTCCTCGCCGCTGCCCAGCGCGACGAAGCGCAGGTCGCGATGGAAGAGGAACTCGGGCAGGGTGTCGAACAGCAGCTCGAAGCCCTTCTGCGCGGTGAGCCGGGAGACCACGCCCACCACCGGGGCCGACTTGGCGTAGGGCAGCCCCACCTTGCCGAGCAGCGCCTGCTTCATCCGCTCCTTGCCGGCGAGATCGGAGGCCGAGTAGTGGTGCGGCAGGTGGCGGTCGGTCGCCGGATCCCACTCGTCGTAGTCGACGCCGTTGACGATCCCGACCAGCCGGTCGGAGCGGGCGCGCAGCATCGTCTCCAGGCCGGCGCCCTGCTCGGCGGTCTGGATCTCGCGGGCGTAGGTCCGGCTGACCGTGGTCAGCAGGTCGGCATAGAGCAGCCCCGTCTTGAGGAAGCCGACGCGCCCGGCGGCGAGGTCCTCCTGATGGAGCAGATGCGCGTGCGGCGCCAGCCCGAGCTCGTCCAGCACGGCGGACGAGAACACCCCCTGGTAGGCGAGATTGTGCAGGGTGTGGACCGTGCGGGTGCGCGAGAAGAGCCGGTCCCAGCCGAACAGGGTGCGCAGGTAGAGCGGCCCCAACGCGGTGTGCCAGTCGTGCACGTGCAGGATGTCCGGTCCCCAGCCCATGCGCTGGCAGCACTCCAAGGTGGCGCGGGTGAGCAGCGCGTAGCGCAGGTACTCGTCCCAGTCGCCGCTGTAGATTCCCTCGTGATGGTAGAGCGCCGGGCAGTGGACGAAGTAGACGTCCACGCCGCTCGCCGGCAGCTTGGCGGTCAGCACCGAGTAGGTGAAGAGGCGCTCGCCCAGCCGGATCTCCACCTCGCGCAGGTAGTCGACCACCAGGAACTGCGTGTCGCTCTTGGCCAGCCGGGCGTAGAAGGGGAGGAAGACCCGCACGTCGTGTCCCCGCTTGGCGAGGGCGCGCGACAGGCCGGCGACGACGTCGCCCAGGCCCCCGGTCTTGGCGAACGGCGTGACCTCGGAGGCCGCCTGGCAGACCTTCAAACCCGACCCCTCAGATGATGGTGCCCGGCTGCAGGGTGGCGTTCTTCGGCACCACGATGATGCCGCCGCGCACGGCGTAGTTCGGCGTCTCGGCTTCGCGGATGCCGTCGGCGTTGAGCAGGCGGCAGCCGTCGCCGATCCGGGCGTTGAAGTCGATGATCGCGTTGCGGATCTGGCAGTCGCGGCCGATGCCCAGCGGGACGTCGTGGCGCGCCGCCTCTTCGAGCCGCTCGAACTGGTTGGCGCCCATGACGATCGAGCGCTCGAGCACCGAGCCGGCCTTGACCACCGCGCGGATGCCGACGATCGAGTCGGTGATGCGCGCCCCGGTGATGATCGAGCCCTCGCAGAGCACCGAGCTGGTCACGATGCACTGGTTGATCTTCGAACCCGGGAGGAAGCGGGCGTGGGTGTAGATCCGGAAGTCGGGATCGTAGAGGTTGAGTGGCGGCAGCGGCAGCGTCAGGTCGAGGTTCGCCTGATGGAAGCTCGGGATCGTCCCGATGTCGGTCCAGTAGCCGTCGTAGGGGAAGGCGAAGACGCGCACCCGGTCGAGCGAGGCCGGGATGACCTCTTTGCCGAAGTCGGTGTGCGGGCTGCCGACCAGCACCTCGCGCAGGATCTCCGGCCGGAAGACGTAGATTCCCATGCTGGCGAGGAGCGATCCGGGCGGGGCGGGGAAGCCGAGCGCCTCGCGGGTCGGCCCGTCGAGCGCCAGCGAATCCAGGACCTCGGGCTCGGTCGGCTTCTCGACGAACTCCACCACCCGTCCCGAGCGGTCGAGGCGGAGGATGCCGAATCCCTTGGCCTCCTCGCGGGAGACCGGCTTGACGGCGATCGTCAGGTCGGCGGTGCGCTGGCGATGCGTGTTGACGAACTGCCGGATGTCCATCAGGTAGAGCTGGTCGCCGGAGAGGATCAGCACCTCGGTGGGATCGTTGTCGTCGATCAGGCGGGTCAGGTTCTGGCGCACCGCGTCGGCGGTGCCCTGGTACCAGTCGCGGTTGGTCAGGCTCTGCTGGGCGGCGAGGATGTTCACGAAGCCGCCGCGGAAGACGTCGAACCGGTAGGTCTGGGAGATGTGGCGGTGCAGGCTCTCGCTGTTGAACTGGGTGAGCACGTAGATCCGGTCGATGCCGGCGTGCAGGCTGTTGGAGATCGGGATGTCGATCAGCCGGAACTTGCCGCCCACCGGGACCGCGGGCTTGGCCCGGTCGCGCGTGAGCGGCGCCAAACGCGCCCCCTGACCGCCGCCGAGAACCGCCGTCACCACGCGCTTCATGAGTCCCTCCCGCCGCTTGCGGCTGGAGGGCATTGTACCGGAAGGGCCGCGGCCCGCGGGCTCAACGCGCGGCGGCCAGGATGTCGTCGACGATCTTCAGGTGGTGGTGGGTGTGGACGGCGGCGAACCGCACCGCCTCGGCGCGGGTGAGACCGCGGAAGTAGGGGTGCGGGTAGATCGCCTCGGGGCGCGCGAGGAGCGCCCGCTGCCCGGCGAGCTCGCGCCAGGCGGCCTGCTCGGCGGCGAGCGCTTGGCCGAGCGCGCTCGCCGAGCGCTCGTCCGGCAGGACCGCCTGCGGCGCCTTGCCGACGCCGCGCGGCAGCCAGTTCAGGGCGAGCGCCAGGCGGCCGGCGAGGTTGATCCGCCGGGCGAGCGGCGGGCGCTCGCTGGCGATCACCTGGCGGGTGACTTGGAGCACCTTGAGCACATGGTCGATCTGTTGCCCGACCGACCAGCGCGAGACCGCGGGCCGGACGACGCCCAGCCGGGCGGGCGGCTCGTCGAGCAGCCTGGCGAGGCGCTCGAATTGCGCGTCGAGCGCGGCGAACGGGGAGTCGCGACGCGTCATCGCCGCGTTCAGTCCCGGCGCCCCGCGAGCTCGAGCAGGAAGGCGTACTGCAGCGCCTTCTCGCGCAGGCGCTGGAAGCGCCCCGACTTGCCGCCGTGCCCCGCCTCCAGGTTGGTCTTGAGGAGCAGCCAGTTGGCGTCGGTCTTCCGGGCGCGCAGCTTCGCCACCCACTTGGCCGGCTCGTAGTACTGCACCTGGGAGTCCCAGAGGCCGGTGGTGACCAGCAGGTTGGGATAGGCCTTGGCGCTCACCTGGTCGTAGGGCGAGTAGGAGAGCATGTAGTCGAAGTCCGCCTTGCGCCGCGGGTCGCCCCATTCGTCCCACTCGTTGCTGGTCAGCGGGATTGACGCGTCGAGCATGGTGGTCACCACGTCCACGAAGGGCACCCCCGCGATCGCGCCGCGCCAGAGGTCGGGGCGCAGCTCGACGACCGCGCCGACGAGCAGCCCACCGGCGCTCCCGCCGGCCGCGAAGAGCCGGTCCCGCGCCGCGTAGTGGCGCGCCGCCAGGCCCTCGGCGACGTCGATGAAGTCGTAGAAGGTGTTCTTCTTCTTGTGCAGCTTGCCGTCCTCGTACCAGGAGCGGCCCATCTCCTGGCCGCCGCGCACGTGCGCGATGGCGTAGACGAAGCCGCGGTCGACCAGCGAGAGGATGTTGCTGTCGAAGTCGGGGTCCGTGGAGTAGCCGTAGGAGCCATAGGCGTAGAGCAGCAGCGGCGCCGTGCCGTCGAGCGGTGTGCCGCGCCGGTAGAGGACCGAGACCGGCACCTGGGCGCCGTCGCGGGCGGGCAGGAAGAGGCGCTCGCTCTGGTAGTTCTCCGCGGCGAAACCGCCCAGCACGAGATCGCGCTTGAGGAGCTTGCGCTCGCCGGTCGCGAGGTCGAGCTCGAAGATCGAGTCGGGCGTGACGAGCGAGGAGTAGCCGTAGCGCAGGGTCTCCGTCGCCTGCTCGGGGTTGACGTCCAGCCAGGCGCTGTAGGCCGGCTCGTCGGCGGTCACGTAGTGCTCGGCCGAGCCGTCGAGCGGCTTGATGCGCAGGCGGCGCAGCCCCGCGCTCCGTTCGGCGATCACCACGTGACGGTGGAACGCCGCGAAGTCCTCGATCAGCACGTCGTCGCGGTGCGCCACGAGGTCCTTCCAGGTCGCGCGGTCGGCGGGGCTCGCGGCGGGGACCGTCACCAGCCGGAAGTTCTTCGCCTGCCAGTTGGTCCGCACCACGAAGCGGTCGCCGAGGTCCTCCACCGAGTACTCGTGATCGCGCTCGCGCGGCAGGAAGACGCGGAACTCGCCGTCCGGCCGGTCGGCGTCGAGCAGCCGCACCTCGGTCGCAAGGGTGGATCGCGAGAAGATCCCCACGAAGCGGTCGGAGCGGGTCTTGAAGAGGTTGGTGTAGTAGGCGGTGTCCTTCTCTTCGTACACCACGGGATCCTTCGCCGCGTCGCTGCCCAGCAGATGGCGGCGAACCTTGTAGCCGAGGAGAGTCACCGGGTCCTTCTCGATGTAGAACAGGGTCCGCCCGTCGTTCGCCCAGACCACGTCGCCCGAGGTGTTCTCGATGACGTCGGGCAGCAGCTCGCCGGTCGTCAGGTCCTTGACCCGCAGGGTATAGCGCCGCCGGCTGACCGTGTCTTCGCTCCAGGCGAGCCGCTGGCCGTCGGCGGTCACCGCCCAGTCGCCCAGGGCGTAGAAGTCGTGCCCCGCGGCGCGGGCGTTGAGGTCGAGCAGGATCTCCTCCGGCGCGGTGAGCGAGCCGCGGCGGCGGGCGATCAGGCTGTACTCCTGACCGGCGAGATAGCGCCGGTAGAACCAGTCGCCGTGCTTGCGATAGGGCACCGTGTCGTCGTCCTGTTTCAGCCGCCCGACCAGCTCCTGGTAGAGCTTCTCCTGCAGGGCGTCGGTAGGGGCGAGGACGGCGGCGGTGTAAGCGTTCTCGGCCGCGAGGTAGGCGAGCACCTCGGGGCTGGAGCGGCTGTCGTCGCGCAGCCAGTAGTAGTCGTCGACCCGGGTGACGCCGTGCAGGGTCATCGGGTGGGGGCGCTTGGCCGCGACCGGCGGGCGCGGCACCGCGGCCTGGGCGAAGGCGTCGCGCGCCGGAACGAGCACCAGCGCGGCGAGCAGCAGCAGGCCCCAGGGGGCCGGAGAGTGCGGGGATGCGGGGTGGATCATGCGAGAGCTCCTCGTCGACGGTCGGTAGGATATCGAATGCCGGCGGGGGCGACTGCGTCGTGGTGCGCTGCCGGCGACCCTTTCGGGCGGGCGCGCCGGGCGGCGGATCGCGGTAATCTCCGCAACGGCCGG
>CAZPZW010000181.1:0-5672 GCA_964591165.1 uncultured Thermoanaerobaculia bacterium | reverse complement strand
ACCGCGCTCGCTTTCATGGCCCTCACCTACTACGTGATCCCGCTGATCTTCAAGAAGCGGGTCGCCTTCTGGCGGCTCGCCAAGCTGCAGCCCTATCTCTTCGCGGTCGGCATCGTGACCCTCTCGATGTCGATGACCTTCGCCGGCAGCTTCGGCGTCCCGCGGCGCCACGCCGACATCACCTTCCCGCAGGCGCCGTTCGGCCTCGAGTTCCCGCCCGTCGTCGACCTGCTGCTCGCCGGAGTCGGCATCGGGGGCGTGCTCGCCTCGCTCGCCGTGCTGATCTACATCGCCATCGCCGTGGTCTCGGTCTTCTTCGGCAAGTCGGTGGATCTCGCCAACGTCGGCCGCGACACCGACGGCATCCCGCAAGGCCTGCTCCGCCTGCCGCCCCAGTCGCACGGCGGCGAGAGCGCGCTCGTCGCCCACAAGGCGGGCGCTCCGGGCACGGTCTGGCTGGTCTTCATCTTCCTCGCGGTCTTCGTCCTCTACTACTTCACCAACTGGAAGATCCTCTCCATGATCTGGAAGATCGGCTGAGGCCCCGGCTCGAGAACTTCTCGCGATGAGCGTTCGAGCCACGACCGCGGCGCGCTTCGTCCTCTTCCCGGCCTCGGCGTTCCTGGCCTGGCTGGCGGTGACGACGACCTGGTGGGCGATCGCCTTTCCACCGCTCGCCGCGCCGCCGGAGTGGATCGAACGCGCGCGCGCCGTCTGCTTCGGCACCTTGCCCAACGGGCTGCCCGACAACTATGGCTGGTGCCTGCTCGTCCTCGGCCCGCTCTCCATGCTCGCCTTTCTCGTCGTGGTCTGGGGAGGCGAGCTCCGGGCGAGCGCCCGTTGGGCCCTCGGACGCGCCGCGGGCGCGTCCCTGCTCGGCGCGCTCGCCGGCGGCTTGGCGCTCGGCGTGTTCGGAGTCGCCCAGCGGGTCGAGCGCGCGCTCGATCTGGGCGAGAGCTTCTCTCCGTCCGAGGCCGTGGAACCGCTTCCCGAGGGCTACCTGAGGACCTACCTCCCGGCGCCGGAGCTCGGGCTGGTCGATCAGTCCGGATCGACCCTCCGGTTGTCCGATCTGCGCGGCCGGATCGTGCTGCTCTCCTTCGCCTTCGCGCACTGCCGGACGGTCTGTCCGGTGCTCATCCACACCCTTCGGCAGGCCTCGTCAGCGCTTCCGGAGAACGCGGCCGCGATCGTCGTCGTCACTCTCGATCCCTGGCGCGACACGCCGCGCGCCTTGCCGGGGATCGCCGAGAGCTGGAAGCTGGGCACGATCCCCGGGGCCCATGTCCTCTCCGGCGAGATCGCCGACGTCGGGCGGGTCCACCGTGAATACGAGATCGGCGCGACCCGCGACGAGTCGACCGGCGACATCCTCCACCCGGGGCTGATCTACCTGCTCGACGGCGAAGGCCGGATCGCCTACCGCTTCCTCAACCCGCCGCCCGACTGGTTGGTCGAAGCGGTCACCCGGCTGGGGCGCGAGACGGCGTGAGCGCGCCCCCGCCGGCCGGCGGCTCGGCGGGTCCCCCCGCCGCGGCCCGCGCTCTGCGCTGGGTGACCGAGCCGCTCGATCGCCTGTTCGATCGCGTCTACGGCGCGCGTTGGAACCCGCTCTACCAGAGCGGCAATCTCGCCGTACTCTGCTTCCTGGTCTGCCTCGCGACCGGCGTCTATCTCTTCCTCTTCTACAAGATCGCCGACCCGCACGGCTCGGTCGTCCGGATCGACGAGCGGATCTTCCTCGGCTCCTGGATGCGCTCGCTCCACCGCTACAGCGCCGACCTCGCCATGGTCGCGCTCGTCGTCCATCTCCTGCGCAAGCTGGTGCAGGGGCAGACTTGGGGACCGCGCGCGCTCGCCTGGCTAAGCGGGGTCGCGCTGCTCGGCATCGTGCTGTTGTGCGGCTGGACCGGCCTGGTGATGGTCTGGGACGTCCAGGGGCAGTTGGTGGCCTCGCGCGGCGCCCGGTTGATCGATCTCCTGCCGGTACTCTCGGAGCCGCTCAGCCGCTCGTTCAACGGCGAAGCGCCTCCTCCCTCGTCGTTCTTCTTCATGAATCTCTTCCTCCACGTGGCGCTGCCGCTCGGCATCACCGCGCTCCTCTGGCTGCACGTCAGCCGGCTGTCCCGTCCCGCCTGGTTGCCGCCCCGCGAGCTGCGCTGGTCCAGCCTGGCGCTGCTCGCCGTGCTGGCCGCGGTCGCTCCGGTCGCGCTGCCCCCCGCGGCCGATCTGCTCGCGCTGCCCGGCGTCGTTCCGACCGATCTCTTCTACGCTTTCTGGCTGCCGCTCGCCGACCGCCTCGCGCCCGCAAGCCAGCTCGCGCTCTGGGCCGGCGCCTTCGCCCTGCTCGCCAGCCTGCCCTGGTGGTGGCGGCCGCAGCGCGCCATCGCCGCCTCGACGGTCGACGAGTCCCACTGCTCGGGCTGCACCAACTGCTACCAGGATTGCCCCTACGAAGCGATCGCCATGGTGGCGCGCAGCGACTTCGCGCATCAGCGCTCGGAGCTGGTGGCGCGGGTCGACCCGGCGCGCTGCGTGGGCTGCGGCATCTGTGCCGCCTCGTGCGCCCCGATGGGGGTCGGCCCCTTCGAGCGCACCGGACGCGATCAGCTGGCGGCGGCGCGAGCCTTCCTGGATCGCCAGCCGCCGCGCGGCGACGAGGTCGTCGTGCTCGGCTGCCGGAACGGGCTCGGCGCCCTGCCCGCGGCGCTCGCGCTTCCGGGGATGATCGCCTATCCGACCGGCTGCTCCGGATCGGTGCACACCTCGGTGGTGGAGCTGCTCTTGCGCCGGGGCGTCGGCGGGGTCTTCCTGCTCTCCTGTCCGCCGCGCAACTGCCACTTCCGCGAAGGGCCGAAGTGGGCCGAGGCGCGCCTGTTCGCCGGGCGCGAAGCCGAGCTCAAGCCGCGGGTGGACCGCCGGCGAGTCGGCTTCGCGAGCTTCTCGCCGGCCGAAGCGTCAGCCGCGCGTCGGCGCCTGCAGGAGTTCCAAGCCGGGATCGTCGCGCTGGCCGTGGTCCCCGAGCCGCTCGCCGAGCTCGACCTGCTCTGCGCCGCAGCGGCTGCCGAGGTCGCCGATGGCTGATCGATCGCCCGCTCTCCCGGCCTTCGCCGGACGCTTCGTGGTCTCGGGCTTCCTGGTCTTGGGCGTGGGCCACCTCGCCCACCTGCCTCTCGGACGGGAACCGGCTGAAGCGGCGCTGCGCCTGGCCATCCGCACCGCGGCAGCGAAGCTCGAGGTCTGTCGCGACCGCAGCCCGGCGGAGCTCGCCGAGCTGCCGGTCCACATGCGCCTGCCACGGGTCTGCGAAGACCGGCCAGTGACCTACCGGCTCGAGGTCTGGCTCGACGGGACGCTGCGCCACTCGGCGCTGGCGAGCAAGCGGGGCCTGCGCGCCGACCGGCCGCTGGTCATCGAGGAGACGCTCCTCGCTGCGCCCGGGACCCACGCGGTCCGCATCCGGTTCGCGCCCGAGCTCACGAGCGAGCTTTCTTCCGCCGAGCTGGCAGAGCTTCCCCACGGCGAGCTCGAGGAGAGCCTCGAGCTCGCCGCCGGCAGGGTCGCCCTGGTGACCTTCGACGACCGCGAAGGCTTGGCGCTGCGCGCGCGTTGAGCGGCGCCCGGCCGCCGTCGCGGGATGCCCCGCATCTGAAATCGTTGGCGGGCGACGGGAAGCCCGCAAAGTCACCAGGCGGCGCGCAGGTAGAGGCGCCAGCCCTCGTTGACCAGGTCGACCGAGCCGTGCCAGTCCGCCTTGTCGACATCCGCCTTGTAGTAGGCGCCGTCGAAGCTGCCGCCCACCGCCAGCGGACCCCAGAAATAGAACTCGGCTCCGAGCGAGAAGTTGCCGGCCTCGCCGCTGTAGTCACCGACCGTCACCGACGGCAGAAAGTCGGCTTTGCCGTAGAGCACCAAGCGCTCCCAGGGCCGCCCCTTCAACGCCAAGCCGATCATCGGCACCGGCAGGTCGGTGCTGGCCGAGGCGCTCTCCGAGATCGTGCCGGTTCCGCCGCCGAGCTGAACGCTGGCGCTGGCCTTGGCGTCGAGGCCGAGGTAGACCAGACCGAAAGTCCCGCCCATCCCCCAGTTCTCGCGGCGCACGAACCAATAGGTGTAGGCCGCCCCGATCGACGTGGTCTCGAAGTCGATCGAGGCGCTGGCGCCGACCGGGAACGTCGTGCCGTCGATCTCGATCTCGCGTGCGATGCTGCGCGATCCGCTCCGGTCGAGCGACCAGTAGCCGAAAGCCAGCGAGTGGCGCTCGGCGAAGGCCCACTCGAGCTTGAGGTTGAGCAGCGTCTCCGAGTCGGGCAGACCGATGTCGGTCGAGAGATCGACCGGACGGCCGTCCAGGTCGAGCTTGCCGTCGATGCGGATCTCGTCGGTGGTCGAGATCTCGTACGCGCCGGCGTCCACCGCGAAGCGGGGCCACAGGTAGTCGGTCTGGGCGGACACCGGCGAGCTCCCGGCGAGCACGAGGGCAACCACCAAGGGCCCTCTCAGAAGCGGCTTCTCGAACATGATTCCTCCCTACCGCGTCGCGGGTGGTGCCTCGTTCTGAGCGATCCTGTTTGTCTATTCTACTCCGTCATCCTGCGTCGACCGCCGACCGATCCCCGGCGTATCACCGCTTCCACACCACCGAGACCGACGTGGTCGCGTCGTCCTGCTCGAAACCCGGCGCCGGCAGGTTGTCGCGGGTCCAGAGATACGAGGCCCGGAGCGCCCAGCTCGCGGCGAGCGCCGCCTCGAGCGTGGTCTCGGAGCGGAGCCGCCAGTCTTCACTCTCGTCGAAGTTCGGATAGCCGAGGACGCGCTCGCGGAAAGTCGCCGTCTGGGAGATCTTCCACACCCAATCGAAGCCGGCGACTGCCCCGAAGTAGTCGAAGCTCTCGCCGACCACCGGGTCCTCCTGCGTCCAGGTGAGGCCGGCATCGAAGGCGAGCAGTTGGCGCTCGGAGACGATCGCCTTCCAGAGACCCCCCGCCTCGACCAGGGTTCGCGCGTCGAAGCCGGCGAACTCGTCCTGCTCCCAGGAGAGGCCGCCGAAGGCCTCCCAACGCTCGCCGAAGGCGCGCTTACCGCGCAACCCCGCCAGGATCCGCTCGGCGGTCTTCTCCCCCTCCGATTCCGCCCGGTTGGCGGCGGCCGAGATCTCGACTCCCCAGGGCGTTGGCTGACGCGCCAGGCCGACGGTCAGGCCGAGCGTCTCGCTGTCACTGTTGCCGCTGGTCGCGAGATAGGAGAAGCCGGCCGAGCCGGTCCACAGCGGGGGCGGAGGCGGCGCCGGCTCCGGGCAGGGACAGGGCTCCTGCGCCAGCAGGGGAAGCGCGAACAGCAGCAGCGCGGTGGCGACCCGGATCGGTTTCTTCATGTTCACTCCATCGAGAAGTTGCGCTCGTCACGGCTCGGACTCTAGAGCGCGCGTTGCCGGCCGCGGCGCACCCCAACGGGCGGCAACTCGCCAGCCGGTTGCCGCCGATCGGGCCTCACCCGCTGTCGCGGCGCGCCGCCCGATCGTACGACACCGGCTGCAGCTGGATCGCGCTACTGCTTCGAGCCGCCCATGACCGCCTCCATCACGCGGTCGAGGTTGAAGCTGCCGGGCTTCTGGCGTGGCGGGAACTCGCGGAAGCTCTGCAGCCACTGGCCGACGTAGGCGCCGGCCGGGG